>CAIWWN010000224.1 GCA_903916355.1 uncultured Burkholderiales bacterium | reverse complement strand
TGTAAACCTCTTCGGGCGTGCCAAATTGCTCCATCACGCCGCCGTTCATGACGATCATGCGTTGCGCCAGGGTCATGGCCTCGACCTGGTCGTGCGTGACAAACAGGCTGGTGATGCCCAGCTCGCGGTGCAGTTTTTGAATTTCCAGTCGGGTCTGGGCGCGCAGTTTGGCGTCCAGGTTCGACAGCGGCTCGTCAAACAAAAACACCTGCGGCTGGCGCACGATGGCCCGGCCCATGGCCACGCGCTGGCGCTGGCCGCCTGAGAGCTCGCGCGGCTTGCGCTGCAGCAGCTGACTCAGCTGCAAAATGCCAGCGGCTTTGTCGACGCGGGTTTGGATGTCGGCGGGTGACACTTTGGCGATCTTTAAACCGTAGGCCATGTTGTCGAACACGCTCATGTGCGGGTACAGCGCGTAGTTCTGGAACACCATGGCAATGTCGCGCTCGGCCGGCTCCAAGTCGTTGACCACACGCGCTCCAATCGAGATGGTGCCGCCCGTGATGTCTTCCAGGCCAGCCACCATGCGCAGCAGCGTGGACTTGCCGCAGCCCGAGGGGCCGACGATGACAACGAATTCGCCATCGTGAATTTGCGCGTTCAGGCCGTGGATGACGGGTACCGCTTTGGCGCCCGTACCATAGCGTTTGACCACGTGAGAGAGTGTGATGGAAGCCATTATTTTTCAGTATCAACCAGGCCCTTGACGAACCATTTTTGCATCAGCATGACCACCAGCGCCGGCGGGATCATGGCCAGCATGGCCGTGGCCATGACGATATTCCATTCGGTTTGCGCATCACCCCCTGAGATCATGCGCTTGATGCCGATCACCACCGGGTACATGTTTTCTTCGGTGGTCACCAACAGCGGCCACAGGTACTGGTTCCAGCCGTAAATGAACTGGATTACAAACAGGGCCGACATGCTGGTCACCGACAGGGGCAGCAGGATGTCTTTGAAAAACTGAATCGGGCTGGCGCCGTCCATGCGCGCGGCTTCAATCAGCTCGTCGGGAATGGTCAAGAAGAATTGCCGAAACAAAAAAGTCGCCGTGGCCGAGGCAATCAAAGGCACAGTGAGGCCGGCGTAACTGTTGAGCAGTCCCAAGTCGGCCACCACTTGGTAGGTGGGGCCAATGCGCACTTCCACCGGCAGCATGAGGGTGATGAAAATCGACCAAAAAATGGCCATGCGAAACGGAAAGCGAAAGAAAACGATGGCAAACGCCGAGAGCAGCGAGATGGCGATCTTGCCCAGCGAGATGACCAAAGCGCTGATCAAGCTCACCAGCATCATGTGGCCCACGGGCGCTGTCGAGCCCATGCCAATACGATCGCCCAATAAGGCGGCGCTGTAGTTCTCAATGAGGTGACTGCCCGGCCACAGCGGCATGGGGGTTTTGACGACTTCTTCCATGGTGTGGGTGGAGGCCACAAAGGTGACGTAAATCGGAAACGCTACCACCAGCACGCCCAAAATGAGCACGACGTGCGCGATGGTGTCAAGTAAACGGTTGCGCTCGATCATGTTCAGTAATTCACTTTTTTCTCGACGAAGCGAAATTGCACCACCGTCAGCGCCACCACGATCACCATCAACACCACCGACTGCGCGGCCGAGCCGCCCAAGTCCATGGCCTTGAAGCCGTCGAAATACACTTTGTAGACCAAGATCGCCGTGTCTTTGCCAGGCCCGCCTTTGGTGGCGGCGTCCACGATACCGAAGGTGTCAAAAAAGGCGTAGACCACGTTGATCACCAGCAAGAAAAAACTGGTGGGTGAAAGCAGGGGGAACTGGATCGTCCAAAAGCGGCGCCAAGGGCCAGCGCCATCAATCGCCGCCGCCTCGATCAGTGATTTGGGAATGCTTTGCAGCCCGGCCAAGAAAAACAGAAAGTTGTAAGACAGCTGCTTCCACACGGCGGCCATGACGATCAAGGCCATGGCGTGGCGGCTGTTGAGCAAGCTGTTCCACTCAAAGCCCCATTGGTTCAGCGCGTAAGACACCACGCCGATGCTGGGCGAAAACAAAAATAACCACACCACGCCCGCCACGGCCGGGGCCACGGCGTAAGGCCAGATCAGCAAGGTGCGGTACAGCGTGGTGCCGCGCACCACGCGGTCGGCAAAGTAGGCCAGGAGCAGCGAGATCGAGATGCCCAACCCCGCCACCAGCAGCGAGAAGCGGGCCGTGGTTTCAAACGAGGCGAGGTAGGTCGCGTCGTTCCACAGGTTGATGAAGTTTTCGAGCCCTACCCAGGCGACCGAGGTGCCAAACGGGTCAGATTGCTGGAAAGATTGCAGCAAGGCCTGACCGGCGGGCCAGAAAAAGAAGACGCTGATGATGGCGAACTGGGGTGCAATCAGCGCCCAAGGCAGCCATCGTGAGCGAAAGACAACGCGTTTTTCAGCAGCCAAAACGAAGCATTAACCTTTGTTGGCTTTTTCGAAACGGACCAGCAACTCGTTGCCGCGCAGGTTGATGCTGTCCAGTGCTTCTTTGGCGGTTTTCTTGCCGGCCCAGACCTGCTCAAACTCTTCGTCCTCGATGGCGCGGATCTGCACATAGTTGCCCAGACGAATGCCGCGTGATTTGTCAGTGGTCTTGCGGATCATCTGGTTCACGGCGGTGTCGGTGCCCGGGTTTTGCTTGTAAAAGCCCGACTGCTCGGTCAGCTTGAAGGCCGCCATGGTGATCGGCAGGTAGCCGGTGCGCTTGTGGCTGGCCGACTGCACTTCGGCATTCGACAGGTAATTGAAGAAGGTGGCTACACCTTTGTATTCTTCGGCCTTCTTGCCCGACATCACCCACAGACTCGCGCCGCCAATCACGGTGTTCTGCGGTGCGCCCGGCACATCAGGGTAGTAGGGCAGGGTCGACAGGCCGTAGGCAAATTTGGCGTTTTTGGCCACGTTGCCGTAAAAGCCCGAGGAGGTGGTGATCATGGCGCATTCACCGGAAACGAAGGAGGCCTCAGGCACGTTGGCACGGCCTTTGTAGACAAACAGGCCTTGTTTGGCCATATTGCCCAGGTTTTCGATGTGGCGCACGTGCAAAGGCGAGTTGGCGACCAAGCGGGCGTTCAGGCCGCGCATGCCATTGCCCTGGGTGGCCAGTTCGACGTTGTGCCAGGTGGAGAAGCTTTCCAGCTGGGTCCAGCCTTGCCAGGCAATGGTCAGCGGGCATTTGTGGCCACTGGCTTTGAGTTTGGCCGCGGCCAAGGCCACTTCAGGCCAAGTTTGCGGTGCTTTGTCAGTGGAAATGCCGGCGGCCTTGAATGCGTCCTTGTTGAAATAGAACACGGTGGTCGAACTGTTGAACGGGTAGGACAGCATCTGGCCATTGGGCGCTGTGTAGTAACCGGCCACCGCGGGCACATACACCGAAGGGTCAAACTTGTAGCCCGCGTCCTGCATCACTTTGCCCACGGGCACGACGACGCCCTTGCTGGCCATCATGGTGGCGGTACCGACTTCGAACACTTGCAGGATGTGCGGGGCGTTGCCGGCGCGAAAAGCCGCCACGGCCGCCGTCATGGACTCGTCGTACGAACCTTTGAAGACCGGGTTGATCTTGTAGTCTTTTTGGCTTGCATTGAAGTTTTTCGCCAGATCGTTGACCCATTCGCCATTCACGGCGGTCATAGAGTGCCACCACTGTATCTCGGTCTGGGCCTGCACAGTAAGGCTGCTGGCGGCCAGTGCTGCGGCGGCCAGGGTCAGTTTTAAATTCATGGTGATAGCGTCCTGAAGAGGTGAAAGAGTCCGAAAACTACGCTCAAGCCTAAATGGCTTGGATGTCATGTTCATTACAGTCCCATGAATTAAAAATGACAATCCGTGCTTTCCATAGGTGAGTTTAGCGGCGAGCGACGGCTGGCCAAGTTCCGGGGTGGCGCTGAGCCAAGCCTGCCTTCAGAGCGAAGGGTTATGTTGCACTGCGATAAAATTGCCACTCAGCCTATGACACACACCTGTGCCTGGTTCAGGCTGCGACTGGTTAGACAATGAACGCACCCACAACGCTCCAACACCTGATGCAAGCCGACGAGTCGGCGCCGCGCCTGCGCGAAATTCCTTACAACTACACCAGTTTCTCTGACCGGGAAATTGTGATTCGTTTGTTGGGCGCCCGCGCCTGGGATTTGCTGAACCAGCTGCGCCAGGAACGGCGTACCGGCCGTTCGGCCCGCATGCTGTACGAGGTGCTGGGTGATATTTGGGTGGTGCAGCGCAATCCCTACCTGCAAGACGATTTGCTGGACAACCCCGGCCGGCGCCAAATGCTGGTCGACGCCCTGAACCACCGCCTGGGCGAAGTGCAAAAGCGCCGCACCCCCGAAGCCGACGCCCTCCGCGACGCGCTGGTGGGCGAATTGCTGACCCTGGCGCAACAGGCCTTGAAAGCTTTTGACCAGGCCATTGCGGCCATGGCCAGCTTGCGTCGTCAGACACAAAAAGCCTTGGGCCGCCTCACGGCCAAAGACAACATCAAGTTTGACGCCCTGTCGCGCGTCAGCCATGTGACCGACGCCACCGACTGGCGCGTGGAATACCCGTTTGTGGTGCTCACGCCCGACAGCGAAGCCGAAATGGCGCAGCTGGTCAAAGGCTGTATTGAGCTGGAGCTGACCATCATTCCACGCGGCGGCGGCACCGGCTACACCGGCGGCGCGATCCCACTGACCTGGCAAAGCGCGGTGATCAACACCGAAAAGCTCGAAGGCATGAGCCAAGTCGAGCTGCTGGACCTGCCGGGTGTGGACCGCCCTGTGCCCACGCTGTGGACCGAAGCCGGTGTGGTCACGCAGCGCGTGGCCGATGCGGCTGAGCGCGCAGGTTTTGTGTTTGCGGTGGATCCGACCTCGGCCGAGGCCAGCTGCATCGGTGGCAACGTCGCCATGAATGCTGGCGGCAAAAAAGCCGTGCTGTGGGGCACAGCCCTGGATAACCTGGCCAGCTGGCGCATGGTCACGCCCGACGCCGAATGGCTGGACGTGGTGCGCATGGACCACAACATGGGCAAGATCCACGACGCCGAAGTCGCGACTTTTGAGCTGCGTTACTTCAAAGCCGACGGCAAAACCCCGTTGCGCACCGAAACCTTGGTGATTCCCGGCAAAGCCTTCCGCAAGGAAGGCCTGGGCAAGGACGTCACCGACAAGTTTCTGGCCGGCCTGCCTGGCGTGCAAAAAGAAGGTTGTGACGGCCTGATCACCAGCGCCCGCTGGGTGCTGCACCGCATGCCCGAGCACACCCGCACCGTGTGCATGGAGTTCTTTGGCAACGCCAAAGACGCCGTGCCCAGCATTGTGGAGATCAAAGACTTCATGTTTGCCGAGCAAAAACGCTCGGGCGTGCTGTTGGCCGGTTTGGAGCATTTAGACGAGCGCTATATGCGCGCCGTGGGTTACACCACCAAGTCCAAACGCGGTCATTTCCCCAAGATGCTGTTGCTGGCCGACATTGCCGGCGACAACCCCGATGACGTGGCGCGCGTCACCTCCGAGGTGGTGCGCCTGGCCAACTCGCGCAGCGGCGAGGGCTTTGTCGCCATCAGCCCCGAAGCGCGCAAGAAATTCTGGGCCGACCGCAAACGCACGGCCGCCATCTCCAAGCACACCAACGCTTTCAAGGTGAACGAAGACGTGGTGATCCCGCTGCCGCGCATGGCCGAGTACACCGACGGCATCGAGTACATCAACATCGACTTGAGCTTGCGTAACAAGCTGGCCCTGTGCAACGAACTGGAGCAATTTTTGGCACGCGGCAACTTGCCCTTGGGCAAGCAAGAAGATGCCAACGACATTCCCGCCGCCGAGCTGCTCGAAGAGCGGGTGGGCCAAGCCTTGGCGGTGGTGCGCGAGACGCGTGCCTTGTGGCAGGGTTGGCTGAACGACCTGGAAGGTTTGTTTGTGCCCTTGCAGGATCACAGCCTGCGCGCCAGCTGGAAAACCCAGATCCGCGAGCCTTTGCGTGCGATTTTTTCAGGCGCCGCGTTCGAGCCGATCCTGACCGAATGCACCGCCATTCACCAGCGCGTGCTCAAAGGGCGCGTGTGGGTGGCCTTGCACATGCATGCCGGTGACGGCAATGTGCACACCAACATCCCGGTCAACAGCGACAACTACGACATGCTGCAAACCGCGCATGAAGCGGTCACCCGCATCATGGCCTTGGCGCGCAGCCTGGACGGCGTGATCTCTGGCGAGCATGGCATTGGCATCACCAAGCTCGAATTCATGAGCGATGCCGAGTTGCAACCGTTTGCCGATTACAAACAGCGCGTCGATCCGCAAGGGCGCTTTAACAAAGGCAAGCTGATGCGTCACGTCAAAGGCCCGCAAGGCGAAACCTTGCAAGCCGATTTGACCAACGCCTACACCCCCAGCTTTGGCCTGATGGGCCATGAGTCGCTGATCATGCAACAGTCGGATATTGGCGACATTGCGGCCAGCGTGAAAGACTGCCTGCGCTGCGGCAAGTGCAAGCCCGTGTGCGCCACCCATGTGCCGCGCGCCAATTTGCTGTACAGCCCACGCAACAAAATTTTGGCCACCTCGCTGCTGGTGGAAGCCTTCTTGTACGAAGAGCAAACCCGCCGCGGCGTGTCGATCAAGCATTGGCAAGAGTTTGAGGACGTGGCGGACCATTGCACGGTGTGTCACAAATGCCTGTCGCCTTGCCCGGTGAAGATAGACTTTGGCGACGTGACCATGAACATGCGCAATTTGCTGCGCAAGATGGGCAAGAAGAGTTTCCGGCCTGCGGCCGAGTTCCAATCGTGGTTCATTGGCACGACCAGCCCGAGTGCGATTGCACTGGGTCAGGCTTTAACCAAAATCAGCTTCAAAGCCCAGCGCTTGGGCAATCGCGTGCTCAATGTATGGGCACGCCAACAGACCAAGTTGCCCCCAGCCTCTGTAGGTCAGCCCGCCATCAAAGAGCAGGTGATTCACTTCATTAACAAGAAAATGCCTGGGGGCTTGCCTAAGAAAGGCGCACGTGCTTTGTTGGACATTGAAGACAAGGATTACGTGCCGATCATTCGCAATCCGCAGGCTACAACGGCCGAGACCGAGGCGGTGTTTTATTTCCCTGGTTGCGGCTCCGAGCGTTTGTTCAGCCAAGTGGGTTTGGCCACGCAGGCCATGCTGTGGCATGCGGGTGTGCAAACGGTGCTGCCGCCGGGCTACCTGTGTTGCGGTTACCCGCAAAAGGGCTCGGGCCAGTTCGACAAGGCCGAAAAAATCATCACCGACAACCGGGTGCTGTTCCATCGCGTCGCCAACACGCTGAACTACCTGGACATCAAAACCGTGGTGGTCAGTTGCGGTACTTGCTATGACCAGTTGCAGGGCTATGAGTTTGACAAGATCTTCCCGGGTTGCCGCATTGTGGACATTCACGAGTACTTGCTGGAAAAAGGCATCAAGCTTGAATCCCAAGGCGCTTACCTGTACCACGACCCTTGCCACAGCCCGATGAAGTTGCAGGCGCCGATGAAAACTGTCACTGCCTTGTTGGGCGATGGTGTTTTGGAGAGCACTCGCTGTTGCGGCGAAAGCGGGGGCTTGGCCTCGTCTCGTCCCGATATTTCGACGCAAATTCGCTTTCGCAAAGAAGAAGAAATTCGCAAAGGCGAGGTTGCATTGCGGCAATCGGGCGCGGTCAAATCTGAGGAGAACATCAAAATTCTCACCTCTTGTCCGAGCTGTCTGATGGGTTTGAATCGCTATCAAGATGACTTGCAAAACGGCCTGCTCGAAGCCGACTACATCGTGGTCGAAATGGCCAAGCACATCCTGGGTGAAAACTGGATGCCCGAGTATGTGAGTGCCGCCAACGCCGGCGGCATCGAGCGCGTGCTCGTTTAATCTGAAAGTGCCCCATGGCCGGTTTGACCAAAGACACCCCGACGCCCGAGTCCCTCACTGTGCACAGCCAATCGCGGGTGCTGGAGGTGGGGTTCTCTGACGGTGTGCAGTTTCGCATCCCCTTTGAGTTGATGCGCGTGTACTCGCCGTCGGCCGAGGTGCAGGGGCACGGCCCTGGCCAAGAAGTGCTGCAAACCGGCAAGCGTCAGGTGGGTATCGAGAGCTTGGAGCCGGTGGGCAACTATGCGGTCAAACCCACGTTTTCGGATGGCCACGAATCAGGCTTGTTCACTTGGGAGTACCTGTACTTTCTGGGTTCTGAGCAAGACAACTTGTGGACGCAGTACCATGAGCGCCTGAGCGCCGCTGGCGTTGATCGCGACGCGCCGATGACCTCTGCGGCGGGTAGCAACTGCGGCCATTCCCACTGAATTTTGCCCTGAAAGCACGCCCATGAGCTCGACCCATTTCGGATTCAAAACGGTGGATGAAACCGCCAAAGCCCAGCATGTGCGTGGTGTGTTCGACTCGGTGGCGTCTAAATACGATGTGATGAACGACCTGATGTCGGTGGGACTGCATCGCGTCTGGAAGGCCTATACCGTGCAGGTCGCCAACTTGAAAGAAGGCGATCAGGTGCTGGACATCGCCGGTGGCACGGGCGACTTGGCTTTGGCATTTTCCAAAAAAGTGGGCGCTGCCGGTCGGGTGGTGCACACCGACATCAATGAAGCCATGCTGTCGACCGGGCGCGATCGCTTGCTCAATGTGGGCGTGGTCTTGCCCACCTTGGTGTGTGATGCCGAACAACTGCCTTTTCCAGACGGACATTTCAATTTGGTCAGCGTGGCCTTTGGTCTGCGCAACATGACCCACAAAGACCTGGCCTTGAAAGAGATGTGCCGTGTATTGAAACCCGGCGGCAAGTTGTTGGTGCTGGAGTTTTCCAAAGTCGCCAAGCCCTTGCAAAAATTCTACGACTGGTACAGCTTCAAGGTCTTGCCGCCCATGGGCAAATGGGTGGCCGGTGACGACAGCAGTTACCGCTACCTGGCAGAGTCGATTCGTATGCACCCTGGGCAAGAAGAACTTAAAACCCTTATGAAAAGTAGCGGTTTTGGCCATGTGGATTTTCACAACCTGAGCGCAGGGGTGGTAGCCTTGCACGTCGGCATCAAATGCTGATGGGTGTTGAACGGCCAGTATGGCTGCATTCCTTGGAGACATTGTGAATAAGTTTGTGAATTTGATCTTGGTCTTGGTCTTGTCTTTGGGCGGCTTGAATGCCGAGGCCAAACGCATGGGCGGGGGCCGATCCATGGGACAACAATCGGGCAATGTGACGCAACGCGAGGCCGTGAAACCAGGCGTGCCCGCACAGCAAGTCGCGCCTGCTGGTGTCAACAAGCCAGCCACGCCGCCGCCGGCTGTTCCTGCCAAAAGGCCTTGGGGCGCGATGCTGGGTGGTTTGGCCGCCGGCTTGGGCTTGGCTTGGTTGGCACACAGCTTGGGCATGGGTGAGGCCATGGGCAATATCTTGATGTTTGGCTTGTTGGCTTTGGCCGCCATGGCCTTGATTGGCTGGTTCATGCGTTCGCGTCGCGCTGGCGGCCAAGGCGGCTTGGCCTACCAAGGCGCGGGCAACACCGCCACTTCGCCTGAAGAGCTGCGCAATTACAACCCAGAAAAAGTGGGCAACGATGCCTCAGCCCGTCCTTGGGAGGCGAATGCCACCACTTTCGACAGTGCGGCCCCAGCCGCCACCGGCTCCATGATTGGCTCGGCTTTGAATGGTCCTCAAAGCTGGGGCACACCTGCTGGCTTTGATGCCGACGGCTTCTTGACTGCGGCCAAGCGCAACTTCAATACCTTGCAAGATGCCTGGGATCGCTCCGACATCAGCATGCTGCGCTCCATGATGACCGACTCGATGTTGAGCGAAATCCAGGCGCAATTGGCCGAGCGTGAAACCACGGCCTCGGGTCAACCGAATAAAACTGAAGTCCTCATGTTGGAAGCCCAGTTGCTTGGCATTGAAGAGTTGCCTGATGTCTATATGGCCAGCGTGGAGTTCAACGGCATGATCCGTGAAGAAGCCCATGCCAGCCCGAGCCCCTTCCGCGAGGTGTGGAACATGACCAAGCCGCGCCAGGGTGGCAGTGGCTGGTTGGTCGCAGGCGTCCAAGCGCTGCAGTAAGGGCTTTCACATTTGCAGAGCGAAAGCGGGGGAAACCTCTTGCTTTCGGGAATAATCGGGGACTATGGCAACACAGTCCCCTTTTTCTTTGGCCGCTCAGGCTCTGCAACAGTTTGGCGCATCCTTGACGCCGCCCTCCTGGGTGATGGATGAAACCCTGAATCGCGTGGTTCTGTTTGTGAACCATGTGCTGATGCAAGAGCCCGAAGCCATGCGCCGTCTGGCGCGGCAAAAAGGCCAACGCATTGAGTTGCAATGGCAAAGGTTCACTCTGCAACTGTCGCCAACGCCCGCAGGCTTGTTTGAGCGTGTGCAGTCTGATGGTTTTGATTTGCGTTTGACCGCCACCGACGAATCACCCTTGGACATTGCCACCGCCTTGCTGCGCGGCGACAAACCCAGCGTGCGTGTGGAGGGCGATGTGCAGTTGGCGGCTGAAGTCAATTGGCTGATCGACCATGTGCGTTGGGACGCCGAAGAAGATTTGGCGCGACTGATCGGCGACGCCTCCGCCCACACGCTGGCGCAGTGGGCGCGCAGCGCCATGACGGCGTTAAAGCAATTTACCACCCATCGGCGCGAGTCCGCTGAACCAAGCCCGAAAGCCGCTTCATGAGCCGGATTGTGCGCGGCGGCTTCATCATGTTCATCGTTCTGCGCTACGGCCTGGACGAGTTGGTGTTGACCAGTTTTCAAAAACCTTGGTTGCGGGTGCTGGCGCGCATGCTGTCGGTCGGTCGTGATTTGAAAGCGCCACGTGGACAACGTATTCGTGAAGCCTTGGAGCGATTGGGTCCTATTTTTGTCAAGTTCGGCCAGGTGCTCTCCACGCGTCGCGACCTGTTGCCGACCGATATTGCCGACGAGTTGGCGCAGTTGCAAGACAACGTCCCGCCGTTTCCATCGGCGGTGGCCGTGGCCACCATTGAGCGTGCATTTGGCCGCAAGGTGGACGCTATTTTTGTGCAGTTCGAGCGCCAGCCTGTGGCCAGCGCCTCGATCGCACAAGTGCACTTTGCAATTTTGAAAGACAAGCACGGCCAAAAGCGCGACGTGGCGGTGAAGGTCTTGCGCCCCGGCATGTTGTCGGTGATCGAAAAAGACCTCTCCCTTATGCGCATGATGGCCGGTTGGGTGGAGGGCCTGAGTGCCGACGGCAAACGCCTCAAACCCAAAGAAGTGGTGGCTGAATTTGACAAGTACCTGCACGACGAGCTGGACTTGGTGCGCGAAGCTTCGAATGCGGCCCAGTTGCGCCGCAATATGCAGGGCCTGAATTTGGTCTTGATCCCGGAGATGATTTGGGATTTTTGCCATACCGAAGTCATCGTCATGGAGCGCATGACCGGTGTGCCCATCAGCCAAGTCGAGCATTTGCGTGAAGCGGGCGTGGACATTCCCCAGTTGGCGCGCGATGGTGTGACTTTGTTTTTCACCCAGGTGTTTCGTGATGGTTTTTTCCATGCCGACATGCACCCGGGCAACATCCAAGTCAGTTTAGACCCTGCCAGTTTTGGCCGCTACATCTCGCTCGACTTTGGCATTGTGGGCACCTTGACCGAGTACGACAAAGAGTATTTGGCGCAAAACTTCACCGCATTTTTTCGGCGTGATTACAAACGCGTGGCGCAGTTGCACATCGAGTCCGGCTGGGTGCCCCCAGAGACCCGGGTGGACGAGTTGGAGTCGGCCATCCGTGCGGTGTGCGAGCCTTACTTTGACCGGCCTTTGAAAGAAATTTCTTTGGGCATGGTGTTGATGCGCTTGTTCCAGACCTCGCGCCGCTTTCATGTCGAGATCCAGCCGCAACTGGTGTTGCTGCAAAAAACCCTGCTCAATATTGAAGGCCTGGGCCGGCAACTCGACCCTGAGCTGGACCTGTGGAACACGGCCAAGCCATTCCTGGAAAAATGGATGATCGAGCAGTTGGGCCCCAAAAAGCTGCTGATGGAGCTGCGTGACCAGGCGCCGCAATACGCCAAACTGCTGCCTCAACTGCCGCGCTTGTTACATGCTTATTTGCAGCAGCCGCAAAGCCATTTGCAAGAGCGCAAGCATCTGGACAATTTGATCGCTGAGCAACGACGCACCAACCGCATGCTGCAAACGATTTTGTATCTGTGCATTGGTTTTGTCATGGCTTCTGTAGCCTTGCAACTGTTGATGCATCTGGACTTGTTGTAGCCGAAATTTTTGTAGTCGAATTTGTTGTAGCTTAAGGCGCGAATTGCGCAGTGGGAGTGGACCGTGCTGCTGACCTTGGTTGTTGTCTATTTGCTGATCACCATCGCCATTGGCTTGCTGGCCGCCAAACGGGTCAAGAGCTCGGCCGACTTTGCGGTGGCCGGCCGGCACCTGCCCCTGGCCATGATCGTCACCACCACCTTCGCCACCTGGTTCGGTTCTGAAACCGTGCTGGGCATTCCGGCCAAGTTCGTCAACAGCGGCTTGAACGGCGTGGTCGAAGACCCGTTTGGCGCGGGCAGTTGTCTGATTTTGGTAGGTGTGTTTTTCGCCGCCAAGCTGTACCGCATGAACTTGCTGACCATCAGCGACTATTACCGCGAGCGCTATGGGCGCACCGTGGAGGTGGTCTGCTCGGTCATCATCATGGTCAGTTATTTGGGTTGGGTGTCCGCACAGGTCACGGCGCTGGGCCTGGTGTTCAACCTCTTGTCGGCAGGCAGCATCAGTTTGCCCATGGGCATGGTGATTGGCGTGGTGTCCATCTTGGCCTACACCTTGTTTGGCGGCATGTGGTCGGTGGCGGTGACCGACTTCATGCAAATGATCATCTTGGTGGTCGGCTTGGCCACCATCGCTGTGTTCGCGGGTCAGCAGGCCGGTGGCGCCGACAAGGTGTTGGATTTGGCGATCAGCCAAGACCTGTTCAAATTTTGGCCAGAGCCCAATTTCAAAGACGTTATTTTCTTTTTTGCGGCCGCCATCACCATGATGTTGGGCTCCATTCCGCAGCAAGACGTGTTTCAACGCGTCATGTCCGCCAACAGCGAGCATGCGGCCACCAAGGGGCCGATTCTGGGCGGTATCTTCTATATCTTTTTTGCGTTCGTGCCCATGTTTTTGGTCGTCAGCGCCATGATCATCATGCCGGACAAGGCCTTGCTGCTGATGAAGGACGATCCGCAAAAGGTGTTGCCCACCTTGGTGATGGAGCACATGCCCTTTGCCATGCAGGTGTTGTTTTTTGGCGCGCTGTTGTCCGCCATCAAGTCCTGCGCCTCGGCCACCTTGCTGGCGCCCAGTGTGACTTTCACCGAGAACATCTGGCGCCAGTTTTACCCCCACAGCAGCGACCAGCAGGAACTCAAAGCCATGCGGGTGACGGTTTTGGTGTTCAGTGTCCTGGTGCTGATCTACGCCACCGCCATGCAGGGCAGCAGCATTTACGAAATGGTGTCGGGCGCTTACCAAGTCACCCTGGTGGGGGCCTTTATTCCTTTGGTTTTTGGTTTGTACTGGCCACGCGCCACCACCCAGGGGGCGGTGTTTTCCATTGTGTCTGGGCTGGGGGTGTGGCTACTTCTGATGCTGACACCGGCAGGGGCTGAGTTTCCAGCTCAATTGGCGGGTGTCATGGCCAGTTTGGCCGGCATGCTGATCGGTTCGCACATGCCGCAAGGCATTCACAACCAAAAGGCACCGCACCACGGCCTTCCTCATCTGGGCTGAGCCTGGCCGCCGCCTATAATGGAGGGTTCCGTACCCTCAACTTTGACGCCTTTCAATCATGCCAATTTACGCTTACAAATGTGAGTCCTGTGGCCATGCCAAGGACGTTTTGCAAAAAATGGCCGACGAGCCTTTGTCCGATTGTCCTGTTTGCGGCAAGCCCAGCTTTAAAAAGCAACTCACCGCCGCCGGTTTTCAGCTCAAAGGCAATGGCTGGTACGCCACCGATTTCAAGGGCGGATCGGGTGGCACGGCCGCACCGGCAGTGCCCACGGGCACCGATGGCGGCGCTGCCGCAACGCCCGCAGCCCCCGCAGCGGCTCCCGCCTCCGACAGCACCCCTGCTGCTGCAGCTGCCAGTGGCTGCGCCACTTCATGTGCGTGTCACTGAAAAACGCCAGCATTGACCTTTTAACTTCAGACTGCTCTCCATGAACTTGCGCTTGCGCCATTATTTTGTCACCGGCTTGTTGGTGTGGCTGCCCATGGGGATCACGGTCTGGGTGTTGACCTGGCTGGTCGGCATGCTCGACAGCATCTTTTTGACTGTGCTCGGCGCGCTTGATGCCGTCATTCCGGGCATTCACGTTGGGGCAGAGAGCTTGCGCCACATGCCAGGTTTGGGGGTCGTTCTGGTGGCTTTGGTGATTCTGTCCACCGGCGTGTTCGTGGCCAATATGTTCGGTCAATGGTGGCTGCGCCAGTGGGGCAGCTTGATCGATCGCATCCCGGTGGTGCGCACCATCTACACCAGCGTCAAGCAGGTGGCTGATACCTTGTTTTCAGGCAG
Source organism: uncultured Burkholderiales bacterium (assembly GCA_903916355.1). GTDB lineage: Bacteria > Pseudomonadota > Gammaproteobacteria > Burkholderiales > Burkholderiaceae_C > Limnohabitans_A. The sequence goes on along the minus strand of CAIWWN010000224.1, from coordinate 36,191 downwards.
TGGCAATGCTTTTTCTAAAGCCCTGTTGGTGCAATACCCGCACGCCAACTCTTGGACCATCGCTTTCTTAACGGGCCAGCCCGGCGGCGAAGTGGCGCGTCATTTTCAAGAAGAGTACGTCAGCATCTATGTGCCCACCACCCCCAACCCCACCTCTGGCTTCTTTTTGATGATGCCGCGTGCGAATGTGGTCGAACTCGACATGAGCGTGGACGACGCTTTGAAATACATCATCTCGATGGGCGTGGTGGTGCCCGGTGGCCCCGATGCCTTGCCCGTCAAGAAGACTGAAATCCAACAATAAAGAAGAGAAAGAGCCTCCAACATGTCCAACATGCGTAGCCATTATTGCGGTCTGGTGACCGAAGCCCTTGAAGGCCAAGCGGTGAGCCTGTGCGGCTGGGTCAACCGCCGCCGTGACCACGGCGGTGTGATCTTCATTGATTTGCGTGACCGCGAAGGTTATGTGCAGATCGTCTGCGATCCCGACCGTCCTGAGATGTTCAAAGTGGCCGAAGACGTGCGCAACGAATTTTGCGTGCAGATCAAAGGCGTGGTGCGCGCGCGCCCCGATGGCACCACCAACGACAACATGAAAAGCGGCAAGATTGAAGTGCTGTGTCACGAACTGATCGTGCTCAATGCCTCGGTGACGCCACCGTTCCAGATCGACGAAGACAACCTGTCGGAGACCACCCGTCTCACACACCGTGTGCTCGATCTGCGCCGCCCCTACATGCAAAACAACCTGATGCTGCGTTACCGCGTGTCCATGGAAGTGCGCAAGTTCTTGGACGCCAACGGCTTTGTCGACATCGAAACCCCCATGCTGACCAAGAGCACGCCCGAAGGCGCGCGGGACTACTTGGTGCCCAGCCGGGTGCACGACGGCCAGTTCTTTGCGCTTCCGCAATCGCCCCAGTTGTTCAAACAGTTATTGATGGTGGCGGGCTATGACCGTTACTACCAAATCACCAAGTGCTTTCGCGACGAAGACTTGCGCGCCGACCGTCAGCCTGAATTCACGCAGATCGATATTGAAACCTCGTTCCTGAGCGAAGAAGAAATTCGCGACATGTTCCAGGGCATGATCACCACCGTCTTCAAGAACACCATCAACGTGGACTTGGGTGAGTTCCCGGTGATGACTTACCAAGACGCGATGCACATCTATGGCTCTGACAAGCCCGATTTGCGCGTCAAGTTGCAATTCACCGAACTCACGGACGTGATGGGCGATGTGGACTTCAAAGTCTTCTCGGGCGCTGCCAACATGAAGGGCGGCCGTGTGGTCGCCTTGCGCGTGCCGAATGGTTCGCTCGAAGGCGGCGGCATCAGCCGCGGCGAGATTGATGCCTATACCGAGTTTGTCAAAATTTACGGTGCCAAGGGGCTGGCCTACATTCGTGTCAACGACCTGTCCAAAGGTCGTGACGGTTTGCAGTCACCCATCGTCAAGAACATCCACGATGCGGCCTTGGCTGCGGTGCTGGAGCGCTCAGGCGCGCAAAACGGCGACTTGATTTTCTTCGGTGCCGACAAAGAAAAAATCGTCAACGACGCTATCGGTGCTTTGCGCATCAAAATCGGCCACAGCGTGTTCGGCAAAGCCAATGGCTTGTTCGAAGACCGCTGGGCGCCGATGTGGGTGGTGGACTTTCCGATGTTCGAATACGACGAAGAAAACCAGCGCTACACCGCCGTGCACCACCCCTTCACCGCGCCCAAAGACGGTCACGAAGACTGGATGGTCACCGCGCCTGAGAAGTGCATCTCCAAGGGCTACGACATGGTGTTGAACGGCTGGGAAATGGGCGGCGGCTCGGTGCGTATCCACCGCGCGGACGTGCAGCAAAAAGTGTTTGACGCTTTGAAAATCACACCCGAAGAAGCCCAGCAAAAGTTCGGCTTCTTGCTCGACGCGCTGCAGTACGGTGCACCACCGCACGGCGGCCTGGCCTTTGGCCTGGACCGCATCGTGACGCTCATGACCGGCGCCGAGTCGATCCGTGATGTGATCGCTTTCCCCAAGACCCAACGCGCCCAGTGTTTGCTCACGCAAGCGCCAAGCCCGGTGGACGAAAAGCAGTTGCGCGAGTTGCACATCCGCTTGCGCACGCCAGACGCGGTCAAGGCTTAAGCCCTTGCCTCGCAGGGCTGCTTGAGCCCCGTAGCAAAGCCACCTTCGGGTGGCTTTGTCGTTGGTGCTGCCGGCCTGTTTTCAGTCACCGACCAGCTTGAGATAAGCCTGCCGGGTTTCAGGCGAGACTGCGGCCAGCAGTTGCGGGTAAGTGGTTTGATGCCGGGCCAACATGCGGGCTGAGGCCACGGTTTTGGATTTGCAAAACCAGTGGCAACTGTGTTGCATCAGCAGCATTTCGGCGGTGATGGTGAAGGCCTTTTTTTTGTCACTGTACTGGGCTTGGTTTTCAATCGCGCGGGCGATGCCATGCGCATGGATACTGAAGGCTTTGCGCATGTCAAACATCGATTGCGGTGCGATTTTTTCAGCATAGGGCACGCACAGCGGCCAGTTGCTCAATTGGGTGCTGGCCGCGTCCAGTTGGGCAAAGTCGAGCACAAAGTGTTGGAACTGCACATTCAAGTTTTCTTCGGTGCTGGCCAGCATGGACCAGATGCTGTCCTGACGCGCCAGATCGGTTTCACCCAAGGCACGCAGATAACCCTCGGTCAAAGTCTCCATCATCTTTTCGATTTGAAAAGGCTGCAGCTTGCGCCCCAGCAAGAGCTTGCGCTGTTGTTGCATTTTCGACTTGTGCATCCAGCCAGTGAGAGCGAGGATGGACAAAAGGACCCAAAATTCGAGTGTCATGTGGAATGCGGTGTGGAGGGGCAGGCGTTGGAGGAGGGGTTCAGTGACCCAAGTCAATCACCGTCGACAGCGCCACCGAGCCTGGCGCGATGTAGTCGGCCAGCACCCAAGCGCTGCGGTGATGCACAGGCCACTCATCCAAGAGGTGGTGCAGTTTGCGGATGCTGTTCAGATCCAGCGCGGCAAAGGGCTCGTCCATCAGCAACAGGTCGGCGCCACAGGCCAGTGCGGCCACCCAGCTGACTTTGCGCTTGCTGCCGGTCGACAGCATGAACATGGCTTTGTCGGCGTGTTCGGCCAGCTGCAAGTGTTCCAGCATTGAGGTGACGATGGCGTCATCAAAGCCCGGGAACTGCTGCGCCATTTGCGCAAAGAACTGTCGCGGCGTCTGGTCGTTCCAGTCTGGCAGACGCGGATCGTGGGCATAGATGTGAGCCTTCAGCGCGGGTTCGTGCAAGGCCAGCCCGTTCATGCGCAAAGTGCCAGCCAAGGGCTTGAGTTGCCCGGCCAGCAAACGCAGCAGGGTGCTCTTGCCCCGGCTCTCGCCGCCTTGAACCAAGGTGACGCCAGACGCCGGAATGGCAAAACTCAAACCGGTGAACAGCGGTTGTGCAGGGTCGTAGCCAAAGCCCACATTTTCAGCATGAACCAGTGCAGAGGACATGAAGGTGTTCAGGCCGCGGGCTTCATCAACACTGGTCCGCCTTGGGCAATGGCGCGCTGATAGGCGGGGCGGGCGTTGATGCGCTCTTTGTAAGCCACGACATGGGGGTAGGCCGACACATCGCCACCGCGCAGCAAGGCGGCTTCGACCGCAAAGCTCATTTGAAAATCGGCCATGGCCAGGTGCTCGCCGGTGAACCAGGTGTTGTGGCTCAGGTGCGCTTCCATGAAGGCCAGTGCGGTGGCCAAGTTGGGATCGATGAGTTGGGTTTGCACGCTGTTACAGATGGCCCGTGCAATCGGCCGCACAAAAAACGGCATGGGGCGGGTGGGAATGGCGCCGAACACCAGCTTCATGACCAGCCAGTTCATCAGCGAGCCTTCGGCGTAATGCATCCAAAAGCGGTTTTGAAAGTGTGCCGGGCTGCCGCGCTCGGGGTTCAGGTGTTGCAACTCAGGCGTACTCACTGCGCCGTAGGTCTCGACCAGGTATTCAATGATGGCGCCAGATTCGGCCACCACCCATTCGCCATCGGTGATGACGGGGGATTTACCCAAGGGGTGAATTTTCTTCAACGTGGGCGGGGCCAGTCGCGTCACAGGGTCGCGTGCGTAGACCTTGAGTTCGTAGGGCAAGCCCAACTCTTCAAGCAGCCACAAAATGCGTTGCGAACGCGAGGTTTCAAGGTGGTGAACGGTGATCATGCGGTCGATATTAGCCCGTTTTGCAGGCTGAGCGAGGTGTTTTTCAATGCGACTGGATGCCCAAGCGCCACAGCGATGTGACTTCGGCCGAGCGCGCAGCGTGCAAGGGGTCTTCTTTGTCCATGGCTTTGGCGTGGGTGGGGCGAATGTCGTCGCGGCCCAATACGGTCAGTCCAGCCTGTTCGATCCAGCCGAGCAATTCTTCGCGGTTGCGCAGGCCCAGGTGTTCGGCCAGGTCCGACAGGATCAGCCAGGCTTGGCCATCGGCGGTCAGGTGGGCACGCACGCCGCTCAAAAAGCCGCGCAGCATGTGGCTGTTTTCGTCGTAAATGGCGTGTTCAATCGGCGCATTGGCGCGGGCCGGCACCCAGGGCGGGTTGCAGACAATCAGAGGCGCTTGGCCTTCGGGGAACAAATCGGCTTGCACCAACTGCACTTTGGGCCGTGCGCCCAAGCGCTCCAGGTTGTCGCGCGCGCAGACCAGGGCACGCGGATCGTTGTCGGTGGCGATGATGCGTTTGACACCGCGCCGCGACAGCATGGCCGACAACACGCCAGAACCCACGCCGATGTCAAAGGCCAGCGAGTAGTCGGCAGGCAAAGGCGCATTGGCCACCAGCGCCACATATTCACCGCGCACTGGGGAGAAAACGCCGTAACTGGGAAAGATGCGGTTGTTCGGTGCACCGCCCAAGGCTTCGACTTCGATGCCTTTTTTGTGCCATTCGTGCGCGCCGACCACGCCCAGCAATTCGCGCAGCGAGGTGACGGTGTTGGTCTTGCCCTCGATCGGCCCCCAGGCCTCCAAGCAGGCTTGACGCAAGTCCGGTGCGCGGCGCAAAGGAATGGTGCGGTCGGCATTCAGCGGAATCAACAACATGGACAACGTGCGTGCGCGTTGCGACTGGGCTTGCCGATGCAAATGAAAAGCTTGCTGTGGTGTGATGGGCGTGGTTTCTTGCGCGCGCGATTTGGCGCGCGCTTTGCCCGGTTTGATGGGGGCGTTGGCACGGCGCATCATGGCCTGCAACAACAAGCGTGCGTTTTGAAAGTCACCGCGCCACACCATGCCCGTGCCTTCGCAGGCCAGGCGGTAGGCCGAGTCGGCGTTCAGGGTGTCGTCGGCAATGACCACGCGTTTGGGTGGCGCTGCATTGCGCTCAGAGCGCCACAGGGCATGGCATTCGGTGCCCTTTTCGGTCCAGCTCAGGCTGGCTGCGGCGGTGTCTGTGGCGTCTGTGGCGGACGAAGGGGTCGTTGAAATAGGGGCTTGATTCATTGACCCATCATAAGGGGCGATGAAATGCATCGATCGCACAGTGGAAACGAAAGGTTTGGCCTATCTTGACACGGCTTGGGCGTGGCTAGAATGAAGCCATCCTTATTGTCCAATGGCGAGCTGTTGCGCATCCATGTCTGAGCATCCTTCCTACAAAATCCCGCTGTCGGTGTTGGTGGTGATTCACACGCCTGCACTGGAGGTGTTGCTGATTCGCCGTACCGACTCAGGGACCTGGCAATCGGTCACAGGCAGCAAAGACGCGGAACATGAAGACTGGCGCAGCACAGCGGTGCGCGAAGTACAAGAAGAAACCGGCATCGATGCCTTGCACGCAGACTGCCATTTACAGGATTGGGGTTTGGAAAATGTGTACGCGATCTACCCGCATTGGCGCTGGCGCTACCACTCGCAGGTCAGTCACAACACCGAGCGTGTGTTTGGCCTGTGCGTGCCCACAGCCCAGTCGGTGCAGTTGCACGACAAAGAGCACACGGCCTGGCAGTGGTTGCCGTGGCGGGACGCGGCAGACACTTGTTTTTCAGCCTCCAATGCCGAGGCGATATTGATGTTGCCGCATTACTTGCCGTAAGGGAATGGCATGCCAGAAACCGATTCTGATTTCGCTTTGCCCAGGTTCCGTGTTGCCACCTACAACATCCATAAAGGGGTGCAAGGCCTGGGGCCGGCACGGCGCCTGGAAATTCACAACATTGGCCATGCGATTGAGCAACTCGATGCCGATGTGGTCTGTTTGCAAGAAGTGCGCAAAGGCCACCGCAAGGAGGAGAAATACTTCAAGCATTGGCCAAAGTTGCCACAGGCTGATTTTCTGGCGCCTGAGGGTTATGAGGCGATTTACAAAACCAATGCAGTGACCTCACACGGCGAGCATGGCAACGCCTTGTTATCGCGTTGGCCGGTGCTGATGCATCAGCATGAAGACATGTCAGACCACCGCTTCGAGCAGCGCGGCTTATTGCATGCCGAGGTGCACGTGCAAGACAGGACGGTGCATGTGATCGTGGTGCATCTGGGCTTGATCCCGGCCAGTCGGATTCGGCAGATCACGCAGTTGCTGGCCTTCATCGAGCGCGAAATCCCGGCCGATGCCCCGGTCTTGGTGGCAGGCGACTTCAACGATTGGGGTCGCCGTGTGGGCCTGATGATGCAAGCAGCGGGCTTGGCCGAGTGGTCACATTCTCGGGCTTGGACTTACCCCTCGCGCCTGCCGATCGTGCAGCTGGACCATGTGTATGCCCGTGGTTTGCACCCCACGGGCTTGATGGTGCCGCATGGCCGAATCTGGCGTCAGATGTCTGACCACCTGCCCCTGGTCGCTGAGTTTCAGTGGGACTGACCGTTTGATGCGCCACACCCACGCCAGCCACTTCATTCGCGACGGCCATCACATCCGGTTGCTCGAAGGCGGCAAAGAATATTTCGCAGCACTGATGACGGCAGTCGATCTTGCGCGTTCCCAAGTGCATTTGGAAACCTATATTTTTGACTTTCATGGCACGGGGGCCGAAGTGGCAGAGTGCTTGATACGCGCTGCGCAGCGCGGGGTGCGTGTGTGGGTGGTGGTGGACGGGGTCGGTTCAGGGGCATTGACCGAGGACTGGCGGCAACGCTTTGAGGTGGCTGGTGTTGATTGGCGGGTGTATTCCCCCTTGGGCTCCTTGGGGTTATTGATCCCCAGCCGTTGGCGCCGCTTGCATCGCAAATTGTGTGTGGTGGACGGCCAGTTGGCTTTTTGTGGCGGCATCAATATCCTGGATGATTGGTACGACCCCTACCATGGCCAATTAGAGAAGCCGCGGCTGGATTTTGCGGTGAGTGCGACAGGTGCTTTGGTGCAGCAAGTGCAAGAGACCACGGCCCAACTGTGGTGGCGCATCCAGGCGGTTCGCCATGTGCGTCAGCATCGGTTTCCAGAGGCTTTCAGTTCGTTCAAAGCCGCGGGCTTGCATTTACCGTGGACCGAACCAGACCAGCCCACGGATCGCCCCCAAAGGTTGGCGCGAGCCGGCTTGCTGCTGCGTGACAACTGGCTGCACCGGGGACAGATTGAAAAAGCGTACTGCAAAGCCATTGGTTTGGCGCGCCAAGACATTGTGATTGCCAATGCGTATTTCTTGCCGGGACGCAAGGTCCGCCAAGCCCTGATCCATGCCGCCAGCCGAGGCGTGCGTGTGCGATTGTTGTTGCAGGGACGCTATGAGTACTTCATGCAATTTCATGCCGTGCGTCCGGTCTATGGGGCCTTGCTGGCCGCCGGGGTGGAGATTCATGAATACACGGCCAGCTTTTTGCACGCCAAAGTGGCTGTGATCGATGCGTACCATGACCGGCCTTGGGCCACGGTGGGTTCGTCCAACTTGGATCCGATCAGTTTGCTGATGGCCCGCGAGGCCAATGTGGTGGTGGCCGATGGCCCTTTTGCCCAGCAGTTGCACACCCGTTTGGAGCGGGCCATTGCGCAAGAGAGCATGCCCATCGCTGCTGCTGCGTTTGCCGATCGGCCCCGCTTGCAGCGGGCGCTGGATTGGGCCGCCTATGGTTTGATGCGTTTGGCCTTGATTTTGGCGGGCAAGCGCTATTGAGCGCGGACCTCGCGCCCTAGAGCCCCCACCCCACGGTGGTCCTATCAATCGCTGGTACGATGCTGCCCATGTCCAAGAATGCCTCCAAGCCATGAAAGCTTCACCAGCCGTCTCTTCGCAAGACCATGGCACGCCCATGTCGGTCAAGATCCGCGAGCGGGTTGTGGCCGCGCGCAAGCGCTACAACGCCAACGACAACATTGCCGACTTCATTCAGCCCGGAGAACTCGATCTTTTGCTGGACGAGGTGACCGAAAAAATGAAACAGGTGTTGGACAGCATGGTGATAGACACCGAGCATGACCACAACACTAACAACACGGCCCGTCGCGTGGCCAAGATGTACCTCAAAGAGGTCTTCAAAGGCCGTTATGTGACGGTCCCTGAAATCACCGAGTTCCCCAACGCGGAGCACCTGAATGAGCTGATGATTGTCGGCCCCATCACCGTGCGCAGCGCCTGCAGCCATCACCTGTGCCCGGTGATCGGCAAGATCTGGATCGGGGTGTTGCCCAATGAGCACACCAACGTGATTGGCCTGTCCAAGTACGCCCGTCTGGCCGAATGGATCATGGGACGCCCGCAGATCCAAGAAGAAGCCGTGGTGCAACTGGCCGACCTGATTCAGCGCAAGACCCAGCCGGACGGCTTGGCAATTGTCATGGAAGCGAGCCACTTTTGTATGGGCTGGCGCGGCGTCAAAGACATGGACAGCAAAATGATCAACTCGGTCATGCGCGGCGTGTTTTTGAAAGACGCCAATTTGCGCCGTGAATTTTTGGCCTTGATTCCCCGAAAGGATTGACCATGTTGGTACGCCTGCTGTATGCGAGTCGCGCTGTGGATGCGGGGCCCGAGACCATTGAGAACATCTTGAGTCAATCGCGCCAATTCAACCCGACCGGGGGCATCACCGGCATCCTGTGTTACGGCGGCGGTATTTTTTTGCAAGCCATCGAAGGTGGCCGTGCAGCGGTCAGCGAGCTGTATGCGCATATTCAAAAAGACCCGCGCCACAAAGACGTGGTGTTGCTGCATTACCAAGAAATTTCGGAGCGTCGCTACAGCGGTTGGACCATGGGCCAGGTCGACGTGACCCGGGTGAACACCAGCATCTTGCTCAAATACTCCGAGCGCGCCGAGTTGGACCCCTACAGCGTATCGGGTTCGGTGTCTCTGGCTTTGCTCGAAGAGCTGATGGCCACGGCCTCCATCATCGGCAGGTCCTGACACAGGGATGCTGATCGGCTGCGACTTCACCAGCAGCCCCAGCCGGCGCAAACCCATTGTGCTGGCCACTGGCGATGCACAGCCAGGGCAGGTGCGGTTGCAGCAGCTGCACACATTCACGACCTTGTCTGAATTCGGCCAATGGCTGGCCGCGCCGCGCGCCTGGATCGGCGGCTTTGATTTGCCCTTTGGCCTGCCGCGTGAGCTGGTCGCCACACTCGGCTGGCCCCTGGAGTGGGCCGCTTGCATGCGGCATTACGCCAGCTTGAGCCGCGCCACCATCCGCGATGAATTTGCTGCTTTTTGCAACGCACGCCCGGTGGGCGGCAAGTTTGCGCACCGCCAAACAGACAGGCCTGCAGGTTCCAGTCCGTCCATGAAATGGGTCAACCCGCCCGTCGCCTACATGCTGCATGCCGGCGTGCCCTTGCTGCTGGACGCGGGCGTGTCGCTGCCGGGTTTACACCCGGGTGACCCGGGCAAGGTGGCCTTGGAGGCTTATCCGGGCTTGCTGGCCCGCGAAATTTTGGGCCAACGCAGCTACAAGAGTGACGACAAAGCCAAACAAACGCCAGAACGTCTGCTGGCCCGAAAAGATGTACTCAGCGCGCTGGAGCGCGGGCAGACCCGCCTGGGTTTGCGATTGAAATTGAGCACCGTCTTGTCTGAGCAATTGGTGCAAGACCCTTCTGGCGACGCGCTGGACGCCACCCTGTGTTTGATGCAAGCGGCCTGGGCCGCACAACAACACCTTGAAAACCCCAACCCCAATGGCTATGGCCTGCCTGACTTCGACCCCCTAGAGGGCTGGATTGTCAGCGCTTAAGCGCCTTTTTTCACCTCGCCACCGCAGCCAAGACGCGTTCCCCCGTAGCGGGGTCGGTGGCAGTGCGTGCGTGTCAAAATTGTAAATAATCATCATATTTGTATTATATGAACATTTAATTGTAAAATTAAGATTACTTTTTATGTTTAAAATAAATTTACATTTTTAGTGCTTTTATAGCGCCTTGTTTCACCAACAGTGCGAAGCGCTGGGCCTGTAGGCGCGTAAGGGGAGAAATTTCATGAGTTTGATGGTTTTTTTATCGCTGTCTGTGCTGATGGCCATTTCAGTCGGATTTTTGGTGTCTTTGTTATTGCGTTCATGGCTGAGCAAGCCGCGTCAAAAAGACGCTCCCACTGAGGTTGCCAGTCCACCGCGTGCCTCGCTTGACGACAAAGCCACAGAGCCCAAGGAGGGCTTGTGATGCGACAAGCGCTTGTCAAAACAGCCGTGGGCGCTTTTTTGTGCTGGGCGATGCAAGGCGTTGCTTGGGGGCAGGCGGACCCAGAGGAGGTTTTTTTGCCCGCTTCCGTGAACCCGCCAAGCGCTTCTGAAGTGGTGGGGTCTTGGATCGAGATGTATGGCGTGCGCCTGAGTACCGCCACGCGAGAGGCCATGCGCCAGGCCTTGCGCGCCCATGGCCTCAAGCCCGTGCGTGAAGACGCCCGTTACTGGGTGGACGTTTACGATGCCAAAGGACTGATCCGAGGCGCTTCGCAGTTTTACTTAGGCTATACCGCAGCCACGCAAAAGTTGGCGTTTGCGGAGTATGCGTTCAACAGCTTCATGGACAGTCGCCACACGCAGCAGATTGTCGACATGGTGGCGTCCAAATATGGACCTCCCGCTGAAACTGTGGGGCAACTGGAGATGGGCGCTTTCACCGCCCGTTGGCGCATGGCCGAAGGGATGCAGATTCAGGTGGTGCGCGAGTGGCCAGAAACCTCGACCTATCTGAAATTCATCAACCCTTCGGTCGATTTGGAGATGAGAGCGGAGTTGGACCAAGAAACCAGCGCGCGCCAAAAACCTCAACTGGCCGAAGGGGCCGCAGCGCGCCAAGCCGCTCCGGCACTGGGGCGCTGAGCCTTCGGTCTGGCCCGGTCAGATCATGGCGGCAGACATGTCAGCAGGATCGACGTTCAGTTGAGACAAGGCCTTGATGGCTTCAGCATCGGTTCGATACAGCCGCAACTGGGCACCGTCTTGCAATTGACCGGCTTTGCGCAAAGCGTTGACGACCGGTAGTTTGATGCCACTGATGTGCAGCGTGATGCCTTTGCGCATCAGCATCTGGTGCAGTTGCCCAAAGGTTTCAATCCCCGTCACATCGATGCGGTTGATCGGGTGGGCAAACAGGCACACGTGTTGAACCTCAGGATGCTTGGCCAAATGATCGACGATGGTGCGCTCAAAGGCGCTGGCGGCGGCAAAGTCGAGTTCGGCGTCCATGCGCAAGGCATACACATGGGGCGCCAGCTCGGGTAAATGCAGCAAGTGGCGGTCGCGCAATGAACCGTCAGGGTGTTGCCCCACTTCGATGATGCGCGGATGCAACCGGGTGTGTAAAAAGTGCGACAAACCGACCACCACACCGGTCAGCACGCCCCAGTAAATTTGTGGCGCGGTCAGCAAGGTGATGGCAAAGGTGATGCCTGCGGTGAAGGTTTCGGCGCGGTCAATCTGCCACAGTTTGAGAAATTGGCGTGGCTGAAAAAGATTCGACACTGCCACAATCACCGCAGCGGCCATCACGGCCTTGGGCACAAATTGCAAGGCGGGCATGAGCAGCAGCAAGGCCAGCAGTACAAAGCCGATGGAGAACACCACAGACCAGCCCGAGCGCGCACCCGCGTACAGCAAGAGTGCGGAACGTGAAAAAGAGGTGCTGGTCGGAAAGCTGCCCGACAGCGCCGACGCCAGCTTGGCCAAGCCTTGGCTGAACAACTCGGTGTTGTCGTCCCAGCGTTTGCCCTCGCGTTGGCATTCAATGCGGGCGCTGGAGGCGGTTTCTAAAAAGCTCACCAAGGCGATCACCATGGCAGGCACCCACAGCTGATTCAATACCACCCAACCAGGCCAATGGGGCCAGTACAGCTCGGGCAAGCCTGAGGGCAACAAGCCGATCACGCTGCCATGCTGTTCATAGCCGATGACAAAGCCCAACACCGAGGCCGCGCTCATGACCAGCATGACGCCTGGCCAACGCGGCAGCGTGCGGCGCAGCCCGAACAAGAGCAGCAGGCTGCCCACGCCAAACCAGGCGGGCCAAGCGGTGACCCATGTCGGCCACGTGGTGACTGCGCTGTTCCACGAGCTCACGCCCAGCAAGGCCGGCACTTGCGACGCCATGATCAGCAAGGAGGCTGCTTGGGTAAAGCCCATCATGATGGGCGAGCTGATCAGGTTGATCAGCCAGCCATAACTGCCCAGACCCAGCAGCAATTGAATGCCGCCCGACAACAACGACAGCCACACGGCCAGTGACACCCACTCGGCAGAACCCGGTTCGGCCAGCCCTGCCAATGAAGCGCCGATCAACACGCAGGTCAAGGCCGCTGGCCCCACGGACAAGCGGTTGGCGCTGCCAAACAGCACCGCCATCAACGCGGGCACCAAGCAGGCATAAAGCCCGGTGACCAAGGGCATGTTGGCCAGGCCCGCATAGGCTACGGCTTGCGGAATCATGACCAGAGCCACCGTCAAACCGGCTACCACTTCGGTCCTCGCCAACCCGGGCGTGAGCCGGGGCCAGTGTTTGAAAGTCAAAAATCGTTCTAATGAAAACATACCCAATTGTCGTCGCTGTGAGGACCGTGCAGTTCAGCGCTGAGGCATGTCTTTGACCGAGTACCCCAGGCTGATGGTGGCATCGTCGGGAATGGCGGGCATGCTGGCGTTCCAGGCTTCCCATTGGCTGCGCATCGTCTGCAGTTGCGCGGGCTGGCGCCCGCCCAGGTTGGCGCGTTCACGCGCATCGGCCGGAATGTTGAAAAGGTAGTCGTTGCCATCCACCCGCAGGTATTTGTAGTCACCCTGGCGCATGGCGCGTTGACCCCGGTGGTTCATGCGCCAATGCATGGGCCGTGCAAAGGTGTGGGCCGGGTTGCGTAACACCTCGACCAGCGAGACGCCGTCCAGCGGGTAGTCGGGGTCGGGCGTCGCGCCGCCCAGGGTCATCATCGTGGCCGACCAGTCCATGGTCATGCAATGCTGGTGGCTGACGCCGCCGGGCGCGATGCCCGCAGGCCAGTGGGCAATCCACGGCACACGAATGCCGCCTTCGGTCAAATCCATTTTGCCGCCCACCAAAGGCCAGTTGTCGCTGAAACGCTCGCCGCCGTTGTCGCTGGTGAAGACAATCAGCGTGTTGTCCAGTTGCCCGGTTTGCTTCAATGCATCCACCACCCAGCCAATGCCTTCGTCCATGTGGTGGATCATGCGATGGTAGGTGTGGATGTTGCCACCGTGCAAATGGAAAATATTGTCCTTGATGGTGGCCGCCAGGGCGTGGTCTTCGCGCGTTTCCCAGGGCCAGTGCGGGGCGGTGTAGTGCAGGCTTAAAAAGAAGGGGTCGGCGGCGCGTTCGCCTTGTGCCATGCGCTTGACAAAGTCGACCGCGTTGCGCGATATCAGATCGGTCAAATAGCCTTCATGCGGCTGCTCCTCTTCACCCACCCACAAATCGTGCGACCCGTTCGACGCGCAATGGGTGAAGTAGTCCACCCCACCCGCCATGGGGCCAAAGAATTCGTCGTATCCCGAGCGCAACGGACCGAAGGTGGGCGGGTAGCCCATATGCCATTTGCCGATCAAGGCCGTGCGGTAACCCACAGCTTTGAGCTGGGAGGGCAGGGTGGGGAGTGAGGTCGGCAAGCCCAAGGTGGTGCTGTTGCGGGCTTTGCTGTTGATGGGCTCTTCGGCCGCGCCGCGCAGGCGGTACTGGTAGCGTGCGGTCATCAAGGCAAAGCGCGTGGGCGAGCAGACCGGCGAGTTGGCGTAACCGTCGGTGAACTTCAGTCCGTTGGCTGCCAATTGATCGATCACCGGCGAGACGGGGCCGAACTGGGCATCGCGTCCACCGTAGCAGCCCAGGTCGGCAAAACCCAGGTCGTCAGCGACGATGAAGATGATGTTGGGGCGAGGTGCGGTAGACGTATCAGGGTGGGTCATGGGGTTCACTCGACTTTCATGCCAGTGGATTGGATGGTGCGGGCATAGCGCTGCGATAAATCGCTCAAACGTTTGGCCGCCTCTGGGCCGGTCAGCCCTTCGTAAAATAAATCCATGCTGGCCAATTGGGCTTGGGTGTCGGGGCGTTTCAAGGCTTCGGTAAAAGCTTTTTGCAAGAACTGCACCACCGGCTCCGGCGTGGCTGCGGGCACCATGGCCACGTAAAGCACTTCCAACTCCAACTCTTTGAGGCCCAACTCGCTCACGGTGGGCACCTCAGGCGCGGAACGGGAACGCTGGCGACTGGTCACCGCCAAGGGCGTGATCTTGCCTGCCTTGACGTGCGGCAGCATGCCGGGCGTAGCCAAGACGCCGGCGTCCACCTCGCCCGACAGCACGGCCAACACGGCGGGCGTGTTGCCCTTGTAGGGCACGTGTTGAATTTGGATGCCTGCCGCGTCCATGAAAATTTCTGCAGCCAAGTGGCCCGGGCTGCCACTGCCGCCACTGCTGAAGTTCAGGCCCTTGCCTTTGCCTTGGGCGATCAGGTCTTTCATGCTTTTGAAGCCTGTGCCCGGGTTCGCGCCCACCAACAGACCTGAAGAGACCATCACCATGATGGGCTTGAAGTCGCTGGGTTTGAAAGGCATGCCTTTGTAGATGTAAGGGTTGACCGTGAACGCGGTGTCAATGCCAAACAGCACGGTGTAGCCATCGGCCGGGCTTTTGGCCACCAGATCGGCGCCCATATTGCCACCGGCACCCGCTTTGTTTTCGGTCACGACGGGTTGTTTGAAGGCGGTGGTGATCGCCTCGCCCACGGTGCGCGCCAAAAAGTCGGATGGACCGCCCGGGGGAAAGTTGTTGACGAAGCGGATCGCTTTGCTGGGATAGGTTTGCGCGTGCACGGCGGGTGCGCTCACACTCACGGCCAAGCACAGAGCAAGAGAAAAATAAGAAAAGGTGCGTTGCGGCAGGTTCATGGTGCTGTGTGGTGGGTGGGGGTGGGCTTCAATCGAGTTGCACGCCAGTGGCTTTGATGGGTTTTTCCCAGCGGGCCAGATCGGCTTTTTGCGCGGCGGCCAACTCGGCCGAGTTGGAGCCAATGGGTTCGTAGCCGAGCTTGATCAGCTTGTCTCTCAAAGCCGGATCGCGCACGGCTTTCATCATGGCTTTTTCCAGGCGGTTGAGTGGCTCGCCCTTCAGGCCGGCTGGGCCGTACATGGCAAACCAGGCCGTGGCTTCCATGTTCACGCCGGACTCTTTGAGGGTCGGGACTTCAGGCACTTGCGGGTCGCGCTGTGGGCCGGTCACGGCGATGATGCGCACCTTTTTGTTGTGGTGCAGCTCTGCGGTTTCAGACACCACGTCGAACTTGTAGCCAATATGGCCGCCCAGCAGCGCGTTGTTGGCCGGGGCGCCGCCTTGAAACGGCACATGGTTCAGGCTGACGCCGGTCGATTGCTCCATCAACACCCCCATGAAGTGCGGCAGCGTGCCCGCGCCCGGCGTGCCGTAACTGGCGTTGGCCGGATCGGTTTTGGCTTTGGCCAACATGTCGGCCACGGTCTTCACATTCGTCGCCGGGCCAGAGACCAAGCCGAACTGAAAGCGCGCGATTTGTGAGACAGGGGTGAAGTCCTTCACCGCGTCGTAGTCGAGCTTTTTGTAGACGTGAGGGAACAGCACCATTGGGCCGCTGGGCAGCACGATCACGGTTTGACCGTCGGGCTTGGCCGCTTTCACAGCGTTCAGCGCAATGCGTCCACCAGCGCCCGGTTTGTTGTCGATGATGATGCTGGAAAAGTCCTCGCGAATGGCCTCGGCAATCAATCGCGCCAACACATCGGCCGAGCCGCCGGGTGCAAAACCGACCAAGATTTTGAGAGGTGGTTTTTCTTGTGCTTGTACCGCGGGCACCGCGGCGCACAGGATGGCTGCCCAACCCGTCAGTTGCAGGGCCCGGCGTGTCATGGTGTGTGTGAAATTCATGGCGAAATCTTTCCAGTTGGAAGGGATGGCGGTTGACGTGAGTGGCCAGGCCAATTGCCCTCAGAATGTAGCCTGCCCCGTGGTGATTGATCTAATCAATCATTCCTCTCGAAAACCCTAGGTCAGAAGATGCACCCGCCCATCATTTCAGAAGCGTTTGAAGACCTGTTGCTGTACAGGCTGTACCGCCTCACCTCGGTGGCCGGGGCCATGGTGGTGCGCTTGTGTGAAGGGGGCTATGGCATCACCCGTCGCGAATGGCGCATTTTGGCGCTGCTGCACGGCCACGATGGGTTGCCGCCATCGGCCCTGGCCGACAAAGTCCAGCTGGACCGTGCACGCACCTCGCGGGCCATTGGCGCCTTGGTGTCCAAGACGCTCATCACGCGCACGCCAGCCCAGGATGACCGCCGAGGCGCGTTGGTGGCTTTGACCCCGAAGGGGCAAAGCCTGGTGGCCGAGTTGCTGCCGCAGGTGCAAGCCATCAACCGCAGCATCCTGTCGGGACTGACCGAGGCAGAAGGGGCGCAATTCCATTCCAGTTTGGAGCGCTTGCAAGCCAGCGCCCGAGCCTTGCACGAACAGATGAGCGGTGAATTGCCTAAGACCCACCGCCATCGTGGCCAAAAAGGCAAGGCCATCCCATGAATCGTCTGTACATGGGGTTGGCTTGCAGTTTGTTGAGTGGTTGCACGGTCGTTTTCGCGCAAGACCTTGCGCCGCAAACCGAATCGCCCCGCTGGACCGGTTGGGTCAGCTGGGTGGCCGATGGCGATACTTTGCTGGTGTTGCCCGACCAAGCCCATGACGCCGTGAAGTTGCGTATCCAGGGTATCGACGCGCCTGAGCGTTGCCAGCCAGGCGGCGATGCGTCACGAGACGCGCTGATTGACCTGGTGCATCGCAAGACGGTGCAAGTGATCCCGCACGGCACCGATACCTATGGTCGGGTGTTGGGTCGGGTTGAAATCGACGGGCGTGACGTGGGCGCCGTGATGGTCGCCTCTGGTCAGGCCTGGGCCTACAGCTTTCGCGCCAGTGCAGGACCCTATGTGGCCTTAGAGCGCCAAGCGCGACGGCAAAAAAAAGGCTTGTTTGCCCAAGCCCAGCCCATGACGCCCAGGGTGTTCAGGCAGTTTCATGGCAGCTGCCAAACACCTTGAGTCTCATACCCGGTCAGAACGAACGAGACACAGACTTTGAATCGATGGGCGGACGGCTTAAATGCCAGTCAGTGACGCTTTGAAACGCCCTGCCCGCGCGAACCAATAAGCCTTCGTTGAGATGTGCAGCCACCAATTGCGCAGCCACCGGACGCGCTGTGGCGGTAGGGCCTGCTGGAAATGTCAGTGTGGGATGCCCGGACATATCGGTAGGCGCTGTAAAGCGCGATAAGCGCTTGCGATAGCCCGGTTCTTGTCGCAGATGGGCAATGCGCTCGGTACTGGGCGCGGCAAAAGGCATGGCGGGCATCAACAATAAATCTACCTGTGACATCAGCGTATTGAGTTGCCCGGTGTGGGTTGCACGTTGCAACAAGATGCGTTGATAGTCCGTGGCCGTCAGGCGTAACCCAAGGTCTAACAGGCCAGCCAGCATCGGACCATACTCTGAACGCCGTAAAGGAAAAGTAGCGGCATGTGCGACGGCCGCTTCTATGGCGCAGTGCGGCACCCAGTTTTCAACCAAATCATCTGCATTTGGCATGGTCACTTCCACAATCTGTGCCCCCAATCTTTCAAACACCCCGCGGGCTTGATGGACGGCTGCCGCGACTTCGGGCTCGACATCTGACGATATGTAAGACGCATCCAGCCCGATACGCACTCCGGAAAGACTGTCAATGTTGCCCGACAGATAATCGGGAACCGGGGCTTGCAGGGCCGTTGAATCAAAGCGATCGGCGCCTGCCAGTACGCCCAGCATCACACCGCAATCTGCCGCGGTGCGACACATCGGACCGACATGGTCAAGCGAAGCGGCCAACTCGAATACCCCGTGACGGGAGACCCGACCCCAGGTGGGCTTGAGTCCGGTCACGCCGCACGCAGCCGAGGGGAATCGAATCGAACCACCGGTGTCCGTGCCCAGTGAACCGAAACACAGGCCAGCGGCTGTGGCCACACCCGATCCACTGGAGGACACGCCTGTCCAACCCATGGCATCCCAAGGATTCACCGGCACCACGATGTCCGGATGATGGGCCGAGAATGCACTCTCGGTCATTTGCAGTTTGCCCAGCAGCACAGCACCCGATTCGCGCAATCGGCTTACCACGGTGGCATCGGTCGAAGGAACGAAATCATGGTAAGTGGGCATGCCTGCAGCGGTTGGAATTCCCGCGGTCCAGCACAGGTCTTTGATGGCAATGGGTACACCATGCAGGGGGCCGAGCAACTCACCTTGGGCCTGACGCCTATCGGCGGCGCTGGCTTGCGCCAGTGCCAGCTCGGGGGTGGTCCGTGCATAAGCGTGCAATGTCGGCTGTAAGCGTTCAATTCGGCGCAATTGCGCCTCAGTGACTTGAACTGCGCTGAGCGTACCCTCTCTGATCAAACTGGACACGGTCACCAGGTCCAACCAGGAAATCTCGTCATCTGTCATGGGCGTCTTTCAGTGGGTGCGGCACGCTGTGTCCGCAAAGGCGTTGCGATCGTGTTCCAGACACTGCGAAGAAAGCCACAGATTTGGAGCGGCTTGGCTGTGAAATTGTAGGCCCGCTTTTTTTCGTTCTGATGCAGGCCCATGTAACGACCCTTTGAATTCGTCGACTGAATGGGTGTTGCTCGTGCCTTGAAGTGCGCCCATCAAGCTCGCAATTTGCTGCACACCGGGCAATTCGCATGGCGCGCCAGGCGCACCTCGTTCCAGTCCATGTGGCGCGCATCCAGCATCAGCAGCCGTCCGGCGAGTGAACTGCCCGCGTGGCTGATCAGTTTCAGCGCTTCAGCGGCCTGCATGCTGCCGATGATGCCCACCAGCGGCGCAAACACGCCCATGGTGGCGCAACGGGTTTCTTCGGGCGCGGGTTCGGGGGGGAAGACGCAGGCGTAGCAAGGTGACGTGGGCTGGCGCGGATCGAATACCGAGACCTGCCCGTCCATGCGAATGGCCGCGCCCGAGACCAGCGGTTTGCCGTGCCGCATGCAGGCCAGATTGACGGCTTGCCGGGTGGCAAAGTTATCACAGCAGTCCAGCACCACATCGGCTTGCGCCACCAGTCGGTCGAGCAGTGCCGCGTCGGCCCGTTCGGCCAGGGCAGTGACCTTCACGTCCGGGTTGATGGCGTGGATGGCTTGCTGCGCCGAGTCCACTTTGAGTTGCCCAACGCGTTCCAGGGTATGCGCAATTTGGCGCTGCAAGTTGGTGGCGTCGACTTCATCGTGATCGACCAAGGTGATGCGGCCGACACCGGCGCTGGCCAGGTACAAGGCTACCGGGGAGCCGAGGCCACCGGCGCCAATCACCAGCGCGTGCGCGGCCAAGATGCGCTCTTGGCCTTCAATCCCCAGCTCGTTGAGCAAGATGTGGCGCGAGTAGCGCAGCAGCTGGTCGTCGGTCATGACAGGTCAAAGTCGGTGAAGTGCCGCCGACTCAGTTGTCTTTTTTCTCTTCTTTGCGCACAGCCAAGGTTTTGCTCACCAACACCGTTTGGCCTTTGAGCTGGTTCAACGCTTGGTTCAACTGGAAGTCTTTATTCGAGCCAAACTCGGGCGGGCGGCGCTCGGCCACGGGCTTTTTGGATTCTTCTTCCAAGCGCTTCATCGCGGTTTCGCGGGCTTTTTCACGTTCGGCGTCTTTGGGCTCGGCTTCTTTGCCATTGCCCAGATGCTTTTCCAAATCCGCTTCACGGGTGCGCAGCACGGCAAACGGGCTGCCGTTTTCGGTTTCATCCACCATCACATCGGGCACGATGCCTTTGGCCTGAATCGAGCGACCGCTGGGCGTGTAGTAACGCGCGGTGGTGATTTTCAGCGCCGTGTCTGGGCCCAGTTGGCGCACGGTTTGCACCGAGCCTTTGCCAAAGGTCTGGCTGCCCATCAGGGTGGCGCGTTTGTGGTCTTGCAGGGCGCCGGCGACGATCTCGCTGGCCGAGGCCGAGCCTTCATTCACCAACACCACCAAGGGGATTTTCTTGAAAGCGCCTTGCGTGGCTTGGGTCAAACGGCCGATGGGGTCGTTGCTGGCGCTGCGGCGCCAAAACTGGGGTGAGGCTTTGTAGGTGAATTTGCTTTCTTCCAACTGGCCGTTGGTCGAGACCACGGTCACGTTCTCTGGCAAGAAGGCGGCCGACAAGGCCACGGCAGCATCCAGCAAACCGCCTGGGTCATTGCGCAAGTCCAGCACCAAGCCTTTGAGCTTGGGTTCTTGCTTGTACATCTCTTCGAGCTTGCGGGCAAAGTCTTCGACCGTGCGCTCTTGGAACTGCGAAACGCGAATCCAGCCCAGACCGGGCTCCACCACCTTGGCTTTGACCGATTGGGTTTTGATCTCTTCGCGCACAATGGTGACGGGGAAGGTGCGGCTTTCTTCTTTGCGGAAAATCGTCAGCAACACCTTGGTATTGGGTTCGCCGCGCATGCGTTTGACGGCTTCGTTCAGCGTCAGGCCTTTGACAAAGGTGTCGTCAATCTTGGTGATCAGGTCGTTGGTTTTCAGGCCCGCGCGGTCAGCGGGTGAGCCCTCGATGGGCGAGACCACTTTGACCAAACCATCTTCCTGGCTGATCTCGATGCCGACGCCGACAAACTTGCCGGTGGTGCCTTCGCTGAATTCTTTGTAGCTTTTCTTGTCGAAATACTGGGAGTGCGGATCCAAGCTGGCGACCATGCCTGAGATGGCTTCGGTGATGAGTTTTTTCTCGTCCACCGGCTCGACATAATCGCTCTTGACCATGCCAAAGACGGCGGCCAATTGTTGCAATTCTTCCAGCGGCAGGGGGGCAAAAGCACTGCGTGCCGCAGTTTGCAGCGACACGGTGGTCAGCGCACCGGCCATCGCGCCCACGGCGATCCAGCCGGCAATTTTCAGTTTTTGTCCCATAGTCCTTGACCTTCAACGATCCGATAATTCAGACCAATATACACCCAGGCTGCCAGTGGGGCAGAGAGCTTGCACTGCGCAGGCCCATTGCCCTTATTTCGCCCCCACTTCGCCCGGCTTCAAGCCTTGCTTTGGCTGGCCACGGCCGCCGCCGCTTGGGCTGCCGCTTCGGCCTCGCCCAGGTAGTAATGGCGAATGGGTTTCAGGTTGGCGTCCAGCTCATACACCAGCGGGATGCCATTGGGAATGTTCAGGCCCACGATGTCGGCGTCCGAGACCTCGTCCAGGTACTTAATCAAGGCGCGAATGGAGTTGCCGTGTGCGGCCACCACAATGCGTTTGCCCGACAAAATGGCCGGGGCCATGACCTCTTGCCAATAAGGCACGACGCGCGCCACAGTGTCTTTCAGGCACTCTGTCAGGGGCGGGTGCTCGGGGGGCATGTTGGCATAGCGCAAGTCGCTGCCTTCATAACGCGGGTCGTCCAAAGCCAGCGCAGGTGGTGGCACGTCGTAGCTGCGTCGCCAGGCCAGCACTTGGTCGTCACCGTATTTTTTGGCAGTTTCCGCTTTGTTCAGGCCTTGGAGTGCGCCGTAGTGGCGCTCGTTCAGGCGCCAGCTGTTGGTCACTGGCAGCCATTCGCGCTCCATTTCCTCCAGCGTCAGCCACAGCGTGCGGATGGCGCGGCGCAATAAGCTGGTGAAGGCCGTGTCAAATTCATAGCCTTCGGCTTTGAGCAGGCGCCCCGCTTGGCGGGCTTGGGCTTCGCCCGTGGGGGTCAAATCCACATCGGTCCACCCGGTAAAGCGGTTTTCCAGATTCCAAGTGGATTCGCCATGGCGAATCAGGACAATTTTGTACATGGTGAAAGGTTAAATAAACAAACAAAAAACGTTGTCAGCAGCTCATTTTAGAATCCCCAGGTCAGGCGTAGCTTTCAAAGCGCCGCCAATTTCTTCTTTTAAAGGCTTTTTGTGAAATTTTTTCTCGATAACTGGATGCTGCTGGTAATTGCTTTGACTTCGGGGGCGGCGCTGTTGTTACCCGTATTACTCCAAGGTGCGGCTTCAGGCTTGAGTACGGCCCAAGCGGTGCAGCTGATCAACCGCGAAAAAGCGGTGGTGATTGATGTGTGTGAGCCTGAAGAATTTGCCCAAGGCCATGTGGCCGGTGCCAAAAATGTGCCCCTGGCCCAGCTCGAGGCTCAATTGCCCAAGTGGGTGAAAAACAAAACAACCCCTGTGGTGATGCTGTGCCAAGCCGGTTCGCGTGCGGCACGCGCCGCATCGCAAGCCCAAAAATTGGGTTACACCCAAGCTCAAGCTTTGGCCGGCGGCCTCAAAGCCTGGCGCGAAGCGAGTTTGCCCATCGACAAAGCCTGAAGGAACCCTGCACCATGCAACACGTCAAGATGTACACCACCGCCGTTTGCCCTTACTGCGTTCGGGCCAAACAAATTCTCAAGTCCAAGGGGGTGGAGCAGATCGAAGAAATTCGCATCGACACCGACGCTGCGCAGCGCGAGCACATGATGCAAGTCACCTCGCGCCGCACGGTGCCGCAAATTTTCATTGGCGACACGCATGTGGGTGGCTGTGACGATTTGGTGGCTCTGGACGCCCGAGGCGGCCTGGTGCCCCTGTTGCAAGGCGCTTGACATACCGCTGTCACTGAACGCGATTTGCATTCGTTCATAATCGCTTGTCCCGAAAAGCCCGCGCGAAGGCGCGGCTGAACGGCAATCCTGCCCCTTTATTCCATTTCTTTCATCGAGTTTTTCATGGCCGACTTAGACCCCGTTTTCCAAATCCAACGCGTGTACCTGAAAGAGGCTTCTTTGGAGCAGCCCAATTCCCCTGCCATCTTGCTCGAGCAGCAGCAACCCAGCGTGGACATTCAGTTGGGTGTGGAGTCTTTGCCCGTGGCGGAAGGCGTGTTTGAGGTCAGCGTGACCGCCACCGTGCACACCAAAATTGGCGACCGGACCGTGTTCTTGGTTGAATGCAAGCAAGCCGGTATTTTTGAAATCCGCAACCTGCCTGACGACCAAATGGGCGCCATCATGGGCATCGCATGCCCACAAATCGTCTACCCTTACCTGCGTGGCAACGTGGCAGATGTGGTCACCCGAGCTGGCTTCCCGCCCGTGCACTTGGCCGAGATCAACTTCCAAGCCATGTTCGAGCAGCAGCAAGCCCAAGCGGCTGAGCAAGCTGCTGCTGCGCCGCAAGTTCAGTAAACCGCTGAAAGCCCTGCGCATGCCCATCACCTTCTTGGGTGCCGGCGCTTGGGGCACGGCCTTGGCCATCAGCGCAGCGCAGCAAGGGCACGATGTGCTTTTGTGCACCCGTGATGCGCAGCAGGCCCAAGCCATGCGCGAAGCGCTTGAAAACACCCGGTATCTGCCGGGTTTTTCATTTCCGCCCAGCTTGCAAGTGGCCTTCGCGCAACCGCGTGAAGTCGCGCAGCAAGCCCAGGCTGGCGATCTGGTCATCGTCTCCACCCCCATGGCAGGTCTGCGCGAAACCTTGTCGGCCCTGCGTGCTTGCGCTGCGCCCGTGGCCTGGTTGTGCAAAGGCTTTGAAGCCGTGGCTGCTGATGCCCCCGCACACGCCACGGGGTTGATGGCCCACGAGGTCTGTGCCCAGGTGGCGCCGCAGCTGCTGTCGGGTGTATTGAGTGGCCCCAGTTTTGCGCAAGAAGTCGCCCGTGGCCAGCCCACCGCCTTGGTGGCCGCCAGCCAGCAAGCGCTGGTGCGCGACGCCTTGGTCGACGCCTTTCACAGCCCGTCGCTGCGCGTGTATGCCAATGACGATTTCGTGGGCGTGGAAGTCGGCGGCGCCGTGAAAAACGTGTTGGCCATTGCCACCGGTTTGTGTGACGGATTGAACTTGGGCCTGAACGCCCGCGCCGCACTCATCACCCGCGGCCTGGCCGAAATGTCGCGGCTGGGCTTGGCGCTGGGCGCACGCGCCGAGACCTTCATGGGCTTGTCGGGTTTGGGCGATCTGGTGCTGACGGCCACCGGCGACCTGAGCCGCAACCGGCAAGTGGGCTTGCTGCTGGCGCAAGGTCAATCCCTGGCCCAAGCCGTGGCCTCGCTCGGCCACGTGGCCGAAGGCGTGTACAGCGCCCGCACCGTGCTGCAACGCGCCCGCAGCCTGGGTGTCGACATGCCTATTACCGAAAACGTGGTGGCTTTGCTGGACGGCCAGCTGACGCCTGCGCACGCCGTGCAAGCCCTGATGGGGCGTGGGCCGCGGGGCGAGGCGGTTTAAGCTGGGCGCTCTCTGCTTCAGCAGTTGGGTTCGCTGAGGCAATGGATTGAATTTTTCGAAATCGTACATACAATGTACGCATGATCGAATTTGAATGGGATGCAGTCAAAGCTGCAGCCAACCTCAAAAAACACCATGTTTCTTTTGAAGAGGCCAAGTCGATTTTTTTCGATGAATTCGGCGTCCAGTTCTTTGATGAAGCCCATTCGGCCAATGAAGACCGCTTTTTGATGTTGGGCATGAGTTCAACGGCAAGGTTGCTTCTCGTTTGCCATTGCGAGCGGGATCATGGCGCCACAATTCGAATCATCTCGGCACGCAAGGCCACCCAGCGCGAAAGCGCGTTTTACAAAGGTGCACACACATGAAAGCAGAATACGACCTCGCTACGTTGAAGTCGCGCAAAAACCCCTATGCCTCCAAGTTGAAAAAGCCTGTGACCATGCGATTGTCCGAGGACGTGGTGAAGTACTTCAAAGGCATGGCCGATGAGGTCGGTGTGCCCTACCAAAGCCTGATCAATTTGTATCTGCGCGACTGTCTTGCCAACAGCCGAAAAGTGCAAATCAACTGGCCCAAGGCCGCTTAACGCCGTCAGCGCGAGGAGCGCAGCGACGCGGCGATCACACTTCTAAGTTATCAATCAAGCGCGTGTCGCCCAAACGTGCCGCGCCCAGCACCACCAGGTCGTCGCCGGCTTGCGGCGCTTGCAAGTCTGAGCGTCTGCGCACTGTCAAATAGTCTGGCTTCCAGCCGCGCGCGGTAAGGGCTTGCATCGCTTGGGCTTCCAGTTGCGGCAGGTGCTGCGCCAAGCCATTGGCACTGGCCAGGGCGTCACGTCCCAGGGTACGCAGCGCCAGCGACAAATGCAGCGCTTCGGCGCGCTCAGTCTCCGACAAATAACCGTTGCGTGAACTCAGGGCCAAGCCATCAGCAGCCCGGCAGGTGGCGCCGCTGGTAATTTCGATAGGCAAGGCAAACTGGCGCACCATCTGCCGAATCACCATCAACTGCTGGTAGTCCTTCTTGCCGAACACGGCAGTTCCTTGGGCTTTGCCCGCAAACACCGCCATGAAGAGTTTCATCACCACGGTGGACAAGCCGGTGAAAAAGCCGGGGCGAAAGTGGCCTTCCAAGATATCGGCCAGCACCGGGTCGGCGTGGACTTTGAAGGTTTGGGGCTCGGGGTAGAGATCGTGTTCACGCGGTGCGAACAGCACATCGCAACCAGCGGCTTGCAGTTGGGCGCAGTCTCGCTCCCAGGTGCGGGGGTAGCTGTCGAAGTCCTCGTGCGGCAAAAACTGCAGACGGTTCACAAAAATACTGGCCACGGTGCAGTCGCCCAGCGGCTTGGCTTGCGCGATCAACGCAATGTGACCGGCGTGCAAGTTGCCCATGGTGGGCACAAAGGCCGGATGCTGGGCGCTGGCCAGTTGCTGGCGAAGCTCGACAATGGAGTGAACGATACGCATGGGGTTAGCAAGGAGTGATGGGGTGATAGAAGGGGAAATCGGCGAGGCACGGCTCACCTCAAAAGCGCGAGCGCAGAGGACTCAGACGGGCGTGTATGCCAAGCGCACATAAATGGGCGCAAAGGCTTCGGCTTGGGTGATTTCAATCAGGGTTTCTTTGGCCAGTTCAAGCAATGCAATGAAGGTCACCACCAGCACCGGCGTGCCTTGGGTCGGGTCGAACAAATGCTCGAATTCAACGAACTTGCGCCCCTGCAGATGTTTCAGCACGATGCTCATGTGCTCGCGCACGCTCAGTTCTTCGCGGCTGATTTTGTGGTGCTGCACCAGGGTGGCGCGCTTGAGAATGTCGCGCCAAGCGTCTTGCAGTTCGACCAGATGCACATCCGGGAAACGCGGCTGCAGGCTTTGCTCGATGTAGACCTGCGCCTTGATGAAGTCACGCCCGAAGTGCGGCATCTCGTTCAAGCGCATGGAGGCCAGTTTCATTTGCTCGTATTCGAGCAGGCGGCGCACCAGTTCGGCACGCGGGTCTTCGGGCTCTTGGCCTTCGGGTACTTTTTTGGGCGGCAGCAGCATGCGCGATTTGATCTCGATCAGCATCGCGGCCATCAGCAGGTATTCGGCCGCCAACTCCAGGTTGTGCTTGCGGATTTCCTCGACATAGCTCAGGTACTGGCGCGTGACCGCCGCCATCGGGATGTCCAAAATGTTGAAGTTTTGCTTTCGGATCAGATACAGCAGCAAATCCAACGGGCCTTCAAAAGCCTCTAAAAAAACCTCCAGCGCATCCGGCGGGATGTACAGATCGCTGGGCATAGAGAACAAAGGCTCGCCATACAAACGCGCCACCGCCACATGGTCGACCGCCACGGGCATGCCGACGCCATCAACGACCGCCTTCGCCTCTGGCGCAGCCAATTCAGGGTGGGTGCCCATGCTCACGAAGCGATCACAGCCAAGGCTTTAAGCCAAGGTCTGGTAGACGTAGGGCTTTTGCGCCACACGGCCTGCCTGAAAGTCTTGCTGCTCAGGGCGGCTGACTTGTTTGTCCCACAGCAGTTCACGGCCTTGGCGCTGTTCGGCTTCCAGCACCGGCTTGTCGGCCTTGAGTTGGCTGATGAACTGGGTGGTGTCTGAACGGTAGTCAGGACGGCGAAACAGGTGGAAGGCCATGGGAGGAATCTTTGTAGAAAAGGGAATTGCCGTGATTTTACCGGGCGCCCGTGTCGGCAAGCTGACTCGGGGGCTGAAGCAGGGTGATGGCCAACGCCACACCTTGCGCGACATCCACCGCCAGCTTGGGTGAGAGCAGGGCCAACAAGCCACTGCGCAGGGCAATGTCGCGGGGCTGGTGCATCAAGCCGCACACCACCAAGTGGACGTTTTTCTTGCCACACAGCAGGACAAAGTCGAGCAGGGCTTCGGCGCCTGAAGAGTCCATGTAGATCACATTTTTCATGTCCAGCACCACGGTTTTCAGCGCTGACGCGGGGGGCATGGCTTCTTCAATGGTTTCCAGCAATTGGACCGCGCCGAAAAACAAGGCGCCGTACAGCCGCCAGGCTTTGATGCTTTCATCGTGCTCCAGCAGGCCGGGTTGGTCGAGCACACTGACCTCCTCCAAGCGAGTCAGGTTGGCGATACGGTAAATGAAGGTCAACCCGGCGGCAAAAAAACCGACCTCGACCGCCACCGTCAAGTCCACCACCACGGTGAGAATGAACACGGCCAGTAAAGTGGCTCGGTAGGGCAAACGAAACTGGCTCAGATGGGCAAAGGCCTGCCAGTCGCCCATGTTCCAAGCCACAAACATCAGGATTGCGGCCAGCGCTGCCAAGGGCACGTCGTTCGCCAAGGGGGCTGCCACCAAGACCACGGCCAACAAGGTCACGGCATGGACCATGCCTGCGATCGGGCTGGTGGCACCGCTTTTGATGTTGGTGACTGTGCGGGCAATGGTGCCGGTGGCGGGCATGCCGCCAAAAAATGGGGTGATGAAATTGGCCACGCCTTGGGCCATCAGTTCTTGGTTCGGGTCGTGCCGGTCACCGATCATGCCGTCGGCAATGCGGGCGCAGAGCAGCGACTCGATGGCGCCGAGCAAAGCCAGGGTGAGGGTGGGCATGACCAAATACTGCGCGCTGGCCCAGCTGAATTCGGGCCATTGAAATTGCGGCAAGGCCGCAGGAATGCCGCCAAATTTGCTGCCAATGGTCTCCACAGGCAAGTCCAGCGCCTTGACCGCCAAGGTGGCCAGCACCAGCGCCACGATGGAGCCGGGCACACTGCGCATCCAAGTTGCAATGCCCCGCTCGGCCAGCAACGGGCCCATGCGCTGCCAACCCACGATCAAAGACAGCGAGGCCATAGCGACCAACACGGTCGGTACGCTGGCGCTCGGTGCAGCTTGGGCTAAAGCCTGGAGCATGCCCACAAAGTGGGCCGGCATAGTGGTGACGGGCAGACCCAAAAAGTCTTTGATCTGCGACAGCATGATCAGCACCGCAATGCCGTTGGTAAAACCAATCACCACCGCCACCGGAATGAAGCGAATCAAAGTGCCCAAGCGCATCAAGCCCATGGCAAACAGCAGCACGCCCGACATGGCCGTGGCGATGATCAGATTGGCCAAGCCATAGCGTTCCAAGATACCGTAGACGATGACGATGAACGCGCCTGCCGGGCCGCCAACCTGCACCCGCGATCCGCCCAGGGCCGAAATCAAAAAACCCGCAATGATGGCGGTGAACAAGCCCGCCTCAGGTTTCAGACCTGAGGCGATGGCAAACGCCATGGCCAGGGGCAGGGCCACCACGCTGACGGTGATGCCCGCGCCCACATCGGTGATCAGGCGCTGTCGGTTGTAACCGGCCAGTGCATCCAGCAGGCGGGGTCTAAAGTGAACCGGTGCAGTCATGGGTGTGAGGTTTTGAGGGCGTTAAAGGGGGCGGTTCATGGCCGGTGCAGCCAAGCGGCGTACATCGTCCAACAGAGGGCGCAG
The DNA here is from genome assembly GCA_903916355.1 of uncultured Burkholderiales bacterium. GTDB lineage: Bacteria > Pseudomonadota > Gammaproteobacteria > Burkholderiales > Burkholderiaceae_C > Limnohabitans_A. Next base: position 7,087 of record CAIWWN010000224.1, on the reverse strand, counting down.
GCACAACATCCAGAGCATCACGGCCAGCGGCAAAGTGGTGATGTAACCGCCATATTTAAAGCCCAATGCACCCGCTAAACCGCCCGCAAAAAAACCACCAATCAGCGTCATTTGCAGGCGCAGACGTGAGCGATCGGCCAACACGCGAGATGCTGATGGGTTGCGGTTGATGTAGAGCAGTTTGCCCAGCTCGATCCCTAAGTCGGTGACCAAGCCGGTGATGTGGGTGGTGCGGATTTCGGCTTTGGAAATTTTGGTGATCACCGCGTTTTGCAGTCCCATCATGAAGCACAGCAAAACCACGGTGAGTGGCAGAAAAATGGAGGCCATGCTGTTCAAGGCGGCGCCAAACAAGCCGAACATCAACAGCGCCACGCTCTCCAGCAGCAAAGGCAGGCTGTAGCTGCTGCGCAAGCGGTGCTGAAAGCCCCAGTTGACCAGCATCGCCGTGCACATCGCGCCCAACACAAAAGCCAGCAAGCTGATCAGGCCGGTTGCCGCCACGGCCAAGCGTCCCAGCACCAGATCGTCGGCGATGGAGGAGACGATACCGGTCATGTGCGAGGTGTAGCGGCCCACGGCCAAAAATCCACCGGCGTTGGTGGCCCCTGCAACGAAGCAAAGCACCACACCCAAGCGAACATTGGCGGGGGCTGTGCGCTGGATGGCGGTCCAGCCGTGGATCAAAGGGAACATGCTGAGCCCTTGTTGCAGTGAAGGGTCTGTTCCATCGTGCCCAATCAGTGAATCCGCATGCCGGGTTTGGCGCCGGGCCAGGGGTGCAGCACATGGATGCCGGGTTCGGCATTTTCGTTGGCATGGCTGGCGGCCAGCACCATGCCTTCAGACACGCCAAACTTCATCTTGCGCGGCGCCAGGTTCGCCACCATCACGGTGAGTTTGCCGATCAGGTCTTCGGGCTTGTACATGCTGGCGATGCCAGAGAACACATTGCGCATGCGGCCTTCGCCCACGTCCAGCGTCAGGCGCAGCAACTTGACCGAGCCTTCGACAGGTTCACAGTTGACGATCTCAGCGATGCGCAGATCGATCTTGGCGAAGTCGTCGATGCTGATGGTGGAGGCAATTTCTTCGCCGCCAGGGATCAGCGCTGGCACCACCGGCTCGGGCGCTTCAAACAAGGCGTCGAGTTGTTTGGAATCCACACGTTGCATCAGGTGCTGGTAAGCCTGAATGCCATGACCCGCGCCCAACAGGGTTTGCGCTTGCGCGAATGTGAAAGGCGAGACCTTCAAGAAAGTCTCGACCTGCGCTGCCAAGGCGGGCAGCACCGGCTTGAGTTGCAGGCTGAGCAGGCGGAACGCCTCGATGCAGGCCGTGCACACATCGTGCAGGCGGGCAACCATGCCTTCTTGTTTGGCCAATTCCCAGGGCTTGTTCTGGTCGACATAGGCGTTGACCTTGTCGGCCAGCAGCATGACTTCGCGCAGAGCTTTGCCATATTCACGCGCTTCGTACAAGTCGCTGATCGCCGGCGTGGCCGCTTGCAGCGCGGCCAGCAGGGCTTGACCATCGGCGCTCACAGTGCCCAATTGGCCATCAAAGCGCTTGGCAATAAAGCCGGCCGAGCGCGAAGCGATGTTGACGAACTTGCCAATCAAATCGCTGTTCACGCGCGCCAGAAAATCGTCGGCATTGAAGTCGATGTCCTCGTTGCGGGCGGAGAGCTTGGCCGCCAGGTAATAGCGCAGCCACTCGGGGTTCATGCCCAGGCTCAGGTATTTCAGTGGGTCCAGTCCGGTGCCGCGGCTCTTGCTCATCTTCTCGCCGTTGTTCACGGTCAGAAAGCCGTGCACAAACACATTGTCTGGCGCTTTGCGACCGCTGAAGTGCAGGATGGCGGGCCAGAACAGGGTGTGGAAGGTGACGATGTCCTTGCCAATGAAGTGGTACTGCTCCATCTTAGGGTCGGCCATATAGGCATCGTAGCTCTCGCCGCGTTTGTCCAAGAGGTTTTTCAGTGAAGCCAGGTAGCCAATGGGCGCGTCCAGCCAGACATAGAAATATTTGCCCGGTGCATCGGGAATCTCGATGCCAAAGTAAGGCGCGTCTCTAGAGATATCCCAGTCGCCCAGGCCTTCGCTTTTGCTGCCGTCCGGGTTGGTGCGAACGCTGAACCATTCCTTGATCTTGTTCGCCACCTCGGGCTGCAGTTTGCCGTCTTGCGTCCACTGCTCCAGATAGGCGACACAGCGCGGGTCCGACAGCTTGAAGAAAAAGTGCTCGGAGCTTTTCAGTTCTGGCTTGGCGCCGCTCAGCACCGAGAAGGGGTTGATCAGGTCGGTGGGCGCATACACGCTGCCGCAGACCTCGCAGTTGTCGCCGTATTGGTCTTTGGCATGGCACTTGGGGCATTCGCCCTTGATGTAGCGGTCGGGCAGGAACATGTTCTTCTCGGGGTCGAAGAACTGCTCGATGGTCTTGCGCTCGATCAGCGTGCCGCCGGCACTTTCGGGCAGGTCGCGCAGGTCGCGGTAAATCTGCTGCGCCAGTTGGTGGTTCTCTGGCGCGTCGGTGCTGTGCCAGTTGTCAAAGGCAATGTGAAAACCGTCCAGGTACTGTTTGCGCCCAGCAGCGATGTTGGCCACAAACTGCTGCGGCGTGATACCCGCTTTCTCCGCCGCGATCATGATGGGCGCGCCGTGCGTGTCATCTGCGCCCACGAAGTTCACTGCGTGGCCCTGCATGCGCTGGAAGCGCACCCAGATATCGGCCTGGATGTACTCCATGATGTGGCCAATGTGAAAATTGCCGTTGGCATACGGCAGGGCGGTGGTGACGAAAAGCTGGCGGGGCGCGTGGGGGGCAGACATGGAATGACAACTTGTAGGGGAATCCGTGATTTTAGGGTTTGTTGCCCTGGCTTATCGGTAAACTGCGCCTCAATTGTTGAAAGAACCTCATGGCCGCCCCCGAACAACTGCTTTTCGCCTTGCAAACCGTCATCGATCCGAACACGGGCAAGGACTTTGTCACCACCAAACAACTCAAAAATCTGATCGTCGAAGCTGGCCATGTGTCCTTTGACGTCGAGTTGGGTTATCCCGCCAAAAGCCAAATCCCTGCCCTGCGCAGCGCCTTGATGGCCGCAGCCCAGGGTGTGACGGGGGTCGTGAGCGTCTCGGTCAATGTGACGGTGAATATCGTCGCCCATACGGCGCAGCGTGGCGTGGCTTTGCTGTCGCAGGTGAAAAACATCGTGGCCGTGGCCTCAGGCAAGGGCGGCGTGGGCAAGAGCACCACCGCTGTCAATTTGGCACTGGCACTGGCGGCCGAGGGCGCCAAGGTCGGTTTGTTGGACGCCGACATTTACGGCCCGAGCCAGCCGATGATGATGGGCATTCAAGGCCGGCCCGAAAGCGAAGACGGCAAAACCATGGAGCCGATGGAGAACTACGGCGTGCAGGTCATGTCGATCGGTTTTTTGGTGAACCAGGACGAGGCCATGATCTGGCGCGGCCCCATGGCCACGCAAGCGCTGGAGCAATTGCTGCGCCAAACCAACTGGAAAGAGCTTGATTATTTGATCGTTGACATGCCTCCCGGTACGGGCGATATCCAGCTCACGCTGTCTCAGCGCGTGCCCATGACGGGCGCGGTGATCGTCACCACGCCGCAAGACATTGCGCTGTTGGACGCGAAGAAGGGCGTCAAGATGTTCGAGAAGGTGGGAGTGCCGATTCTGGGCTTGGTGGAGAACATGGCCGTGCACGTGTGCACGAACTGCGGCCATGTGGAACACATTTTTGGCGCTGATGGGGGCAAAAAGATGGCCGCCGAATACGGCATGGATTATTTGGGTGCTTTGCCCCTGAATATGCAAATTCGTGTGCAAGCTGACAGCGGCAAGCCCACGGTGGTGGCTGACCCTGATGGGGACATGGCCCTGATTTACAAGGCTATGGCGCGGCAAGTGGCAGTCAAGATTGCGGCCAAGGCGAAAGACTTTTCCAGTAAGTTTCCAAGCATCAAAATCAGCAAGGACACGTGATGGGTTAACCTGCTCGCATGAGCACCCATTACGAATCTTTGCAGCAAAGCGCTGCCTACCTCGACGGTTTTAACGTGCAGGCCCCGCTGGAGCTGGGCGCCAAGGACATCTGGCCCCGCAAGCCCGGCTTTTTTATTCGCCATGTGCCCGGCACTGCGGCCCCCAATTTACCTGAAGAGCCTGCTCAACCCCTGCCCGATGCGCAAGGTGAGGTCATAGCGACTCCGCCTGAGTTGGTGCTGCCCCAGCGCAGCCTGTGCGTCGGCCAGTTCGGTTTGGTGCCGGCGTGGGTCAAGTCGGCGTCAGACGCCAAGCTGCGCTCGACCAAGTTGGTCAATGCGCGCCACGAGACCGTCACCACTTCGAACAACTTTCGCGTTGCTTGGCTCAGCGGGCAGCGCTGCATCGTGCCGATGATGGCGTTCTTTGAAGACGATTACCGCCCCGGTAAAGCCGTGCCCACGCGCATTTCCCGCATCGACGGCAAACCCATGGGTGCGGCCGGTGTGTGGTGCCGCTGGGTGGGCGCGGGGGATGAAGAAATCATCAGCTTCACCTTGCTCACGGTCAACGCCAACAGCCATGCCTTGATGCACCGCTACCAAAACCCGGGCTCTGAAAAACGCATGCCGGTGATTTTGAGTGAGGGCGCCTATGACGCCTACCTGTCAGCCCGGCCCGAAAAAGCCAAAGAGTTCATGCGCCCGTTTGGCGCCGAGCGACTGCGAGCCAACCCCTGGGAATAAACGCAGAAGCGCCTTCCCTCGATCCAATGTATTTGAGACACAATCTGACTGAACAATTGAATTGCGGTGTAAAAATAAGCCATGGCCAAAAAATCCAGTCAGTCCTTAGACCTTGCATTGGCGCGCTCTGACGAGGTGTTTGAAAAAGCAGCCGAAGTCTTTCGTGTGATGGCTGCACCCATGCGGCTGCGCATCATCAGTGCCTTGTGCCATGGTGAAAAAAATGTCGGTGAACTGCTGGCTGAAATTGACACCACGCAACCGAATATGTCGCAGCACCTGAGCACCTTGTACCAAGCGGGCGTGTTGGGTAAACGGCGCGACGGTGTGCAAATTTACTACCGCATCACCAACGAGCAGGTGGTGAACTTGTGCCGTTCGGTTTGCGTGCAAATTGCCATTGACGCGGATTGAGCAGGTGGTGGAAGTATTCATCGGGTAAGCACGGGTATGGGTGCCCAATGACACGCATTGGTATTTATAAAAACAGGCTTATGAATTTAAATAGACATTGAATGATCGGACGGCTGACATGCAAGTCAAAGAAGGTTTTGTGTCTTTTCGGCCTTGAGGGCCGCGGTATTTTTTTAATGGAGTCAAGCTCATGAAATTTACGTACACCTTGGCCGCCACTGGCTTGCTGCTGGGCGCGGTGAGCACATCTGCCCAGGCGCTGGACGCCTTGCAAGTGCGCAGCCTGGCGGCGTCCTGCTCGGCCTGTCACGGCACCAATGGTCATGCCCAACCCGGCATGATTTCTTTGGCGGGAACCCCCAGCCAGTTGACCGTGCAAAAAATGCAGGACTTCAAAGCCGGGCGAGCCCCCAGCGCCACCGTGATGCACCAATTGGCCAAAGGCTACAACGATGCAGAGATCAACGCCATTGCGGCTTACTTTGCCGCACAAAAAAAATAAGGAGTACAGCATGCAACGTCGTCATCTCTTGCAAACAGGCTCCGCCTTGGGCGCGGCGGGTTGGTTATCGGGTTGTGCCAGCATCGGCGGCAAAGGCCCTAAGGTGGTGGTCATTGGTGCCGGTTATGCCGGTGCCACGGCGGCCAAGTACATTCGCATGTGGTCCGATTACGGCATCCAGGTGACCCTGGTCGAACCTAACGCCGCTTTCGTCTCTTGCCCCATGTCCAACTTGGTGTTGGGTGGCAGCAAGACCATGGCCGACATCACCACGCCGTATGACAACCTGGTTAAACGCCATGGCGTGCAATGGGTGCAAGACCGGGTGAGCAGCATCGATGTGGACAAACGCAGCGTGAAGTTGGCCGGTGGCTCGGAGCTGAGCTATGACCGGCTGATTGTTTCGCCCGGTGTCGACATGATGTGGGACAGTTTGCCCGGTATGCGGCAGCCTGGTGCGCAAGACAAAGTGCTGCACGCCTGGAAGGCTGGCCCGCAAACCCTGGCGCTGCGCAAGCAACTTGAAGCCATGCCAGACGGCGGCGTGTTTGCCATGTCCATCCCCTTGGCGCCTTACCGTTGCCCGCCTGGACCTTATGAACGTGCTTGCCAAGTGGCTGACTATTTCAGCAAAGCCAAACCGAAAAGCAAGGTGCTGATTCTGGACGCCAATGACGACGTGACCTCCAAAGGGCCGTTGTTCAAAAAAGCCTGGGCCGAGCGCTACAAAGGCATCATTGAGTACCGCAACAAACACAATGTCACAGATGTGGATGTCGCGACGCAAACCTTGAAGTTTGAGTTCAACGACGACCTCAAAGCCCATGTGTTGAATGTGATTCCCGACATGCGTGCCGGGGACATTGCCGTCAAAACAGGTTTGGCCACGGCCAATCAACGCTGGTGTGAAGTGGACTTTTTGACCTTCGAATCCAAGGCGGCAAAAAATGTCCATGTGCTCGGCGATGCGATCCAGATCGCTCCGGCCATGCCCAAGTCGGGCCACATGGCCAATCAACATGGCAAGGCCTGCGCGGCCGCGGTGGTCGCTTTGTTGACGGGTCAAACCGTGAATCCATCGCCTGTTTACAACAACACCTGCTACAGCTATGTCAGCGCCACCGATGTGGTGCATGTCTCCAGCGTGCACCGCTACGACGCTGAAAAGAAAACGATGCTCACCGTTCCGGGTTCTGGCGGGGTGTCAACGGCGGCCAATGAATTGGAAGGTATTTACGCCTGGGCTTGGGCGCAAAACATCTGGGCCGACACCTTGGCTTGAGGGCAGCCGTCCAAAGCAAAAAGGCCGTCGCCCTCAAGGGCTGCGGCCTTTTGTCTGGGTGCGCCCAGCATGGGCGCACACCTGGTGTGCCCGACATGGGCGCATACCTGCGGGTGCAAGTCCCGCTGCGA
>CAIWWN010000223.1 GCA_903916355.1 uncultured Burkholderiales bacterium | reverse complement strand
GCCGGGCTGTCGCCCGCCCTTGACCCGACCCACAGGGCATATTTCGTGCCTGCTTTTATGCCGCCACCAGATTTACGCGGAAACTGACAACCATCGACAGCGCCGCAGCCGAGGATCATTTCAGCCCGCCAAACCCTGGCGCATTGACGAAGCAGGCTTGCGCATCCATTGGCGCACGCAAGAGCTGGACTTGACGCCCGTGGAATACCGCCTCTTTCAACTTCTGCTGACGCACCCCGGCCGGGTATTTTCCAGAGCGCACATGCTGAATGTCGCCCACGAAGGTCTGCACGACACCAGTGACCGCGTGATCGACAGCCACATCAAAAACCTGAGAAAGAAAATTCAGCAAGCAGCGCCTCAGGACGACTGCATCGCTTCCGTCTATGGCATCGGCTATCGCTTTGACGTGCCTGACCCTGCGGCTCACACGTCTCCTTAGTTCCTCCACTTTTAGGTTTTAGTGTCGAGTCATTCACAAACTCAAAGGAGAATCTTTTTGACATTCAACGCTTTGGCCAAAATCCTTGCGGCCGCCTCGCTGGTGGGCTGGCTCACTGGCTGCGGTGGTTCATCCACCGCCAGCACGCAGACCCCGAGCACGGCCACCCCGTTGAGCGTGGCCCAGGCCTTGTTTGCAGAAAAAGCCCTGTCGGCAAGCGGGAAAATGGCTTGCGCCAGCTGCCACACCGACGACAACGCCCACGCCGATGCCACCGGCACCGTGTTGCCCTTGGGCGGTGCGAGCCTGGACCAGCAAGGCTTTCGCAGCAGTCCCAGCTTGATGTACTTGGCCAGCAACAGCGCGTTTCGCTTCGATGCCAATGGCTTGCCTTTCGGGGGCTTCACTTGGGACGGGCGCGCCAACAGCCGCGCGGAACAAGCGGCGGGTCCGCTGCTGGACAGCACCGAAATGGCCAATGCCAATGTGGCTGCCGTGGCGCAAAAAGTGCGGGGCCTGTCTTATTTCAGTGACTTTGTGAGCCAGTTCAATGTGCCCACTGCGCCGACCGACCAGCAAATTTATGACAAGTTGCGAACGGCGCTGCAGACCTACCAAGAGCTGGACACTGATTATTTGCTGTTCAACAGCAAGTTCGATCGGGAGGCTGATGGCACCTACACCTTCACACCCGCTGAGCAGCGAGGCCAAGCCATTTTCAACAACGCTAACCAAGGCAATTGCGCCAGTTGCCACACCAGCCGCAATGGGCCTAATGGCGAGCGCCCTGTGTTCACCAATTTCAGCTATGCCGCTTTAGGCTTGCCGCGCAATCCACTGATTCAAAAGAACGCCGACCCGACGTTTTTTGACATGGGCTTGTGTGGCCCCAAGCGCACCGACTTGAGCGCGCGCACCGAGTTGTGCGGCCAGTTCAAAGTACCCACCTTGCGCAATATTGCGTTGACCGCGCCATACTTTCACAATGCCAGCGTCAGCACGCTGAGCGATGCCGTGGGCTTTTACGCCACCCGCGATATCGACCCAGGACGTTGGTACCCCACCGTCGGCGGCGTGGTGCAAAAGTTCAACGACCTGCCTGTGGCCTACAGGGGCAACGTGCTAAAAACGGCGCCGTTTGGTCAGGCAGTAGGTGCAGCCCCTTTGCTCAGCGCGCAAAACGTGGCCGATCTGGTGAGCTTCTTGCAGACCCTGACCGACGATCGAACAGCCCCCCAAGGCAGCCTCACGGTGGCGCGCTGAGGCTTTTATTCCTCCGCACCTTCCACCAAAAACCTCACCCGACGCTGGCCTTGCCATTCGTCGGCGTCCAGCCTGAAAGCCAGTTTGACGCGGCGCGGCAATTGCGCGGTGCGGCCAAACCAGATGCCGTCCACCGGCTGGCCTTGGTGTTTGAGTTTCAAGGCCAAATGTTTTTCGCCCACCAGGCGTTGTGAGATCACGTCCACTTCTTCGCTGAACATGGGTGGGGCAAAGCCTTGGCCCCAGACTTCTTTGTGCAAGGTGTCGACCAAGTCCACGCGCAGGTACTCGGGCGCCAGCGGGCCGTCGGTTTCCAGGCTGCGCGTCAGCGTGGCGACGTCCAGCCATTCGGTGGCCACCTGGTTCAGGGCTTCTTCAAACACGTCCAGGTGTTCTTCAGCCACGGTGCAGCCCGCCGCCATGGCGTGTCCGCCAAAGCGCAGCAGCACGCCGGGGTGGCGTTTGGCAATCAGGTCCAGGGCATCGCGCAAATGAAAACCGGGAATCGAGCGGCCAGAGCCTTTGAGTTCGTCTTCTTTGCCCGCCGCGCTGCTGGCCGCAAACACAAAGGTGGGGCGGTGCAATTTGTCTTTGATGCGCGAGGCCACGATGCCGACCACGCCCTCATGAAAATCCGGGTCGAACACGCAAATCGCCGGCGGTGGCTCGTCGCCTTCGTCAAACAACGACTCGGCAATCTCCATCGCTTGTTCGCGCATATCGCCTTCAATCACGCGGCGCTCGCGGTTGATGCCGTCCAGCGCTTGCGCCAACTCCGCGGCGCGCGCGGCGTCATCGGTCAGCAGGCATTCAATGCCCAGTGTCATGTCGGACAAGCGGCCTGCCGCGTTGATGCGCGGGCCCAGTGCAAAGCCAAAATCAAAAGTGGTGGCGCTGGCCGCTTGGCGACCGGCGGCGGTGAACAATGCTTTCAAGCCGGCAGGCAGGGCACCGGCGCGAATGCGCTTCAAGCCTTGCGCAACCAAGCGGCGGTTGTTGGCGTCGAGCTTGACCACATCGGCCACCGTGCCCAAGGCCACCAGCGGCAGCAAGGCGTCCAGCTTGGGTTGCTGCTCCGCCGTGAAAGCGCCGCGCAGGCGCAGTTCTGCGCGCAGGGCCAGCAACACGTAAAACATCACGCCCACGCCGGCCATTGACTTGCTGGCAAAGCTGCAGCCCGGTTGGTTGGGGTTGACGATGACCTCAGCGGTCGGCAGCTCAGCGGCGGGCAGATGGTGGTCAGTGATCAGCACTTTCAGGCCCAGCGCTTGCGCTTGGGCCACGCCTTCCACACTGGCAATGCCGTTGTCGACCGTGATCAACACATCTGCGCCGCTGGCGTGCACGCGTTGGGCAATCGGTGCGGTCAGGCCGTAGCCGTCGACCACCCGGTCCGGCACGATGTAGCTCACTTGCGTGGCGCCCAGCAGACGCAAACCCCGCACGGCCACGGCGCAGGCGGTCGCGCCGTCGCAGTCGTAATCGGCGACGATGCACAGGCGTTGCTGGCTGGCAATGGCATCGGCCAGCAAACGGGCTGCGGCTTGGACGCCCAACAGGCCCGAGGGCGGTAGCAGTTGCGCCAAGCCGTCATCCAGGTCGTCTTTGTTCAACACGCCGCGGGCGGCAAAAAGCCGGGCCAGCAGCGGGTGCACGCCGGCTTGCTCCAGGGCCCAGACGGCGCGGGGGGGAATGTCTCGGGTCAAAAGGTTCATAGGGCTTGCAGGGCGGTCTGGATGGTCAAAGGTTGAAACAGGCGGTGGGCGCGTTGCCACAGTTGTTGCAGGGTGGATTGCGCCGTGGCTTGGTAAGTGTGCGCCGCGTGTTCGCTGCACAGGGTCAAGGTGACGGGACGCGAGCCCATGCGATGGCGCAGATCAGCACACAGCGTGGCGTCGATCTCGCGCCAGGCCTGCGCCCAGGCTTGGGCGTCTTCGCGCAGAGCCGGTTCACACAGGGCCTGCGCCATGTGGGGGGCAGGTGCTGGGGGCTTCATCGTCAAAACCCCCGCGCCATGCACCCAAAACGAATTCACCGTCAATTGCCGCTGGGCGCTGCGTGCGTCGTTGACGGGGTGGTTGTACAGCAGCATTTGCATTTCGCTTTGCAGGCGGCGCAGTGCTTTGGCCGAGTCGCTTTTGGGCAGCCAGGGGTTGACGTTCATGCCCACCACCCGGTCCAGACTGGCGCAGGCCAGGCCGCGCAGCATCTCACCTTGCACATGCCATTGGGTGGGGGAGAGATAGCGCACGGTCAAACCGTCTTCGGTGAAAAAGGCTTGCATAGCGGCCAATAAGGCTTGCGACTCGGACTCGCTCAGTTGCAAGCTGGCGGGGTTGAGCATGACCACCTGGCCGATGCCAATTTGCCAATGGCAGGGGCTGAAATAGGCTTGGGGCTGGTCGTTCGTGTCTGGGTTGGCCAGCGCAGCCCAAGGCCATGCACCCTCGGCGGCAGGCAGTTGCAAGGCTTGGGCCCTGGCCCGTTCATGGGGCATGCTCAGGCCAGGCTCGTCCAGATCGTCCTCGTCCGTGTGCACCCGTGTGAAGGCCTGCAACAAGGCTTGCAAATGCGGTAATTCGAGTTGCATCAAAGCGCCCTGCAGGGCGGGCGAGCGGCTGGCAGCGTAGGGAATGATCAGGTGATCGGCGGCGGCCACACCGGCAGAAAGAAAAACGGTCATGGGGCTATTGTCCGGGATGCCACAATCCCCTCTGTGGAAATGGATTGAAACGATGCAAATTCCTTATGAATTGATTTTAGGTTGGCGCTACACCCGCGCCGGCCGCGCCACCCGGCGCAATGGCTTTATCTCCTTCATCTCGGGCGTGTCCATGCTGGGCATTGCCTTGGGCGTGGCGGCCTTGATCATTGTCTTGTCGGTGATGAACGGCTTTCAAAAAGAAGTGCGTGACCGCATGCTCGGCGTGGTCTCGCACATCGAGGTGTTTTCGGCCGACGGCGGCGCCTTGCCCGACTTGGCCAGCACCTTGAACAAAGTCAAAGCCCACAGCAGCGTCGTGGCGGCAGCGCCTTTTATTTCGGCTCAGGCCTTGTTGGCCCGGGGCGAGGACATGAAGGGCGTGATGGTGCGCGGCATTGACCCGGCGCTGGAGCCGGGTGTGACCGACTTGACGCCCGGCGTGCAAACCCAGTCTTTGGCACAGTTGCAGCCCGGGCAGTTTGGTGTGGTGCTGGGCGTGGACCTGGCGCGCATGCTGGGTGTGCGGGTGGGCGACCCAGTGACCCTGGTCTCGCCCAGCGGTCAAATCACACCGGCCGGGGTGGTGCCGCGTTTGAAGCAAATGACCGTGGTCGGCACCTTCAGTTCGGGCCATTACGAATACGACTCGGCTCTGGCTTTGATCCATGTGGACGATGCCAGCCGCATCTTTCGGCTCGAAGGGCCGAGCGGCATTCGCTTGAAGCTGCGCGACCTGCACCAAGCCCGGCAAGTGGCTTATGAGCTGGCAGCGGTGTTGCCGCCCGACTTGCTGGTGCGCGACTGGACCCAGCAAAACCGCACCTGGTTTGCGGCGGTGCAGGTGGAAAAACGCATGATGTTCATCATCCTGACCTTGATCGTGGCCGTCGCTGCGTTCAACCTGGTCAGCACCTTGGTGATGACCGTCACCGACAAGCGCGCCGACATCGCCATCTTGCGCACCCTGGGCGCCAGCCCGGCCAGCATCATGGGCGTGTTTGTGGTGCAGGGCGCCATGGTGGGTGTGATCGGCACTTTGTCGGGCCTGGGACTGGGCTTGCTGGTGGCCTTCAACATCGACGTGATCGTGCCTGCCCTGGAGGCTTTGTTCCATGCCAGCTTTTTGCCCAAAGACATCTACCTGATCAGCCGCATGCCCAGCGAGCCGCAAAGCACGGACATCGTGCCGGTCGCGATCATCTCTTTGGTGCTGGCCTTTGTCGCCACCTTGTATCCGAGCTGGCGCGCCAGCCAAGTCAATCCGGCGGAGGCGCTGCGTTATGAATGATCTCGTTCTGCAAGCCCAGGGTTTGACCCAGCGCTTTACCGAAGGCCGACTCGACGTGACCGTGCTGAAGGGGGTTGACCTCGAGGTGCGAGCGGGCGAAACCTTGGCTATCGTCGGCGCCTCGGGTTCGGGCAAAAGTACCTTGCTGCACTTGCTCGGTGGTTTGGCCACACCCACCCAGGGCACGGTGCATTTAAAAGGTCAGGCCCTGGCGCAGCTCAGCGCCGCCGAGCAAGGCCAGTGGCGCAACCGCTACTTGGGTTTTGTGTACCAGTTCCATCATTTGTTGCCCGAGTTCAGTGCGCTGGACAACGTGGCCATGCCCTTGTGGATTCGCCGCATGCCGCGCGCCGAGGCCTCTGCTGCTGCCGAAATTTGGCTGACCAAGGTGGGTTTGCAAGACCGCTTGCAGCATCGCCCCGCCGAGCTGTCGGGCGGCGAGCGCCAACGCGTGGCCATTGCCCGTGCTTTGGTGACTCAGCCCGCTTGCGTTCTGGCCGACGAGCCCACCGGTAATTTGGACCGCAGCACCGCCGAAGGCGTGTTCGATCTGATGCTGCAGCTCGCCCACGATGTGGGCACCGCCTTTGTGGTGGTCACGCACGACACGCATTTGGCTGCACGCTGCAGCCGCCAAGTGAAATTGGTGCAAGGTCGCTTGGTCTCAGATGTGTTGCCCGATGCAACGCCACATGTGTTGCCCAGATCGCTGGGCTGAATTTCAACGCCATCCATCTCAACACCGCCATGTGGATCGACACCCACTGCCACTTGGACGCCGCTGAATTTGATGCCGACCGCGACGCGGTGCGCCAACGGGCCCGCGATGCGGGGGTTGCCCTTTGCGTGATCCCGGCAGTCGAGCGCGGCAACTGGGCCAAGGTGCGCGAGGTGGCGCACCGTTATGGCGATGTCTACGCCCTGGGCATTCACCCCCTGTATGTGCCGCAGGCGCAAGACAATGATTTGCAGGCTTTGGATGAGTTACTGACTTTAAGTCGCGGTGACCCACGCCTGGTGGCAGTGGGTGAAATTGGCCTGGACTATTTTGTCCCCGCGTTGTGCGAGCCCGACCAGCGTGACAAGCAATGGCGCTTTTACACCGCGCAATTGCAACTGGCGCGCAAGCACAACCTGCCCGTGATTTTGCATGTGCGCCGCTCGGCTGACATGCTGCTCAAAGGCTTGCGCCAAACCAAAGTTCAAGGCGGCATCGCCCACGCCTTCAACGGCAGCCTGCAGCAGGCTCAAACCTTCATCGATCTGGGTTTTGTGCTTGGCTTTGGCGGCGCCATGACCTTTGAACGTGCGACCCAGCTGCGGCATCTGGCCGCCACCTTGCCGCTTTCTGCCATCGTTCTGGAGACCGATGCGCCCGACATCCCGCCGCAGTGGATTTACCGCACAGCTGTGCAGCGGGCGCAGGGAGAGGGGCAAGGGCGCAATCAATCTGCAGAACTGCCCCGCATCGCCGATACGCTGGCGCAGTTGCGAGCTTGCACACTACAGGACTTGGCCCATGTCACTGGCCAGAATGTCTGCCGCGTCCTGCCCTTTGTGCTGCAGGTCGGCGACAATCGCGGCCATGATTCGCAAAAAAACAACCATGCTCCCTGAAGTCAATTTCTCCGAAGAGGGCAAGGTCCGTTATCTGCATCTGGGCACGCCCTGGATTCAGGGTTCCATGCTGATCGCTAAGCCCTATGACATTGAACTCGAATATGTGCAGCGCATGATGGTCGGTTTGTTGTTCCTGGACCCCGAGACCGTGACTGGGGCGCATGCCATGCAACTGGGTTTGGGTGCGGCCACCTTGACCAAGTTTTGCTATCAAAAACTCAAGATGACTTGCACTGCCATTGAAATCAATCCGGGCGTACTGCATGCTTGCCGCGGTTGGTTCAAATTGCCCCCCGATGACGAGCGCTTGCGGGTGGTGTTGGCCGACGCAGGGCAAGAGATTCAAAAGCCCGAGTGGCAGGGCACGGTCGATCTGTTGCATGTGGATTTGTACGACCACGAAGCGGCCTTGCCAGTGCTCGACAGTGTGGAGTTTTACGATCATTGCCGCACCTTGTTGACCGAGCAAGGCTGCATGACGGTGAATCTGTTTGGACGCTCTTCCAGTTATGAGCGCAGCTTGGAAAAAATCTGCCAGGTGTTCCGTGAAGACGCGGTGTGGGACTTCAAACCCACGCGCGAGGGCAACACCATCGTGTTGGCCCAGCGCATTCCAAGTCGCTCTGATCGTGAGGCCTTGCAAGCGCGTGCAGAGCAGATTGAACAACTGTACGGATGGCCGGCAGGCAAGTGGTTGAAGATGTTCAAACCGCTGCTGTAACTGTAAAAAAACGCAGAAGCACAAAAGGAGTGCACATGGCTCTTCAAAACCAAGGGTTAACCACCATAAATCCAGCCTGCACAAGCCGTCTCATCTGTCTGCACCTGCGGGACATAGGTGTAACCCACATGGTCACGATCAGATGCAGACGCCACAATCGGCACACCCAAACCATTGGAGGAGCTATCTCGTGAATATCAAAAGTCAAAAAGACTTTTTCTCAGGGCTGATGTTTACCGTCATCGGTGGATCATTTGCTTATGGAGCATCAAGTTATACCGTTGGAACCGGGGCTCGCATGGGGCCGGGTTATTTCCCCCTCGTGCTGGGCGTCATTTTGGCCTTGCTCGGCTCGGCCATCATGTTCAAGTCCTTGGTGGTGGAAACGCCCGATGGCGAGAAAATAGGTGCTTGGGCCTGGAAGCCTTTGTGCTACATCATTGCCGGCAACTTGCTGTTTGGAATTTTGCTGGGCGGCTTGCCCAGCATCAAACTGCCCGCCATGGGTTTGATTGCCGCCATTTTTGGCACCACGATTGTGGTCAGCAAAGCCGGTGACGTGTTTGTGTTGAAAGAAGTATTGATTTTGTCCACTGTGCTGTCGATTGGCAGTTACCTGGCTTTCGTGCTGCTGCTGAAATTGCAGTTCCCGGTCTGGCCTACCTTCATCACCGGCTGAGGAGAAATACAAGATGGAACTTTTTGACAACTTGGCCATGGGTTTTGGGGTGGCGTTCACCTTCCAAAACCTGATTTACGCTTTCATCGGTTGCTTGTTGGGCACCCTGATTGGTGTGCTCCCAGGCATCGGCCCAGTGGCCACCATCGCCATGCTGCTGCCTGCCACCTATGCGCTGCCGCCCGTGGCTGCGCTGATCATGCTGGCCGGTATTTACTACGGCGCCCAATACGGTGGTTCCACCACCGCGATTTTGGTCAACTTGCCCGGTGAGTCTTCCTCGGTGGTGACCGTGATCGACGGTTACCAGATGGCGCGCAAAGGCCGTGCCGGCCCTGCCTTGGCAGCTGCCGGTTTGGGTTCGTTCTTCGCCGGTTGCGTGGGTACCTTGATCTTGGCCGCCTTTGCGGCGCCCTTGACCGAAGTGGCTTTCAAGTTCGGCCCTGCCGAATATTTCTCACTCATGATCTTGGGCTTGATCGGCGCGGTGGTGTTGGCTTCGGGTTCTCTGCTCAAAGCAGTGGCCATGATCGTGTTGGGCTTGTTGCTCGGCCTGGTCGGTACCGACGTGAACTCTGGCGTGGCGCGTTTCAGCTTTGACATTCCTGAACTGACTGACGGCATTGGCTTCATCGTCATTGCCATGGGTGTTTTTGGTTACGGTGAAATTATTTCCAACCTGTCCAAGCCAGAGGACGAGCGCGAAGTCTTTACCGGCAAGGTGACCGGTTTGTTCCCCACCAAAGAAGACTTCCGCAACATGATTCCTGCCGTTTTGCGCGGCACGGCCATCGGTTCGATCCTGGGCATCTTGCCCGGTGGTGGTGCCTTGTTGGCGGCGTTTGCGGCCTACACCATTGAGAAAAAAACCAAGCTGCGTCCCGGTGAAGTGCCTTTCGGTCAAGGCAACATCCGCGGTGTGGCGGCGCCTGAATCGGCCAACAACGCGGGCTCGCAAACCTCTTTCATTCCTTTGCTGACCTTGGGCATTCCGCCCAACGCGGTGATGGCTTTGATGGTGGGCGCGATGACCATCCACAACATCCAACCTGGCCCCCAGGTGATGACCAGCAACCCTGAGTTGTTCTGGGGCTTGATTGCCTCGATGTGGATCGGCAACTTGATGCTGGTGATCTTGAACCTGCCTTTGATTGGCATTTGGATCAAGTTACTCACTGTGCCTTACCGTTGGTTGTTCCCGGCCATCGTGCTGTTCTGCGCGATTGGCGTGTACTCCACCAACAACAACACCTTCGACATCTGGATGGTGGCGGCGTTTGGTGTGATCGGCTACACCTTCATCAAACTCGGTGTGGAGCCTGCACCTTTGCTGCTCGGCTTCATCTTGGGCCCGATGATGGAAGAAAACCTGCGCCGCGCGCTGCTCTTGTCGCGTGGCGACTGGACCGTGTTCGTGACGCGTGGGTTGTCGGCCAGCTTGTTGGCTGCAGCGGCAGTGCTGCTGGTCATTGTGCTGCTGCCGGCTGTGAAATCGAAACGCGAAGAAGCCTTCGTGGAAGAATGACGGGTCTCTGACCTTCATTCCTGCGGCGCCCTCGGGCGCCGTTTTTGATGGCGGCGCTGGAAATCCAAACGCCGATATGCTTGCGGGTGTCGCTTGCGCTCAGTGCGCTGTCCCAATCTCTGCCAAAATCATCGTATGAAAAGACGTGCACTGGTTCTGCCCCTCATTGGCCTGCTGGCCGCTTTTGGCTTAGGTTCTGCAGGGGCTCAGGCCCCGGCCTACCCCGGCAAACCGATTCGCTTGGTGGTGCCGTTTCCTGCGGGAGGGGCGACCGATATTTTTGCGCGCACCCTGTCGCAAAAATTAGCCGAAAAAATAGGCACCACCATCGTGGTGGACAACAAGCCCGGCGCTGGCGGCACCTTGGGTTCTGACATGGTGGCCAAGGCCGCGCCGGATGGCTACACCTTGCTGCTGGCCACTTCCAGCACGCATTCCATCGGCCCCAATTTGAACCCCAAAATGCCTTATGACGCGGTGCGCGACTTCTCGCCCATCGGCCAGGTCGGCTTGGCGCCGAGCATCATGCTGGTGCCCAATTCCTCGCCAGCGCATACGGTGCAAGAGTGGATTGATTACGCGCGCAAAAATCCGGGGCGTTTGAACTATGCCTCCAGCGGCAACGGCACCATCGTGCAGCTGACGGCTGAATTGTTCAAAGCCCAGGCGGGTGTGTTCGTGGTGCACATTCCCTACAAAGGCACGGCCTTGGCCATGCCCGATTTGATCAGTGGCAAAGTGGACGTGCTGTTCGACTCTTTGCCCACCGGTTTGCCGCATGTGCGCGATGGCCGCTTGCGTGCACTGGGGGTCACTACTGCGCAGCGCACGCCGCTGGCCCCTGGCGTACCGGCGATTGCCGAGGTCTTGCCCGGTTACGAGTCCACCACCTGGTTTGGCCTATTTGGTCCGCCAAGTCTGCGCCCGGAACTGGTCAGTCGCATCAACACAGCGGCCAACCAAGCGCTCAAGGACCCCGAGGTGGCCGAGAAGCTGCAAAGGCTGGGCATTGAGGCTTTGGGTGGCACTCCAGCGCAATTCACCACCATGCTGGCCAGCGAGTCGGCCAAGTGGAAAAAAATCATCAACGAACGCAAAATTTCTCTGGACTGACCGAGCATGACTTTCAATTTCAACACCCCCTACAACAGCACACGTCTGCCACTGTTTGCACGCAACGTGGTCTCCACCTCACACCCGCTCGCGGCCCAAGCGGGTTTGCGCATGATGCTCAAAGGCGGTAACGCGGTGGATGCGGCAGTGGCCGCTGCGGCCACGCTGACCTTGACTGAGCCCGTGAGCAACGGTCTGGGATCGGATTCTTTTTGTATTTTGTGGGACGGCCAGCAGCTGCACGGCCTGAACGCCTCGGGCCGCGCCCCGCAAAGTTGGACACCGGATTACTTCAAACGCAAATACGGCGCCGATGTGGCCACACCACCCAAGCGTGGCTTTGACTCTGTGACCGTGCCCGGCGCGGTCAGCAGCTGGGTGGCGCTGAGTGAGCGCTTTGGCAAACTGCCTTTTGCCGACCTGATGGAACCGGCCATTGAAATCGCCGAGCGCGGCTATTTGCTGCCCGTGGTGGTGCAGCAAAAATGGGCGGCGGCCACACCCGAATTGCAATCTTTGCCCGGTTTCGCTGAGAACTTTTTGCCCTGGGGCCGTGCGCCCAACGTGGGTGAGTTGTTTCAGTTCAAAGCCGCAGCGCGAGGCCTGCGCGCGATTGCCGAAAGCAAGGGCCAAGCCTTTTACGGCGGTGAAATTGCGCACGCCATTGAGCGCTTCAGCACGCAGCACGGTGGCACGTTGACGGCCAAAGACTTTGCCGACTACCGCCCCGAGTGGGTCACGCCGATTGCGCAAAACTACCGCGGCTACACCTTGCATGAGATCCCGCCCAACGGCCAAGGCATTGCCGCGCTGATCGCTTTGGGTATTTTGGAACACTTTGACGTGGCCGGTTTGCCGGTGGACGGCGTGGATTCGCAGCATCTGCAAATTGAAGCCATGAAGTTGGCCTTTGCCGATGTGTACCGCTATGTGGCCGATCCCGGCTCCATGGAAGTCACGCCGGCGCAAATGCTCAACCCGGCCTATTTGGCCAGCCGCGCCAAGTTGATTCAGATGAACAAGGCGCAAGACTTTGGTGCGGGCAACCCCGTCAAAGGCGGCACGATTTACCTGACGGCGGCCGACGAAAACGGCATGATGGTCAGCTTCATCCAAAGCAACTACATGGGCTTTGGTTCGGGCTGCGTGGAGCCGGAATTTGGCGTGAGTTTGCAAAACCGCGGCCACGGCTTCAACGTGCAAGCCGGCGGCTTGAATCCGGCCAATTTGGTGGCCCCGGGCAAGCGCCCGTTCCACACCATCATTCCGGCGTTCTTGACGAAAGACGGACAACCCGTGATGAGTTACGGCGTGATGGGCGCCAACATGCAACCGCAAGGCCATATGCAAACCCTGGTGCGCATGTTGGACTACGGGCAAAACCCGCAAGCCGCCTGCGATGCACCGCGCTGGCGCTACAACGAGGGTTTGTCCATCAACGTCGAGGCGCATCTGGATGCGCACACGGTGCAGGGCCTGGCCAGTCGCGGACACCAAATGGATGTGATCAACGACTCCTACCAAGACTTTGGCGCTGGCCAGTTCATTTGGCGCATGGGCGATCCCAAGGTGCAGGGTTATGTCGCGGCCAGCGATTCGCGGCGTGACGGGCAGGCGGTTGGGTTTTGAATTCACCCGCGCAAAAGACCTCACTCACCACCGGTTTGTTATTGGCCGCCGCAGGCTCCATCGCTTTCAGCGGCAAAGCCATCATCGTCAAACTGGCTTACCGGCACGGTGTGGATGCCATCACCTTGCTGATGCTGCGCATGCTGTTTGCTTTGCCCTTGTTTGTGCTGATGGCTTGGTGGGCTGGTCGTGGCAAGGCGGCGTTGACGCGTCAAGATGCCATCGGTATTTTGGGTTTGGGTTTTATCGGCTATTACCTGTCGAGTTTTTTGGATTTTTGGGGCTTGGAATACGTCAGCGCCTCGTTTGAGCGTTTGATTTTGTACCTCAACCCCACCTTGGTATTGCTGCTGGGTTGGGTGATCTACAAACGCCGCATTGTGCGCCGGCAGGCGCTGGCGATGGCGGTCAGCTACGCTGGCGTGCTGCTGGTGTTTGGCCATGAGTTGAGCCTGACCGGACCTCATGTGCTGGTGGGCACTGTGCTGGTGTTGAGCAGTGCCTTGACCTACGCCCTGTACCTCACCTACAGCGGCCAATTGGTCAAGCGCTTAGGCTCTTTGCGTCTGGCCGGTTGGGCCACTTCGGTCGCGTGTGTGTTGTGCATTGCGCAGTTTGCATGGATGCGGCCTTTGTCGCTGGACGGCGTTGCGCCCGAGGTCTTGTGGTTGTCGCTTGTGAATGCCACGGCCTGCACGGCGGTTCCGGTGCTGTTGGTGATGATGGCGATGGAGCGTATCGGGCCGGGTTTGACCGCGCAAACCGGCATGATCGGTCCGATGTCAACCATCACCATGGGCGTGCTGTTGTTGGACGAACCCTTCACCGCCTGGATCGTAGCGGGTACGGTGTTGGTGGTGAGTGGTGTTTTTTGGGTCACGCGTCCCACGCGTGTGTGATTGTTTTTTTCTAGGAGACTGTTATGGACTTAGGTATTGCAGGCAAATGGGCATTGGTCGGCGGCGCCAGCAAAGGACTGGGTTGGGGCTGTGCCCGCGCTTTGGCGCATGAAGGGGTGAACGTGGTCATGGTGGCACGTGGGGCGGAGGTGCTCAACGCCACGGTCGCCAAGCTGCAAGCCGAAGTCGGCCCAAAAGTGAAACTGATTGCGGTGGCGGTCGACATCACCACCGTGGCCGGTCGCGAAGCGGTATTTGCCGTGGCAGGTGGTCCCGGCAAAAACTTCGACATTGTGGTGACCAATGCGGGCGGCCCACCGCCTGGCGATTTCCGCGACTGGGACCGTGACGCGTGGATCAAAGCGATTGACGCCAACATGCTCACGCCGATCGACCTGATCAAAGCCACGGTGGACGGCATGGCGGCGCGTGGTTTTGGTCGCATCGTCAACATCACCTCCAGCTCAGTGAAATCACCCATCGATGTGCTGGGCCTGTCCAACGGCGCGCGCAGTGGTTTGACCGGTTTCGTGGCCGGCACTTCGCGCAGCAAAATCGCCTCACAAGGGGTGACCATCAACAACTTGCTGCCAGGCCGATTCGATACCGACCGCATCCGCGCCACCTTGCCGGCCATGGCCGAAAAAGCGGGCAAGACCGTTGAGGAAATGCGTGTCATTCAGCAAGCGCAAATTCCGGCCGGTCGCTATGGCAACCCTGAGGAGTTCGGTGCGATCTGTGCCTTCTTGTGCAGCCAGCACGCCGCGTATCTGACGGGTCAAAACGTGTTGGCCGACGGCGGCGCTTACCCCGGCACGTACTGAGTCCCATGGCAAAAATTTCGGCGCTGCTTCAGCGCTGAAATTCAGCGTCGGAGTTCACCGCCTGGATGAGACGAGGATGCCGCCCACAATCAGCGCAAAGGCGAGTGCGTGATACAGATGCGGTAACTCGCCCAGAAAGGCAGCCGACAACAAGGCGGCAAACAGCGGTGTGAGGTTGGAGAAAAAGCCAGCCACCGCGGGGCCCGCGCGTTGCACGCCTTCGCCCCAGCAGCGGTAAGCCAGCACGGCAGGACCGATGGCGACAAAAGCCAAGGCACTGGCCAAAGGCCAGCCCCAGCTGATGTGGGCATCGGTCAAGCCCCATTCGGCGGCCGTGAATGCACCCGACCAGCCCAAACCAAAGACCACCTGCGCCATCAAAAACATCGCCCAGTTTTGGCGCAAAGCCTCGGGTTCGTCGCGCCGCGTCAGCAGCCAGCTGTACAAGGCCCAGCTGGCGGTGGCGAACAAGACATAAATATCGCCCAGCACAAACTCGACTTTGAGCAACTGCGCCCAATCCCCCCGGCACAGCACCACCGCCACCCCGGTGATGGACAGCGCGGCGCCGGCCAGTTGCGGCAGGCGCACCGGCGCTTTGAAGAACAGGGCGCCCAAGACCAGCATGAACACCGGCGTGCTGGACGCCACCAGGGTTACGTTCAAGGGTGTGGAGGTTTGCAAAGCCAGGTACTGCAGCGCGTTGTAGCAGCCCACGCCCAGCAAACTCAGCACCCCAAAACGACGCCAGTGGGACCACAGGCCACTGCCCGAGCGGAACACCGGATAGGCCAAGGGCAGCAATATGAAAAACGCCACTAGCCAACGCAAAAAGTTCAAGGTGATGGGCGGCACCAAGGGTCCCACCAAGCGGCCCACCACCGCATTGCCCGCCCATAAAAGGGGCGGGACAGTGAGCAAGAGTGCGGTGCGCAGCGCCAGTTTCTGTGTCATGCCGGTGACTTTAACGTGCCGGCCACTGCGCTGCTGTCGCCCATGAACTGGGATTTCGTGGCACAGTCACGCGAGCCTCGTTTTTAAACCCTCTCAAACCTCAATCTGCTGGAGATTCACATGAGCTTGACCGTCCAAATTGCCCAACATGGTGGCCCCGAAGAAATGAAATTGGTCGACTTGCCTGTGGGCCAGCCCGGCCCCGGGCAAATTCGCATTCGCCACAAAGCCATTGGTCTGAACTTCATTGACGTGTACCAACGCGCTGGTTTGTACGCCATGCCCATGCCCCTGAGCTTGGGCATGGAAGCCTCCGGCATTGTCGAGGCGGTGGGCGAGGGCGTGACGCACTTGAAAGTCGGCGACCGCGCGGCCTACGCCAGCAACCCACCCGGCAGCTACAGCGAAGAGCGTGTGATGCCTGCACAAAGCGTGTGCAAACTGCCCGATGCGATCAGCTTTGAAACCGGCGCGGCCATGATGCTCAAAGGCCTGACGGCGCAGTACCTGCTCAAGCGCACCTTGCCGCAAGGCGGCTTGAAAGCTGGCGACTTTGTTTTGTTCCACGCCGCAGCCGGGGGCGTGGGCCTGATTGCTTGCCAATGGGCCAAGGCGCTGGGTTACCAGTTGATTGGCACGGCCGGCAGCGATGCCAAGTGCCAGTTGGCCAAAGACCATGGCGCCGCCTTCGTGATCAACTACAACACCGAAGACTTTGCAGCGCGCGTGAAAGAAATCACCGGCGGCAAGGGCGTGAAGGTGGTGTACGACTCGGTGGGTAAAGACACCTGGGACAAGTCCTTGGATTGCCTGATGCCTTTTGGTTTGATGGCCAGTTTTGGCAATGCCTCAGGCCCCGTGGCGCCGTTTGCACCCGGAATTTTGGGCGGCAAAGGTTCGCTGTACGTGACGCGTCAAACACTGTTCACCCACATCGCTACGCGCGAGACTTGCCAAGAAATGGCCGATGAGTTGTTTGATGTGGTGGTCAGTGGCAAGGTACACATTCGCATTGACCAGACCTACAAGCTGGCCGACATTGCCCAAGCCCACCGTGACTTAGAAGCCCGCAAAACCACGGGTTGCACCATCATCACGCTGTAAAGCGTGACGATTTAACCTCTGCGAACGCGCAGCAGTTCGTCGAGGATCAGGCAGGCAGCGCCCAGTGTGATGGCGCTGTCGGCCAGATTGAACGCTGGGAAGTGGATGCCCGCGTAGTGAAAGTCCAAAAAGTCCACCACGTAGCCGTACAAGACCCGGTCAATCACATTGCCCACAGCGCCGCCCAACACGCAGGCGATGGCCAAGCCAAACAGCTTTTGCCCAGCGTGCTTTTTCAACAG
This sequence comes from uncultured Burkholderiales bacterium, assembly GCA_903916355.1. Taxonomy (GTDB): domain Bacteria; phylum Pseudomonadota; class Gammaproteobacteria; order Burkholderiales; family Burkholderiaceae_C; genus Limnohabitans_A. The sequence goes on along the minus strand of CAIWWN010000223.1, from coordinate 31,171 downwards.
CCACACCATCAGCAAAGCGGCCACCGTACCCAAGCCGGTGAAGAACCAACGCTGCCAGCCGCCGGCTTGCGCCAGGAACGAGAAAGCCGCGCCGTTGTTGTGCCACCGCACCAGATTGAAAAACGAGGTCACTGGCGTGCTGTCGCCCAAGGCGAAGCTGCCGATGATCAGGATCTTGGTGAACTGATCGGCCAGCAAGACCAACAGGGCCAAGCCCAACCAGAGCCACAAACTGTGGCTGGTGTGGGTGAAGGAAGTTTTTGATTTTTTGGCCATGGGCGTCTAGGTCTCGGTTCTGTGTCTCGGTGCTGTGACTCGGTTCAGGCGACGTGGCGGATTTCACCGTCGCCATACAGATTGCTGGTGCAACGGCCGCACAGCGTGGGGTGCGCGGCGTCCACGCCCACATCGGCCGCGTAGTGCCAGCAACGCTCGCATTTGGCATCGGTACTCACGGCCACCGTGGCCGACAGCGTGTCGTCTGCAGCCAAAGCCAGCACCGAGGTGATGAAGACAAACTTGGCGTCTGGCCCCAAGCTTTCAAGCAAGGCCAGGTCTTGCGGGTTGGCCTGCACGGTGACATTGGCTTGCAAGGAGGAACCGACTTGGCCTTCGGCGCGCACGGTTTCAATGTCTTTGTTCACCAAGTCGCGGATCTCGCGAATGCGGCCCCACTTGGCGAGCAACTCGGTGTTGACGGTGCCCAAGTCGATAAAGGTTTCCAAGAAGATGGACTCCGAGCTGCCGATCGCGCCCCAGGCTTCTTCAGCGGTAAAGCTCAAGAACGGCGCCATCCAGCGCAGCATGGCTTGGGTGATTTGGTAGAGCGCGGTTTGTGCGCTGCGGCGGGCCAACGACTTGGTCGCGGTGGTGTACAGGCGGTCTTTGAGCACGTCCAAATAAAACGCGCCCAAGTCTTCGGAGCAGTACAGCTGCAGCTTGGAGACCACGGGGTGGAACTCGTAGGCATCGAAGTGGGCGCGGATGTCAGCCTGCAATTGCGCAGCGCGTGACAAGGCGTACTGGTCAATCTCCAGCAGGTCACTGAACGCCACAGTGTCGGTGGCCGGGTCAAAGTCGCTGACGTTGGCCATCAAGAAGCGCAAGGTGTTGCGGATGCGGCGGTAGGCGTCGACCACGCGGGCCAGGATTTTGTCGTCGATGTTCAGGTCGCCCGAGTAGTCGGTGGACGCGACCCACAGACGCACGATTTCGGCGCCCATTTTGTCTGTCACTTCTTGCGGCGCCACGGTGTTGCCCAGGCTCTTGCTCATCTTGCGGCCTTGGCCGTCGGTGGCAAAGCCGTGGGTCAGCAGGCCTTTGTAGGGCGCGCGATCGTACAAGGCGCAGCCCAGCAGCAAGGAGCTGTGGAACCAGCCGCGATGCTGGTCATGGCCTTCCAAATACAGGTCGGCCTCGGGGCCTTCGGCATGGAAAGGTGCACGATCGTAAGCGTCTTTGTGGCTGCCGCGCAGCACATGCTGGAAGGTGCTGCCCGAGTCAAACCAGACTTCCAAAATGTCCGTGCTCTTGCTGTAACTGGCGGCGTCGTCACCGGTTTGATTCAGAATTTCTTCGGTGGTCACGCGGCTCCAAGCCTCGATGCCGCCTTGTTCCACGATGCTTGCTGCTTGGTCCAAGATGGCCATGGTGCGCGGGTGCAACTCGCCCGAGTCTTTGTGCAAAAAGAACGGCACCGGCACGCCCCAAGAGCGCTGGCGCGAGATGCACCAGTCGGGACGGTTGGCGATCATGTCGCGCAAACGTGTTTTGCCGTTCTCGGGGTAGAACTGGGTGTGTTCAATGGCAGCCAAGGCGAGTTGACGCAAAGTCTGTGGCGCTTTGTCTTGGGTAAATACGCCCGGGCCTTCGTCCATGCGAATGAACCACTGCGCCGCCGCGCGGTAGATCACCGGCGTCTTGTGGCGCCAGCAATGCGGGTAGCTGTGGGTAATGGTTTGTGTGGCCATCAAGCGCTCAGCGTTTTTCAACGCGTCCAAAATGACCGGCACAGCCTTCCAGATGTGCAGACCACCGAACAGTGGGAATTCAGCGGCGTACGCGCCGTTGCCTTGCACCGGGTTCAGGATGTCGTCGTATTTCAGGCCGTTGGCGATGCAGGAGTTAAAGTCATCCACGCCATAAGCGGGCGCGCTGTGCACCAGGCCCGTGCCATCGCCGTCGCTCACGTAATCGGCGAGGTACACGGGCGACAGGCGTTGGTAGCCGGCATCCACGTTGTACAGCGGGTGGCGGAAGTTCAGACCGCCGAGTTGTTCGCCCTTGGCGGTGGCCAGCACCTGACCGGTCAAGCCAAAGCGCTCCAGGCATTTGTCGACCAGCGACTCGGCCAGCACCAGGCAGCCTTTGTCGGTCTGCACCAGCGCGTAACTCAGTTCGGGGTGGGCGTTCAGCGCCTGGTTGGCCGGGATGGTCCAGGCGGTGGTGGTCCAGATCACGGCAAAGGCGCTCGTGCCTTGCGGCAATGCGGCCAAGCCAAAAGCGGCGGCCAGTTTTGCCGCATCGTCGGTTTCAAAGGCCACGTCCAGCGTGTCGCTTTTCTTGTCCTGGTATTCGATTTCAAACTCGGCCAAAGACGAGCCGCAGTCGAAGCACCAGTAAACGGGCTTGAGGCCTCGGTACACAAAGCCGCGCTCGATCACGCGTTTAAAGGCACGGATCTCTCCGGCCTCGTTCGCCGGGTCCATGGTGCGGTAAGGCCGCTCCCAGTCGCCCAAGATGCCCAGGCGTTTGAAGTCTTCGCGTTGCTGCGCAATTTGTTCGGTGGCAAAGGCGCGGCTCTTGGCCTGCATGTCGTCACGGCTGAGTTTGCGGCCGTGCAATTTTTCAATCGCGTTTTCGATCGGCAAACCGTGGCAGTCCCAGCCGGGTATGTATTGCGCGTCAAAGCCCGCCAATTGCTTGGACTTGACGATCATGTCTTTCAGCACTTTGTTCAGCGCGTGGCCGATGTGTAACTGGCCGTTGGCGTAGGGTGGGCCGTCGTGCAGCACAAACAACGGTGCGCCTTGGCGCGCAACGCGCAGGCGCTTGTAAAGGCCGTCGCTGTTCCAACTCTTCACCCAGCCCGGCTCGCGCTTGGGCAAGTCGCCCCGCATCGGGAACGGGGTGTCGGGCATGTTCAGGGTGGCGCGGTAATTCGTTTTGGCTTCAGACATGGAAATCCATTAATAAGGGCAGGGCTGTGCAAAGCGCAGCCGAGATCAGCAGGTGGGAACTTTGCGCCAGCGCAGCGCAGAGTCAGAGGCGGGCCAGGGTCAAATTCGGTCGCGGGAGTTTTGACGGTGGGTTTGCCCATGCAGAGACGCAAAGTACGCACGCGCATCGTCACAGTCTTTGGCGATGCCCCGTGTCAGGTCGCTAAAGCTGTCGTACTTGAGTTCGTCGTGTAATTTGTGCAGCAGGTCCACGCTGATGATTTTACCGTACCCCTCTTCGGTGCTCCACGAGGCGGGCCAGTCAAAGCAATGCGTCTCCAGCAGCACCCGGCCGCCATTGACATCGGTGGGGTCCAGCGAAGGACGAATGCCCAGGTTGGCCACGCCTGTCAAAGGCGTGGGCGCCAAGCCATGCACCTGCACCGCAAAGATGCCGCTGGCCGCAGGCTTCCAGTGCGTAAAGCGCAGGTTCAGGGTGCGAAAGCCATCGCCAGCGCCCGATTCGCTGGCACCCAGCTCGCGTCCGAGCTTGCGCCCATGCACCACATGGCCGCTGATGCTGTAGGGCCGGCCCAGCAGGCGGGCCACCTCCATCATGTCCCCGGTTTTCAAAGCGGCGCGCACCGCCGAGCTGGACACGCGCAGCCCATGCACCTCGTAGCTGTTCATGCGTGCCACATCAAAGCCGCGTTGTTGGCCTGTGGCGTCCAGCAGGGCGTAATCTCCGGCGCGCTGGGCGCCAAAGCGAAAGTCATCGCCCACCAGCACATAGCGTGCACCCAGACCGTGCAGCAGCACCTCGCCAATGAAGGCCTGGGGTTGCTGCTGGGCCAGTTTCGCGTCAAAGGGCAAGACCACCACCTGGTCGATGCCGCAGCGTTCCAGCTCGGTCAGCTTGTCGCGCAGGGTGGCGATGCGGGCCGGGGCCAAGTCGGGTTTGTGCAGCAGGGCGGCAAAATAGTCACGCGGGTGCGGCTCAAAGGTCATCACGCAGCTCGCCACGCCGCGGTGTGCAGCTTCATTTTTCAGCAAAGCCAACATGGCCTGGTGGCCACGGTGCACGCCGTCAAAGTTGCCAATCGTCAGGGCACACGCCGGAGCGATGCCCGGATGGTTGAAACCGCGAAATACCTTCATACAGGGGTCTGGTTGCCGGGTGACGCACCGAAAAGAGCTTCAGCGTTGTCACCAAGTGGTCGTCATTACAGCGTATATTGTGACTTACCCAACGCCTGTCTGGAGTACCGCACGGTACACCGATGGTGCGGCAGGGCCGTCATGTTTCGAGTCAGTGGTTTTTGTAACTGTTGGATGGAGGCGCCAGTGAAGGTCTTGAAGTTGTCAGCCCAGGGGCTGCCCCAGTCGTGGATCAGCTTAGAGCAAGCGGTCATGTACTACGCCGCCGAAGAGGTGCGTTGGGAGGTTGGACGTGAAATTGCGGTGTTTCATGGCGGGCACAACGCGGTCACAGGCCAGCAATCCATCATCCGCATCAACAGCATCATTGGCACCCGAGGCGTGCCCAAGATCAATCCGTTTGATTTGCGTCCCGGCCTGACCAATGACAAATTGTTTGTCCGTGACCGTAATGTGTGTGCCTACTGTGGCGCGGCATTTCACGAATCTGAACTCACCCGCGAGCACATCGTGCCTTTCGCCCAAAAGGGCGTGGACACTTGGATGAATGTGGTCACGTCTTGCCGCAGTTGCAATCACCGTAAGAGCCACCGCACACCCGAGCAAGCCGGCATGCCCTTGCTCTACACGCCGTATGTGCCCAGCTTGTGGGAAGACTTTATCTTGCGCAATCGGCGTATTTTGGCCGACCAGATGCAGTTCTTGATGGCCCATGTGCCGCGTTCATCAAGGCTGATGGTTTGAAGGATGAGGTGTTGATCGAAGAAGCACAGCCAAGGTTCAGACCCTGAACTGCGCGGCCTCGAAGCCGCCGAGGGTGATGGACTGTTCAAAGGGAGTTGACAATGAATCACCATGCGTTGCGGCGTTCTTTCCTTTGCCAATTCGGCCTGGGCAGTGCGAGCTTGGGCCTTGGCCTGAGCTATTCGCCCTGGGCCCTGGCTGAACCTTTTGGGGCGATGTTGGCCACGGCTTGGCCAGCGCAGGCCGACCCTGCGCCCTTTTGGGTGAGTGAAAAGCTCGATGGCGTGCGCGCCCTGTGGGATGGGCAGGCGCTGCGTTTTCGCAGTGGCCGCCCCATTGCCGCCCCCGCGTGGTTCACTGCCGCTTGGCCTGCCCAGGCGCTGGACGGTGAATTGTGGATGGGTCGGCGCACTTTTGACCGTTTGTCTGCTGCCGTTCGCCGCACCAGCCCGAATGATGACGAGTGGCGGTCGGTACGCTACATGGTGTTTGACTTGCCGGATCGCACGGCGCAATTTACCGAACGGCTGATGCGCATGGGCACCGTGCTGGGCGAGGGAAAGGGTCATGGGGCTTGGGTGCAAGCGATCAGGCAGTTTCGTGCGGTCGACACCGCTGAATTGAAACAACAATTGGCTGAGGTGGTCGCTGCCGGGGGCGAAGGCTTGGTGCTGCACCGCGCCGATGCCCTGTGGCAGCCAGGTCGCAGCGATGCGCTGCGCAAACTCAAACCGGTGCAGGACGAAGAGGCTCAGGTGGTGGCCCATGTGCCGGGCAAAGGCCGGTTGCAAGGACGACTGGGCGCTTTGCTGGTGGAACTGCCCGACGGCCAGCGTTTCGCCTTGGGCTCCGGCTTGACCGATGCCGAAAGAGAAAAGCCCCCACCGGTGGGGGCTTGGGTCAGTTACCGCTACCGAGACCGCACGCCTTCAGGTCTGCCGCGCTTTGCCACGTTTTGGCGTGTGCGGCTGGCTGAATAAACGCGCAGGTCTCGGCGCCTGGGTTCAAGCGAAAACGCCTGCTGTGTCTTGCATGCGTTCGGACACTTCACCCAGTTGGTGCAGGGTGTCGCCCCAGGTCATTTCAAGTTGGGTCAACTTTTTGAAGTAATGGCTCACGATGTACTCGTCCGTCACGCCAATGCCGCCGTGCAATTGCACCGCTTGTTGGCCTACAAAACGCATGGACACGCCCAGCTGGTACTTGGCGCGGGCCATGGCGCGACGACGCTCTTCGGTCGGCGCGTTCAGTTTGAGCGTGGCATAAAAGCTCATGGAGCGAGCCAGTTCCAGTTGCATCTTCATGTCGGCTACGCGGTGGCGCAGCGCCTGGAAGCTGGAGATCACCACATTGAACTGCTTGCGTGTGTTCATGTACTCGGTGGTGATGGCCATGGTTTTGTCCATCACGCCCACCGCTTCTGAGCACAGGCTGGCGATACCGATGTCCACCGCATGTTCCAGCGCCGTCAAACCATCGCGCGTGAGCAATTGGGCCGGGCTGTTGCTCAGACTCACGTCGGCGGCAGCGCCGCCGTCCTGGGTCACATAAGCATGGGTGCTCACACCGGTTGCGCTGCGTTCGACCAGAAACATCGCCATGGCGTTGCCGATCATGGCGGGGACCAGGTAGGCATCGGCCTGCGCGCCCACGGGCACGACGTTTTTCGTGCCGCTCAAGGTCCAGGCGCCGGCGGCTTCTTGGGCTTGCGTGGCACAGCTGGCCAGCTTGTAGCGGCCTTTGCGTTCTTGGTGCGCCAACACCACCAAGGCTTCACCGGAGGCGATGCGGCCGAGCCAGGCGCTCTTGAGCGCGTCGGGGCCATAGCCTTCGAGCACGGCGCTGCAGATCAGAGTTTGGGTCAGTGGCTCCATGACGATGCCACGGCCCAGCTCTTCCATCACCACCATGCCTTCGACCGGGCCCATGCCCATGCCGCCTTGGGCTTCGCTCACATACAAACCCGTCAGGCCCAACTCGGCCAGTTCGGTGTAGACGGCGCGGTCAAAGCCGCCCGCGGCTTCAATGCGGCGGCGACGCTCAAAGTCGTAGCCCTTGTCCACCCATTTGCGGACCGCGTCGCGCAGTTGTTCTTGGTCGTCAGAAAAATCGAAATCCATTTTGAAATCCTTTTCAGTTCAAGCGCTTCAGCCGAGGACGGTCTGGGCGACGATATTGCGTTGCACTTCGTTGCTGCCGCCGTAAATGGTGGTCTTGCGCATGTTGAAGTAGTTGGCCGCCAAAGGTGCATTCGCCACTTCATCGCCGGGGAAGTTGCCTTGCCAGCCAGCGTCCATGGCTTCAAAGATGAAGGGCAGGCTGTAGGGGCCGGCCGCCAGCATCATCAGCTCGGTGTAGCGCTGCTGGATTTCGCTGCCCTTGATCTTCAAGAGGCCGGCAATGTCCAGTGAATTTTTGCCCGACTTTTCGGCAGACAACACCCGCAAGACCAGCATTTCCAGCGCCACCACATCGACTTCGAGCTTGGCAATTTCGTCGCGGAAACGCAGGTCGTCGTAAACGCCTTCGCTTTTGGCGATGCGTTTCAAACGCTCCAGTTCACGCTTGGCGCGGTTCACGTCGGCAATGTTGGTGCGCTCGTGGGCCAGCAGGTGTTTGGCGTAGTTCCAGCCTTTGTTTTCTTCACCCACCAGGTTCTCAATGGGCACTTCGACGTTGTCAAACCAGACTTCGTTGACTTCGCACTCGCCGTCGAGCAGCTTGATCGGGCGCACCGTGATGCCCGGCGTCTTCATGTCGATCAGCAAGAACGAAATGCCGGTTTGTGGCTTACCTTCGTTGCTGGTGCGCACCAGGCAGAAAATCCACTCGCCATACTGGCCCAGCGTGGTCCAGGTCTTTTGGCCGTTGACGATGTATTTGTCGCCCACGCGCTCGGCGCGGGTTTTGAGCGAGGCCAGGTCTGAGCCGGAGCCCGGCTCGCTGTAACCCTGGCTCCACCAGACTTCACCGCTGGCGATGCCGGGCAAAAAGCGCTTGTGCTGCTCGGCGTTGCCAAAGGCCATGATCACCGGGGCCACCATCACCGGGCCAAACGGCACCACGCGGGGGGCGCCGGCCAGAGCGCATTCTTCTTCGAACAGGTGTTTTTGGATGGCGTTCCAACCCGGGCCGCCAAACTGCGTGGGCCAACCCCAACCGAGCCAGCCTTTTTTGCCCAAAATTTGGGCCCAACGTTGCATGTCGTCGCGCGTCAGGCGCATGGCGGCATGCACTTTTTGGGAAATGTCAGCGGGTAAATTGTCTTTGACCCAAGTGCGAATTTCGTCGCGAAACGCGAGTTCTTCGGGGGTGAATGCCAAATCCATGGGGTGTCTCTCTGAGAAATGCCGGTGGCGAAATACCCCAGCTACAAGCTCGGGCGGAAAGTGAAGGGCAATTTATAGCACGACCGTGCGGAAATGCCTTGTCCTTGCTGTGACAAAACGAATTATTGCGTACTCTTTTGGGGCTGTGCACGGGCAGGGATAATGCCCACTTCATGAAAAACATTGTGATTTTGATTTCGGGCTCGGGCTCAAACATGGCCGCCATCGTGCAAACCTCGGTTCAGCATCGTTGGGCTGAGCGTTTCGGGGTGCGCATTGCAGCGGTGGTGAGCAACCGGGCTGACTCGGAAGGCCTGGCCTTGGCCAAAGCCCAGGGCATCGCGGTGGCGGTGTTGGACCACAAGGCTTACCCCACGCGTGAAGCTTTTGATGCCGCATTGCAGGCCCACCTGGACGGCTACGTGCCAGTGTTGGTGGTGTTGGCGGGTTTCATGCGCATCCTCTCGGCTGATTTTGTGAGCCACTTTGCGGGCCGCTTGATCAACATTCACCCCTCGCTGCTGCCGGCTTTCAGCGGACTGCATACGCACCAGCGGGCCATCGATACAGGCTGCCAGTTTGCAGGCGCCACGGTGCACCAAGTGACCGCCGATCTGGACCATGGCCCGATCTTGGCGCAAGCGGTGGTGCCGGTGCTGCCACAAGACACGGCGGCCACGTTGGCGGCACGCGTCTTGACCCAAGAGCATTTGCTCTACCCCCAGGCGATTGAGGACTGGTTAAGCCGTGCGCATTCAGCGCCCGGTGGGCACCTCTGACACCCACGTAAAGCGCGGCTGCACCACGCCGTCGATTTCAACCGTTTCGTTGAACATGGCCGCAGGTCGGACCCACAAACCCTTGTCGCCATACAGCGCTTGGTACAAGGTCATGGGCTCCAGCGATTCGCTGTGCCGCACCGTGCCTTTGACTTCGTACAGCAAATTTTTGTAGTGGCGGTAGATGCCGGGGCGGGTGATGAGCAAGGGGGGCAGGGTTTCGGACATGACTTCGGTCTTGATGATGTGAGGAGAGTGGGACAATAGGGGCTATGCATCCTAAAGCCCTTCTTGATGCCTGCGCCGAACTGGTCAGGCTGACGCTCCAATTTGAACATCCCGCCGACTCGGTCGTCTCGCGTTTTTTCCGTGAACACCGCCAATTGGGCCCCCGCGAACGCGCCACCTTGGCCGAGACCGCCTACAACGTCTTGCGCCACAAACTTCGTTTCGAATACCTTGCCCGCTCAGGCAGCGGCGCTAAGGAGCGCCGCCTGGCGATTTTGGGTTTCCACGCGCCGCGCGACTTTTTGGTTGGCGCCATCACCGAGACCGAAAAAACCTGGTTGGAGGGTTGTGACCGCGTCAAGCCTGAAGAGTTCTTGGAGCGCCATCGCCACAATTTGCCCGAGTGGATGGTCGAGCCCCTCAAAGCGCAGTTGGGCAGTGACTTTTGGCCTCTGGTGGAGAGCTTGGGTCAAAGCGCCTCTTTGGATTTGCGCGTGAATGCCTTGCACGACAAACGCGCCGATGTGCAAAAAGAATTGAAGGCGGTCGGCATTGTGACCACGCCCACCCCGTATTCCCCCTGGGGTCTGCGCACCGAGAGCAAGCCCGCGCTGACCAAGCTGGATGTTTTTGTGCGCGGCGCCATTGAGGTGCAAGACGAAGGCTCGCAGTTGCTGGCGCTGCTCTTGGATGCCCACCGCGGCGAAATGGTGGTGGACTTTTGTGCGGGTGCCGGTGGCAAGACTTTGGCCATTGGCGCGAGCATGCGCAACACCGGACGCTTGTATGCGTTTGACGTGTCGGGTCACCGCTTGGACGCGCTCAAGCCCCGCTTGGCGCGCAGCCAATTGTCCAACGTGCATCCTGCAGCGATTGCACACGAGCGCGGTGACCGCATCAAGCGCTTGGCCGGCAAGATAGACCGGGTGCTGGTCGATGCGCCTTGCTCCGGCCTGGGCACCTTGCGCCGCAACCCCGATTTGAAATGGCGCCAAACGCCCAAGGCGCTGGAAGAATTGACTGTCAAGCAGTTGGCGATTTTGCAAAGCGCCGCCCGCTTGCTCAAGCCCGGTGGCCGTTTGGTCTACGCCACTTGCAGTTTGCTGATGCAAGAGAACGAAGCCATTGCGCAGGCTTTTACGCAGGCGAATCCTGAGTTTGAGGTGCTGGGTGCTGGCGCCGAGCTGGAGCGTTTGAAAGTGCCGAATGCAGCCTCCTTGTGCAGCGGCGATCAGGCCGAGTTTTTACGCTTGTGGCCGCACCGTCATGGCACCGATGGATTTTTTGCGGCCCTTTGGGTTAAGAAATAAATTTGCCACCACCGAATGAAAGCCCTTGACTGAGAAAGTACTGTCTTTTTGGATGCCAAAAACTTAAAATCCAAGGATTGCCTGTAACAGGTGTTTCGAAAGACAGAATTGATGTTGTTACCCGACTGGGCCGTGCTGAACGCGGCAATCGAATGGCTGGCTCACGGCTTGCTGAATCTCTCTTGGTTGCAGGTGTTGGTGGTGACTTTGGTGTTCACCCACATCACGATTGCAGGCGTCACGATTTATCTGCACCGTCATTCAGCGCACCGTGCGTTGGACTTGCATCCCATCGTTTCCCATTTCTTCCGTTTTTGGCTCTGGCTGACCACCGGTCAGGTGACCAAAGAGTGGACCGCAATTCACCGCAAGCACCACGCCAAATGCGAGCAGGCTGAAGATCCGCACAGTCCGCATGTGTACGGCATCAAGACGGTGCTGTTCACGGGCGCTGAGTTGTACCGCAAGGAAGCCAAGAATCAGGAAACCCTGGACCGCTACGGCCACGGCACGCCCGATGACTGGATGGAGCGCAACGTGTACACCCGCTACTCATGGCAAGGTGTGGCACTGATGCTGATCGTCAACCTGGCGCTGTTTGGCGCTTTGGGCTTGACCGTGTGGGCGGTGCAAATGATGTGGATCCCGATCACGGCGGCCGGCATCATCAATGGCGCTGCGCACTACTGGGGCTACCGCAATTTTGAAGCACATGACGCCAGCACCAACATCTCGCCTTGGGGCATCCTCATTGGCGGTGAAGAGTTGCACAACAACCACCACACCTATCCCACGTCGGCCAAGTTGTCGGTCAAGCCTTACGAGTTCGACATTGGCTGGATGTACATCACGATCTTGCAGTCCATGGGTTTGGCCAAAGTGAAGAAGACACCGCCCAAGCTGGCCTACGGCGAAGTTCGCCCGGTGGCCGACGAGAAGACCTTGGAGGCTTTGATTGCCAACCGCTACGAAGTGATGGCCGGGTACGCCCGTCAGATGCGTGGTGTGTTTCTTCAAGAAGCGTCATCGGCCAAGGTGGATGACCATGTGATCAAGATCGCCTCGCGTTGGTTCCACCGCGATACCGAGAAGGTACCGGCCGACGCTGTGTCTTTGCTGAGCCAAACCCGCGCGGCTTACCCGGTGCTTGACAAGATGGTGGTGATGCGTGAGGAGTTGGCGCAAATTTGGCTCAACACCTCGCACACCCGCGAGCAGTTGGCTGCCGACTTGCAGGCCTGGTGCCGTCGCGCTGAAGAAAGTGGCATTGCCGCCTTGCGTGATTTCTCAATGCAACTGCGTGCTGTGGCCGTGAAGACGGCTTAATTTTCAGTGTGAGTGTGAGGGCGCCACGGGTGACCGGGGCTGTTCGGAGACCCCAAAAAAAACCGCTGAGAATTCAGCGGTTTTTTGATGGGGAATCACAGGTCCAAGACCTGTGAAATCAAATTGAATTACTTCAGTTTGATTTCTTTGTATTCCACGTGCTTGCGAGCTTTAGGGTCGAACTTCATGATCGACATTTTCTCGGGCATTGTTTTCTTGTTTTTGCTGGTCGTGTAGAAGTGACCAGTGCCAGCTGTAGATTCCAGCTTGATTTTTTCGCGTCCGCCTTTGGTTGCCATGGTATGGGGCTCCTGTTATGGGTTTAAGCTTGACCGCGTGCGCGCAAATCTGCGAGCACGGCATCAATACCGTTTTTGTCGATCAGGCGCAGAGCGGCGCTGGACACGCGCAGGCGCACCCAACGGTTTTCGGTCTCAACCCAGAAACGGCGATATTGCAGGTTCGGCAAGAACCGGCGCTTGGTTTTGTTGTTGGCGTGGGAAACATTGTTCCCCGTCATTGGGCCTTTGCCCGTTACGTCGCAGACGCGTGCCATAGTGCACTCCGATATAAACAGCTGGTGCCCAGGGGCCGATGTCCGAATGACACTGACCTGGCAATCCAACCTCACCTCGCCAGAAGGGTGGCGGTAACCCAATTTGCTGAATGCGCAGCGTTCCAAAGAACGAAGCTGATACGCAGCAAAGCCTTAGATTATAGCTATTTTTGACGCCCACCTGAATAGAGGCGGCGTCGGCTTGAATCCAGAGGCTTTATTGGTCCAGAAAACGCTGGGCATCCAGCGCCGCCATGCAACCCGTGCCGGCACTGGTGATGGCTTGGCGGTACACATGGTCTTGCACGTCGCCCGCCGCAAACACGCCGGGCACGCTGGTCATGGTGGCCAAGCCCTTGAGGCCGCTGCGGGTGACGATATAGCCGTTTTCCAAGTCCAGTTGGCCTTGGAAGATTTCGGTGTTGGGGGCGTGGCCAATGGCAATGAAGCAGCCTTTGAGTTCCAGGTCTTGGGTGCTGCCGTCGTGGGTGGATTTCAGGCGCACACCGGTCACACCGGAGGCGTCACCCAGCACTTCGTCCAGGGTCTGGAAGGTTTTGAGCACGATTTTGCCGGCTGCGACCTTCTCCATCAGTTTGTCGACCAAGATCGGTTCGGCCTTGAATTTGTCGCGGCGGTGGATCAAATAGACCGTGCTGGCGATGTTGGACAGGTACAAAGCTTCTTCCACGGCGGTGTTGCCGCCGCCGACCACGCAGCACACTTGATCGCGGTAGAAAAAACCGTCGCAGGTGGCGCAGCCCGAGACGCCACGGCCCATGAAGGCCTCTTCGGAGGGCAGGCCCAGGTACTTGGCCGATGCGCCAGTGGCAATGATCAACGCGGCACAGGTATAGGTGCCGCTGTCACCGGTCAGGGTGAAAGGGCGTTGCGTCAGTTCCACCGTGTGAATGTGGTCGAAGACGATTTGGGTGTTAAAGCGCTCGGCATGCTCTTGAAAGCGTTGCATCAACTCGGGGCCTTGCACGCCGTGCACGTCCGCAGGCCAGTTGTCCACTTCGGTGGTGGTCATCAACTGGCCGCCTTGGGCAATGCCCGTGATCAGCAGGGGTTTGAGGTTGGCGCGGGCGGCGTAAACGGCGGCGGTGTAACCGGCAGGGCCGGAACCCAAGATCAGGACTTGGGCGTGTTGGGAGTTGGACATGGCGAAACTACTTTTCAAAGTGATCGGGCTGACCGCCCGGGATACCCTCGATTGTAAGAAGCTTGTACGTCACCGGGTGAGGCAAGGCTTTTGGCGTTGAGATTCAACCAAGGCCGTTGCGGGGGTGAGATTGAAAAAATGAGGTTCTATCGGGTAAGCTTACAGGCACTCCTATGACGTACTCCATTCACACTCTCGTCAACCCCTCAGGCCCACCCCCAGCCGAAGAGGTGGCTGCACCGCGCACGGGCTTGACCCGCTTTACCCAAGAATTTGGCCTGTTTGTCGCAGGGGCCTGTCTGCTGCTGTGCTTCTTTTCGCTGCTCAGCTACAACGTGCAAGATCCCTCGTGGTCCAGCTCTGGTGCGGACACGCAGGTGCGCAATTGGATAGGGCGTTTGGGCGCTTGGACCGCGGACATTGCCTATTTTTCATTGGGCTTCTCGGCCTGGTGGTGTCTGGTGGCCGGCGCGCGTGCCTGGTTGGTGGCGTTGGCCGTGTGGTTACGGGGCGAAGAAGCCCCTTTAGGCTCTTCTTTCGAGTTCACACGCAGTCGAGCCGCTTTTTGGCTGGGCTTGCTGATTTTGTTGGCGTCCAGCTGCTCCATGGAGTGGCTGCGCTTGTACAAGTTGGATGCGAGTTTGCCTGGGCAAAGTGGCGGCGCTTTGGGTTATGCGGTGGGCAAGCTGAGTCTGCAATGGCTGGGCTTCACCGGCTCGGCCTTGGCCAGCTTGGTTTTCGGGGTCTTGGGCGTTGCCCTGGTTTTTCGCTTTTCCTGGGGCCGCTTGGCCGAGTCGATTGGTGCGTGGATCGATGGCTTGATTGCATCGCGACAAGAAAAACTCGAAATTCAACAAGATTACGCGCTCGGCCAGCAGGCCCTTCGCGAGCGCGATCACCCTGTGCCGGTGGAGCCGATGGAGCCTTCCATGCAGAGCTTGGTGGCCGACCGCACCGGTTTGACTGAGCCCACGCTAGAGCCCCTGCTTCGGCAACCGATTCAGGAAGAGCCCACACCTGCTGTGCATACCCCGGTGTTGATTGAGCCGACCGCTCAGGCCGTGACGCCCAGTGAACGGGTGCAAAAAGAGCGGCAAAAACCCTTGTTCAACGAATTGCCCGACAGCAAGTTGCCGCAGGTGGATTTACTCGACCATTTGACGCTGCGGCAAGAAGGCGTGGCGCTGGAAACGCTGGAAATGACCAGCCGCATGATTGAAAAGCGCCTGAAAGATTTTGGCGTTGAAGTGCGTGTGCTGGCCGCCGCGCCGGGCCCGGTGGTCACGCGCTACGAAATTGAACCGGCCACCGGCGTCAAGGGCTCGCAGGTGGTCAATTTGGCCAAAGATTTGGCGCGCTCACTGAGCTTGGTTTCGATCCGGGTGATCGAAACCATTCCGGGCAAGAACTTCATGGCGCTGGAGTTGCCCAACGCCAAACGCCAGTCCATCAAGTTAAGCGAGATTTTGGGCTCGCAGGTGTATCACGAAGCCAAGTCCATGCTGACCATTGGTTTGGGCAAGGACATCGGGGGCAATCCGGTGGTCGCCGATCTGGCCAAGATGCCTCACGTACTGGTGGCCGGCACCACGGGCTCCGGTAAATCGGTCGGTATCAACGCGATGATTTTGTCCTTGCTCTACAAGGCCGAAGCGCGCGATGTCCGCTTGCTGATGATCGATCCGAAGATGCTGGAAATGTCGGTCTACGAAGGCATTCCGCATTTGCTCGCGCCTGTGGTCACCGACATGAAGCAAGCCGCCCATGGACTGAACTGGTGTGTGGCCGAGATGGAGCGCCGCTACAAGCTGATGAGCAAAATGGGCGTGCGTAACCTGGCCGGTTACAACACCAAGATCGACGAGGCCACGGCCCGCGAAGAGTTCATCTACAACCCGTTCAGCTTGACGCCGGACGATCCCGAGCCGCTCAAACGCTTGCCGCACATTGTGGTGGTGATCGACGAGTTGGCCGACTTGATGATGGTGGTCGGCAAGAAGATTGAAGAGCTGATTGCCCGCTTGGCGCAAAAGGCGCGTGCGGCAGGCATCCATTTGATTTTGGCCACGCAGCGCCCCAGCGTGGACGTGATCACCGGCTTGATCAAGGCCAACATCCCGACCCGCATCGCGTTCCAGGTGTCTAGCAAAATCGACAGCCGCACGATTCTGGACCAAATGGGCGCAGAAGCTTTGCTGGGCATGGGCGACATGCTGTACATGCCTTCGGGCACGGGTTTCCCTATTCGCGTGCACGGCGCCTTTGTCAGCGACGACGAAGTGCACCGCGTGGTGAGTTACCTCAAATCCCAAGGCGGCCCGGACTACATCGAAGGCGTGCTCGAAGGCGGCACGGTCGATGGCGATGACGGCCCGTCCGATGGTGACGGCGGTGAAAAAGACCCGATGTACGACCAGGCCGTGGAAGTGGTGTTGAAGAACCGCAAGGCCAGTATTTCGCTGGTGCAACGCCACTTGAAGATCGGCTACAACCGCGCCGCCCGCTTGGTCGAAGAAATGGAAAAAGCCGGACTGGTCAGCGCCATGAGTGGCAGCGGTCAGCGTGAGATTTTGGTTCCGAATCGCGCCGAATGACCACGCTGCGCATGCTGAAGTCTCTGGCCCCATGGGTGCTGCGAGCCGCCAGGCCATCCTTGGGGATGGTGGGAATGCTGTGTGCGCTGTTGGGGGGGGCCTTGTCCACTGCGGCCTGCGCCAATGGCCTGGATGCGCTGGAGCAGTTCATGCGCCAAGCCAAATCGGGGCGAGCGCAATTCTCGCAAGTGGTGACCGCGCCGGCCAAGGACGGCAAAGTGGGCCGCAGCAAAATATCCACGGGGATTTTTGAGTTTGACCGGCCCGGTCGTTTCCGTTTCATTTACCAAAAACCCTTCGCGCAAACCTTGGTGGCCGATGGCCAAACCCTGTGGATGTACGACGTGGATTTGAATCAGGTCACGGCGCGCAAACAAGCCCAGGCCTTGGGCGCGACGCCGGCGGCCATTTTGACGTCCAGCAGCGACCTCAAGGCTTTGCAGGCGGACTTCGTGTTTCAAGCTGAACCGGACCAAGAAGGTTTGCAATGGATGCGCGCCACGCCCAAATCCAAAGACGGGCAAATTCAATCGGTGTTGGCGGCGTTTCGCAGCACCGACAAAGGCCCCGCCTTGGCCGTGCTGGAGGTGCAAGACAGTTTTGGCCAGCGCTCGGTGCTGACCTTCACCGGTTTTGAAATGAACCCAGCATGGGCAGGCGATCACTTTCAATTCAAACCGCCCGTCGGCGTTGACGTGGTACGGCCTTGAGGGCGAATCGGTGAGCGCCCCTGCCGCCCTGAATGCGCTGCACCAGCCCTTGGCGGAGCGCCTGCGCCCGCACACCTTGGGCGAGGTGATCGGGCAGCAACATTTGCTGGGCGAGGGCTTGGCGCTGCGTTTGGCCTTCGAGTCTGGGCAACCGCACAGCTGCATTTTGTGGGGGCCACCCGGTGTGGGCAAAACCACCATCGCCCGCTTGATGGCCGACGCCTTCGATGCCCAATTCATCACCATCAGTGCGGTGTTGGGCGGTGTGAAAGACATTCGCGAAGCGGTGGACCAGGCCGAGCAGGCGCGCATCGGTTTGCAGCCCCAGCGCACCATTGTGTTTGTTGACGAGGTGCACCGCTTTAACAAAAGCCAGCAAGATGCTTTTTTGCCGCATGTGGAAAGTGGTTTGTTCACCTTCATTGGGGCGACCACCGAGAACCCTTCTTTCGAGGTCAATTCCGCTTTGCTGTCGCGCGCGGCGGTGTATGTGTTGCAACCCCTGAGCGAAGAAGATTTGCAACGCATTGTGGCCAAGGCCCACGCCATCGGTGCCATTGCCACACTGGAGCCTGATGCCGAACGGCGTTTGATTGCCTATGCCGATGGCGATGCCCGCCGCCTGCTCAACACCCTGGAAACCTTGGCGGTGGCGGCTCAGCGTGAAAAAATAGACCCCGTCACCGACGCTTGGTTGCTCAAGGTCTTGGGCGAACGCATGCGCCGCTACGACAAGGGCGGCGAGCAGTTCTACGACACGATCAGTGCCTTGCACAAATCCGTGCGCGGTTCAGACCCTGATGCCGCACTGTATTGGTTTGCGCGCATGCTCGATGGCGGTGCAGATCCGAAGTACCTGGCCCGGCGCATGGTCCGCATGGCCTCGGAAGATGTGGGGCTGGCCGACCCGCGCGCGCTGCGCATGGCCTTGGATGCTTCTGAAGTCTATGAACGCCTGGGCAGTCCTGAAGGGGAGTTGGCGCTGGCCGAGTGTTTGGTTTATTTGGCCGTCGCCGCCAAGTCCAATGCGGTCTACAAGGCTTTCAATGCCGCCAAGGCCTTTGTCAAAAAAGACGGCACCCGGCCCGTGCCCATGCACCTGCGCAATGCCCCCACCACCTTGATGAAGCAGCTCGACTATGGCAAAGGTTACCGCTACGCGCATGACGAGGCCGATGGCTTTGCGGCCGGTGAGCGCTATTTGCCGGATGGCATGCCCGCTCCGGGCTTTTACAAACCCGTGCGCCGAGGCTTGGAAATCAAGATCGCCGACAAGCTCGACGAGTTGAAAAAAAGAAATCAAGAGCAAGGGTAAGCCCCTGCACAATGAGTACTTAGGATTTCTTCATCCTCCTTACAATGCCTCCACCCTGACCCGCCTTGCTTGCGCCATGGCGGGTTTTTTGCTTTGGCTGTATGACACTCACAAGGTGCGTCAAGCCTCGATCATCCCTCGATGGAAAGACTGGACGACCACCAGTCGCACAACGGAGAATTTTCATGGACGTTTTGCTTCAACAGATCATCAACGGTCTGGTCATGGGCAGCATGTACGCCTTGGTGGCCTTGGGCTACACCATGGTGTACGGCATCATCAACTTAATCAACTTTGCCCACGGCGAAGTACTCATGGTGGCCGCCCTCACCAGCTGGAGCGTGATTGGCATGATGAAAGAAGCCATGCCGGGTGCACCGGGTTGGGTGATCTTGATCATTGCCTTGCTGATTGCCTGCGTGGTGGCCGCCGTGCTGAACTTCACGATTGAAAAAATCGCTTACCGGCCGCTGCGCAACAGCCCCAAGCTGGCCCCTTTGATCACGGCCATTGGCATGAGCATCTTGCTGCAAACATTGGCCATGATCATCTGGAAGCCCAACTACAAGGCCTACCCGACCTTGTTGTCTAACGAACCCATTGACATTGCGGGCGCGGTGATCAGCCCCACGCAGGTGATGATTTTGGGCGTCACGGCGGTGTCGCTGGCGCTGTTGATGTGGTTGATCAACGCGACCAAATTAGGCCGGGCCATGCGCGCCACAGCGGAGAACCCGCGCGTGGCCTCACTCATGGGCGTCAAGCCTGACATGGTGATTTCGGCCACCTTCATCATTGGCGCGGTGTTGGCCGCGATTGCGGGCGTCATGTATGCCTCCAACTACGGCACGGCGCAGCACTCCATGGGTTTCTTGCCAGGCCTCAAAGCCTTTACGGCGGCCGTGTTTGGCGGCATTGGCAACTTGGGCGGCGCAGTCGTTGGCGGTATTTTGCTGGGACTGATCGAATCCATCGGCTCGGGCTATATCGGTGAGCTCACGGGCGGTGTGCTGGGCAGCCATTACTCGGATATTTTTGCCTTCATCGTGTTGATTTTTGTGTTGACCTTGCGACCCTCGGGTTTGATGGGTGAACGTGTGGCCGATCGCGCTTGAAAGGGGAGAAGTTGTGATGAAATCCAACAAAATTTTCACTTACCTGCTGTGGGGCGTGGGCTTGGTGCTGTTGCCTTTGCTGTTGCAGAACTTTGGCAATGCTTGGGTGCGCATTGCCGACATGGCCTTGTTGTATGTCCTCTTGGCCGTGGGCCTGAACATCGTGGTCGGCTACGCCGGCTTGCTGGACTTGGGCTATGTGGCCTTCTTTGCCGTGGGCGCCTACATGTTCGCGCTGTTGTCGTCGCCGCATTTGACCGACACTTTCCCCGCCATCGCCGCTATGTTTCCAGGCGGCTTGCATGCGCCACTGTGGTTGATCGTGCCCGTCGCAGCGGCCACCGCCGGGCTGTTTGGTTTGCTGCTGGGCGCGCCTACGCTCAAATTGCGCGGCGACTACTTGGCGATTGTGACCTTGGGTTTTGGCGAAATCATCCGGGTGTTCTTGAACAACCTGGATCAACCCTACAACATCACCAATGGCCCCAAAGGGATTGATCAGATCGATTCGATCAGTTTCTTTGGCATTGAGTTGGGTAAAAAACTGGATGTCGGTGGCTTTGAAATTGCCTCGGTGAGTTTGTACTTTTACCTTTTTCTCAGCCTGGTGTTGCTCGCCATTTTGATCTCGCACCGCATTCAACACTCGCGCATCGGGCGCGCATGGATGGCGATTCGGGAAGATGAAATCGCCGCCAAGGCGATGGGCCTGAACACGCGCAATCTCAAGCTCTTGGCCTTTGGCATGGGCGCCACGTTTGGGGGGGTGTCCGGTGCCATGTTTGCGGGCTTTCAAGGCTTTGTTTCGCCCGAGTCCTTCAGCCTGATGGAGTCGGTGATGATCGTGGCCATGGTGGTGCTGGGCGGCCTGGGCCATTTGCCGGGCGTGATTTTGGGCGCCATTTTATTGTCGGCTTTGCCCGAGGTGCTGCGCTACGTGGCCGGACCCTTGCAGGCGCTGACCGACGGCCGATTGGACGCCGCCATTTTGCGCCAGTTACTGATTGCGTTGGCCATGATCACCATCATGCTGATGCGGCCACGCGGCCTGTGGCCTTCACCTGAGCATGGCAAATCCTTGCTGGCGAAAGAAGGGGCTTGAGATGAGCGACACCGTATTGAAAGTGGCCGGCATTTCCAAGCGCTTTGGTGGCCTGCAAGCCCTGACCGATGTGGGCATGACGATAGAGCGCGGTCAAGTCTATGGCTTGATCGGCCCCAATGGCGCAGGCAAGACCACCTTCTTCAATGTCATCACCGGCTTGTATACCCCCGACAGCGGCACCTTTGAGTTAGCAGACCAGTCCTATGAACCCACGGCGGTGCACGAAGTGGCCAAAGCGGGTATTGCGCGAACCTTCCAGAACATTCGGCTGTTCGCCGAAATGACCGCCTTGGAAAACGTCATGGTGGGGCGTCATATGCGCACGCACTCGGGTTTGTTGGGCGCGATTTTCCGCACCCCCAGTTTCAAGGCCGAGGAAGCGGCCATCGCGCAACGCGCGCACGAGTTGCTCGACTATGTGGGCATTGGCAAATACGCCGACTACAAATCACGCACGCTGTCTTACGGAGACCAGCGT
This sequence comes from uncultured Burkholderiales bacterium, assembly GCA_903916355.1. GTDB lineage: Bacteria > Pseudomonadota > Gammaproteobacteria > Burkholderiales > Burkholderiaceae_C > Limnohabitans_A. Next base: position 10,101 of record CAIWWN010000223.1, on the reverse strand, counting down.
CGCCTGGAGATCGCGCGCGCCTTGGCCACCGACCCGCAATTGATTGCGCTCGATGAGCCCGCCGCTGGCATGAACGCCACCGAAAAAGTGCAATTGCGTGAATTGATTGACCGCATTCGCAACGACAACCGCACCATTTTGCTGATCGAGCACGATGTGAAGCTGGTGATGGGTTTGTGCGACCGTGTCACGGTGCTGGACTATGGCAAATCCATTGCCGAGGGAACGCCCGCCGAAGTGCAGAAAAATGACAAAGTGATTGAAGCCTATTTGGGCACGGGAGGACACTGAGATGAGCACCACCTTGCTGAAAGTCAAAGGCCTGAAAGTGGCTTACGGTGGCATCCAGGCCGTCAAAGGCATTGATTTCGAAGTGCATGAGGGCGAACTGGTGTCTTTGATCGGCTCCAATGGCGCCGGCAAAACCACCACCATGAAAGCCATCACCGGCACGCAGCCCTTGAATGCCGGCGACATCGAATATCTGGGTCACAGCATTGCCGGACAAGGCCCTTGGGATTTGGTGAAACAGGGCTTGGCCATGGTGCCCGAAGGCCGAGGCGTTTTCACCCGCATGAGCATCACCGAGAACCTGCAGATGGGTGCCTACATCCGTACCGATACCGCCGCCATTGCGGACGACATGGAGAAGATGTTCACTATTTTTCCGCGACTGCGCGAGCGCAAAGACCAGTTGGCCGGCACCTTGTCGGGTGGCGAGCAGCAAATGCTGGCCATGGGCCGGGCCTTGATGAGTCGCCCCAAAGTGCTGCTGCTGGACGAGCCGTCCATGGGCTTGTCGCCCATCATGGTCGACAAGATTTTTGAGGTGGTGCGCGATGTCTATGCCCAAGGCGTGACCGTGTTGCTGGTGGAGCAAAACGCCAGCCGTGCCTTGTCCATTGCCAACCGGGGGTATGTGATGGAGTCGGGCCTGATCACCATGACCGGGCCTGGCCATGACCTGCTGGCCGACCCCAAGGTCAGAGCGGCTTATCTCGGAGAATGACCCAGCGCGTGATTCGCTTGAAAATCAGTCCACCTTCGCGCCGCTGGCTTTGACCACAGCCTCATAGCGGTTCAGCTCTTTCTTCATGAAGTCAGCGAACTGCTCGGGCGTGGTGGCCACGGGCTCGGCCATCAAGGCGCCAAAGCGGGTACGGGTTTCTGGGGCTTGCAAGGCCATGGTGAAGGCTTTGTTCAAGCGTTCCACCACCTCGCGCGGCGTGCCTGCGGGCGCGACCAGCCCCCACCAAGTGTCGATCTCAAACCCTTTGAGGGTCTCGCTCATGGCAGGGATGTCGGGCAAGGCGCTGCTGCGCTGCGAAGTGGTCACGGCCAGGGCCTTGAGTTTGCCCGATTTGATGTTGGGCGCTGCGGTGGCCAGATTGTCAAAGTTGAAGTCAACTTGGGCTGAAAGCAAGGCCAGCTGCGCCGGGTTGCCGCCGTTGTAAGGAATGTGCACGGCAAAAATACCGGCTGCACGTTTGAACATCTCACCGGCCAAGTGACCCGCGCTGCCGTTGCCGCCGGAAGCAAAATTCAACTGACCCGGATGGGCCTTGGCATAGCGCACCAGATCGGCCAGAGTTTGGATATTCAGGCGCTGAGCGGTGTCGGCGTTCATCACCAAGACATTGGGTACGCGCAGCATTTGGGTGATGGGCGCAAAGTCGCGCGCCGCGTCATACGGCATCTTGGCAAACAGCCAGGGATTGATGGCGTGGGTGGCGGTGGCGGCAATGCCAATCGTCAAGCCATCCGGCGCTGCTTTGGCCACCAGGTCGGCGCCCAGGTTGCCTCCGGCGCCGGGTTTGTTGTCGATGATGACCGGGCCTAGGGTGTCCTTGACCCGCTCGGCCAAGGCGCGTGCGGTGACATCGATGGGGCCGCCGGCGGCGTAAGGCACGATGAGGCGAATCGGTTTGTTTTGTGCCCAGGCTGAAGGCGAAACCAGGGTACACAGCGCCAACGCCAGCAGTGCATTCAGGCGATCAAACTTGCGGCGCAGGGTGAAGGGTTTCATGGTGGGCTTTCTGATGTTCAGCTTGTGGCTTTGTCGGCTTCAGAGGTGAAAGAGTCGGCATAGAACTCTTCTTCGGGCAAGCCGCCCAGGCTCACATAGTCGCGCTTGGCCGAGTCCACGACGATGGGGGCGCCGCAGGCATAGACCTGAAAACCCGACAAATCGGGGTGATCTTGCAGCACCGATTGGTGCACAAAGCCGGTGCGACCGGTCCAAGCATCTTCGGGTGTGGCGTTGGAGATGACCGGCACATAACGCAGCTGCGGCATGCTCGCCAGTTGCGTCTCAACCCAATCGCTCATGTACAGATCGGCCGGCCGGCGACCGCCCCAGTACAGCGTCGCGGGGCGGGTGATGCCTTGGTGCTGCATATGCTCGATCAAGGCCTTGATCGGTGCAAAGCCCGTGCCCGAAGCCAACAGCACCATAGGCTTGTCAGAGTCTTCGCGCAAGAAGAAGCTGCCATAGGGGCCTTCGGCCCGCAAGATGTCTTTTTCTTTCATGGTGGTGAACACCGGGTCGGTGAATTTGCCGCCCGGCATGTGGCGAATGTGCAACTCCACTTTGGGCGCTGCGGCCTCCAAGGTGTGGGGGGCATTGGCCATGCTGTAGCTGCGGCGTGAGCCGTCGCGCAGCATGAATTCGATGTACTGACCTGCGTGGAACTTCATCACATCGTTGGCTGGCAGTTGCAGCTGAATGACCATCACGTCATCTGATTTCTTGGCCAAAGAGACCACGCGCACTGGCATCTTTTTGATCGGAAAAGCGCCGGCTTCGGTGACTTGTCGCGATTCCAGCACCACGTCGCTGTGCGCTGTCGCGCAGCAGGTCAAGATCAGGCCTTGGGCTTCTTCCTCGTCACTCAGCGCTTTGCTTTGGTGCGGACCGTGTACCACGGTGCCTTCTAATTTTTTGCACTTGCAGGAACCGCAAGCACCGTCCTTGCAACCGTAGGGCAGGCCTATGCCTTGACGAATGCCGGCGGCCAGCAAAGTTTCGGTCGAATCCGCGCTGAAGTGGCGGCCGCTGGGTTGCACAGTAATTTGAAAGCTCATCCATGTATCCTTGAGGGTCTGTCGAGTAACCCGAACCTCCGATTTTGCCTTCAAATCAAACCCCTTTAGGCGCCTTGCCTGCCCGTTTTCGCCGTGAGCGCATTTTGATCGTGGGTTGCGGCGATGTCGGCAAGCGTGCGGCGCATCAGTTGCCCAGTCGCTTGCGCGTGTTGGCCTTGACCTCCAGCCCTGAGCGCAAAGCCGAATTGCGTGCCGCAGGCATCACCCCCTTGGTGGGCAATCTCGATGCCCCGGCGAGCCTGCAGCGCTTGGCTGGCCTGGCCACGCGCGTCTTGCATTTGGCGCCACCACCGTCTGAGCAGGGGCGCAATTGGTCGCACGATCCGCGCACCACGGCCTTGGCCAGGGTGCTGCGTTTGCGCAGTCAGGCCAAGGCGCTGGTCTATGGCTCCACCAGCGGGGTTTATGGTGACTGCAAAGGCCTCAAGGTCAATGAAACCACAAGCGTGCAACCCCATACACCACGCGCGGTACGCCGGGTCGATGCCGAGCGCGCGATCCGATTTGCCGGCCGCTCGGGTCTGCGCAGCAGCATCTTGCGCATTCCGGGCATCTACGCGCCAGACCGGGTGGGTGGCACACCCAAAGAGCGCTTGCTCAAACGCACGCCCGTGTTGCGCGCGGCTGATGACGTGTACACCAACCACATTCACGCCGATGACTTGGCCCGCGCTTGCGTGGCCGCCCTGTGGCGCGGCAAAGCCCAACGCGTCTACAACGTGAACGACAACACCACCTTGAAAATGGGTGACTACTTCGATATGGCGGCCGATTTGATGGGCTTGCCCAGACCGCCCCGAGTCTCGCGCAGCAGTGCCACTGAATCTTTGCCCTTGATGCTGCTCAGTTTCATGAGTGAGTCTCGTCGCCTGGACAACACCCGCATGCAGCGCGAACTTCGGGTGCGCTTGGCCTACCCCACTGTGCGCGAAGGTTTGCGCCCCCAAGCTCAGTTGCTGTGATTTGAAGCGGGGCTTTTATTCTCCGCAGACCATAAGCAACAAGCGTGAGTTGCGCGTGCCCGGGGCAATGTCTTGCCAGGAATTGGGCTCGTTGATTTCGCCCACCACCTGTCCTTGCCCCTTGTTTTCGGCATAGGCCAGGTATTGGACCGTGCGTTCCTGTTGATTTTTGCAGTCGATTTCTTTGTGACTGCGTGTAGACAAAAAGCCCGCTTTCTGTCTGTCACGGTACTCGGTCAGCGTCCAAACGCTCACCTTGCCGCCACTGCGCTTGACAGTCCCAGATTCGAAATAAGAAGTGTTGTCTCTGGATTGGCCAAATTGCTGCAATCCCGCCTGTACGTTGGCGGTCAGCATCATTAAAAAAAGGCAAGTCAGGAATTTCATGGCCGTGCTTGTGAAAAGGGACGGAGTTCATCTTATGCCATGACCCTCTCATGGGCTTGATGTGCATCAAGTGGTAATGACGTAAACGCTTGAATAACGGTTTGAGGTTCTTGCTGTAGACCGTCTGTAGCGTGTCGCAAACCAACGCCTTTTAAATTGAGTTATTAAATAGTACATATTTGTTAATAAATCCTTTTTGTGTAATTTTTTTACAAAAAAGTAGCTATTAATCCATTTATTGGTTCAAAATCATATTTTCTTTCAATGGTCTTGTTGGTCTCATTTCGAGATCGTATTTGTAGATTTATTGATTTCAAATGGCATGAAAATTCCAAATCTTGATGCATCCTGGGGGGGCTCCCAAAGCCCACCGCACCGATTTCGCTTATCGGTGAGGATGGCCTTGGCCTTGGCCTGCTTGTGCGGCCCCGCGCTGCATGCCGAAGAATCAAATTTGCTGGATCTGAGTCTGGAGGAGTTGGTGGATTACCGGCTGACCTCCATGTCACGCAAAGAGCAGCGCGTGGTGGACACCGCAGCGGCGGCCTATGTGATCACCGGTGAAGAGTTGCGCCGCTCCGGCGCTTTGTCGATCCCCGAAGCCTTGCGCATGGTGCCGGGATTGAATGTGGCCCAAATTTCACGCGACAGTTGGGCGGTCAGTTCGCGCGGATTTTTAGAGCGTTTCTCCAGCAAATTGCTGGTCTTGGTGGATGGTCGCAGCGTTTATTCGCCCATGTTTTCGGGTGTGCTGTGGGAGACGCAAGACACCTTGATGGAAGACATCGAGCGCATAGAGGTGATCCGTGGACCGGGTGCTGCGCTGTGGGGCACCAACGCCATGAACGGCGTGATCAACATTGTCACCCGCAAGGCCAAAGCCACCCAAGGCAATATGCTCAGCACCCAGATGGGGCAGGGCGGTTATGGTGCCGTGGCGTTGCGGCATGGTGGCGAGTTGGATGGTGGTGGTCATTACCGCTTGTATGCCAAAACCGACACCATGAATGGCTCGCCGGAAACAAGCACTGGCCTCATCGGCATTGATGGCGCCGCGCACCAGCGCGTGGGTCTGCGCGTCGAGCCCTTGGTCGAAGGCGGTGAGCTCAGCGTGAAAGCCGAGGCCTACCGCCTGCGTTCCCAATCCATGTATTTGACGCCCACCGTGTTGGCTTACAGCAGCCCGGGAACGCCGTTTCAAAGTGCCAATGCGGAGCGAAAAACAGGTGAAGGTGCTTTGTTGCAAGCCCGGTACAGCTGGCGCTCGGTGGACGGGGCCCAGTCGGTTTTGCAAGCTTATGTCGACCGAGAGTCTCTCTTTCATGAAGGGCTCTTGGGATCGGGGACCAGTGCGGCCCAACCCTTCGGAATTGCCCCAACTGCGGCCCGTTTTGGCGGTGAAAAAACCGACATCGACGTCGACTACCAGCGGCGCCAGATTTGGGGCGCGCACGATGTGATCTGGGGCTTGGCCCTGCGCCACACGGCGGACGATTTGAACCTGCCTTCAGGGCCATACCGGTTACAGGACGGCAAAGACTCACGCACCAACTACAGTGCTTTTATCCATGACGATGTGACGGTGATTCCGGACCGTTTCAAGTTCATCTGGGGCAGTAAGTTTGAACGCGACGGTTTGACCGGCTTCAACATCCAACCCAATGTGCGCCTGTTGTGGACACCCAATAGCAACGACACCGTCTGGGGCGCTTTGTCGCGCTCCGTGCGTTCGCCGCGCCGGATTGAAAGTTTGGCGACGATTGACATTGCCGCATTTGACGCAGCCGGTTTTGTCCCTGGCGTGCCCGCCCAATCGCTGACCACCATGTTGCAAATGGCGCCTCGCCCGGGCGCGGCGGTGATGGCTGAAAAAGCGATCAGTCTGGAAGCGGGTTGGCGCAAACAACTGGGGCCGCAGCTCAGTTTTGACAGTGCGGTGTATCTGAATAATTACACCGACTTGCGTGGTGGACGCTTAATTGGGGCTTCATCATTGGAATCGGTTTCAGGCCTGATGCCCGCGATGGGCTGCCTGATGAGCCCCATGAGCCCGCCGCAAAGTTGCTATTTCACCTTGCAGGGCTACAACACCAACCTGGACAAAATGCGATCCTGGGGTGGGGAATTTGCGCTGGACTGGCGTCCACAGAGTCAATGGCGAATACAAGCCTCCTACGCCTACTTGCATATGCATGGTGAGCACACCGGTGATTTGATCGGTGACATGCAAGTCAACTCCTACGAGGGAGGCACGCCGAACCATCAAATTTCACTGCGCAGTAATTATTCGTTTGCACAGGGATTGAATCTGGATCTTTGGGCTCGCCATGTCAGCAAAACCCTGCATTACGGAATCAATGCGCTCAGCCCTGTGACCGTCCAGCCTTATGCGACTTTGGACGCCCGCTTGGCTTGGCAGGTGGATCGGCAATTGGAGCTGGCCGTGATGGGAAAAAATCTGTTGACGAACCGGCATACCGAGTTCATCGACAGCTTACCCTATACGCGTGCTTACGACGTGCAGCGCACCCTTTTCTTCACTGCCTTGTGGCGTTTTTGAAGGAGGTTCGATCATGAAATTCAACCTTCTTCCATACACTGCACAGCAAGCCCGTCAATGGGTGAGCTTGGTCTTCATGGCCTGCATCGCCATGGCTGCACAAGCACAAAGCGCCAACAGCATGGCCGAGTACCGCGTCAAGGCGGCCTACATTTACAACTTTGCCAAATATGTGGATTGGCCCGGCGTCGAGGCCAAAGAATTCCATGTCTGCACCGCTGGGCGCGATGACTTGGGCGGCGCTTTGTTTGCCTTGGACCGCCGGTTGGCGCAGGGGCGTGAAATTCAGGTACGACAAAATGTTGCCTTGGATCAACTCAAAGATTGCCAAATCATTTTTGTGGGTGACCGAGACAGTAAGTTGTTGACCTCGGTGGTCCGGCAATTGCTCGGCGCACCAGTGTTGATCGTCAGCGACAATCAGCAGGCCGTCGAAGCCGGTGCCCATATCGCTTTGGCTTCCGTCGATGACCGGGTGGAGTTCGATGTCAATTTGGCCACGCTGCAACGCGCCAATTTGAAGGCCAGTTCTCAAATGTTGAAGTTGGCCAGAACCACCAAACCGACCAAACCGTGAGCGATTGATGGCGACGAATTTGAGCACATCCCGCCTGTACCGGTATATCTTTCGGTCCATCCAGGATAAGCCGGTGGGCTACAAGCTCAGCCATGTGGTGACCATGAGCGTGTTGCTGGCCTTGGCGGTGTTCTTTGTGATCACGGCCATCTGGCAGGTCAGCCAATCGCTGCAGCGGATTGAAAACGAGGCAGTCAGCATTTCCGAGTTAACTGCGGACGCCAACGGATCCGCCTTGCGCTTTGAGGACCGCAGCGCCGCACAGGAACAGCTCAAAAGTTTGCGTCACATTCAACAAGTTCAGCATGCGATTTTGCTGAACAAGGAAGGGCGAATTTTCGCCTCTTACCCCGCAGCGGACCCTGATGACTTTCCTTATGCGGGCATTGGCTGGGGCACTGCCGCGTTTGAAAGTTTGCACTGGACCTGGGCTACGCTGCGCTTGCAGCATCAAATTGACCAAGATGGTGAAAAGATCGGCGGTTTGATTTTGGACCTGGATTTGTCCAGCGTCTGGCTTTCCCTGGTGATCAACGGTGCTGTGGCTTTGTTGGGTGTGGCCATGGGCCTTTTTTCGATCCAAACCTTGACCGCGGCCATGCACCAGATGATCGCTCAACCGGTGTCGGAGTTGGCCTTGTTGATGCGCCAAGTGGCGCAAAACAATGACTACAGCCAACGCGCACCCCCGGGCCATGCGGACGAAGTGGGGGAGCTGATCGCCGGTTTCAACCACATGCTGAATGAAATTGAAACTCGCGACCGCATGCTTGCGCGCTACAGCGCCGAGTTGGAAAGTCAAGTGCAAGCACGCACGGCAGAGCTCGTCCTGGCCAAGGACCAGGCCGAGGCGGCCAGCATCGCCAAGAGCCAGTTTTTGGCAAACATGAGCCACGAAATTCGCACGCCTTTGAATGGTTTGATTGGCGTGTCCGAAATGTTGCATGACACGCCGTTGAATGGCACACAAAAACGCTTTGTCGACATGGTCAGCAGCTCTTCTTCTACATTGCTGTACTTGATCAACGACATTTTGGATTTCTCCAAAATTGAAGCCGGAAAACTGCAACTCGAGTTTGTGCGTTTTTCTCCTGCTAAGGCCGTGGAAGAAGTCAGCACGCTCTTTGCCGAACGCGCCCAGGACAAGGGTCTGGAGTTGATTCAAACGATCGATGCGAATGTGCCGGACACTTTGGTCGGCGATCCGCACAGGTTCAAGCAAATTCTGGGCAATTTGGTGGCCAATGCCGTCAAGTTCACCGAGCGAGGGGAGATCCATATTGTGTTGAGTGGATCCGCCGATCCAGTGCAACTGCCGTTTTTGCGTTGCAGCGTTGAAGATTCAGGAATTGGCATGGCCCCCGAGGAGCAGTTGGGGTTGTTTGAGGCCTTCTCCCAAGCTGATATTTCCATGGCCAGGCGCTATGGTGGCAGTGGCCTGGGCTTGGTGATTTCAAGGCAATTGGCGCAATTGATGGGGGGTGTGGTTGACTTCACCAGCGCCAAAAATAAGGGGTCAACTTTCTGGTTCGATATACGAATGGATCAGCCCGAGTTTTCGACCCCAGCCGCCATGGGCGCGCGGACGGCCTTGATCATCACCCAGTCGGACTTTGTGGCCCAGTCACTACAAGCCAAACTTCAGCGACTGGGTGTTCCATCGGTGTGGGTGCCACAGATGTCGATGGATGAACTGGCGCGCCTCAAACAAATGCATGTAACTTGGGCCTTCATTGACCATCGAATTCAAGATCGAACGCGATCGCAATGGCTGCAGACTTGGTCCCAGGCGCTGGGGCCCGATGTGCGTCAGATCGCATTGACCCGCATGCGATCGAGCAGTGAAAGTGACAAGGCCATGCTAGATGGAGCGCATGTTTGTGTGGCTCATCCTTTGTTGTTGGAGGATATTGCACATGCTTTGCTGACGGGTCTTTCTGCCATGAATGCGGGTGATCGCCGTGCTGAAAAATCAGCGCCAGTCGTGTCACCTGTCGAGTGCACGGTGCTGGTGGCGGAAGACAATGATGTGAACCGCGAGATTGTGACAGCCATGCTGCGCAGCATGGGCTGTGTTGTCATCACGGCCAAAGATGGTTTAGAAGCTGTGCAAGTCAGTGCCCACCAGGCCTACGATTTGATTTTGATGGATGTGCAAATGCCGGAGATGGATGGTTTGGCCGCTTGCCGTGCCATCAGGCACAGAGAGGCTGATTTGCATTTGCCGCCCAAACCCATTGTGGCCTTGACGGCCAATGCGCTCACCGATGACCGCGATAACTGCTTGGCGGCCGGCATGGATGATTATTTAACCAAACCCTTCATGCGCGCCCAGTTGTTGGCCCTGGTGCAGCGCTGGAGTCGGCTCGGAACTTGAAACTGGGTTTGTTCTGCGTTTCCTACAATGCATCCAGAAAAGACACTGTTTTCTTGTGCTAGAATACGAAGCTTAGCGGCTGTAGCTCAGCTGGATAGAGTACTTGGCTACGAACCAAGGGGTCGTGGGTTCG
>CAIWWN010000222.1 GCA_903916355.1 uncultured Burkholderiales bacterium | reverse complement strand
TACAACATGTTCCGCATCGCGGCTATTTTGCAAGGCATTGCCAAGCGTGTCGAAGACGGCACAGCCTCCAGCGACCAAGCCCGCACATCGGGTGCGGGCGCCAAACCTATGGCCGAATTGGCATGGCAATTTGCCAGCAAAGCCTGACTTTTTATCACCCCCCAGTTACTCAACAGGAGACACTCCATGGACTTCGAATACACCCCAAAAATAAAAGACATGCAGGCACGCTTGCTGGCGTTTATGGATGAGCACATTTACCCCAACGAAGCCCGCTTCTTTGCAGAGATTGCCGAGAACCGCGCCAAGGGCAATGCCTGGGTTCCCACCAAGATCGTTGAAGAGCTCAAGCCCAAAGCCCTGGCCGCAGGCTTGTGGAACTTGTTCCTGCCTAAATCCAGCCGAGCACCGCAAGGTCTGTCGAATGCAGAATACGCGCCGATGTGCGAAATCATGGGCCGTGTACCGTTTGCCTCCGAAGTGTTCAACTGCTCCGCACCTGACACCGGCAACATGGAAACCCTGGAGCGCTATGCCAGCGAAGCCATCAAAGACGAATGGCTCGAACCGCTGCTGAAAGGCGAAATTCGTTCTGCCTTCTTGATGACAGAGCCTGAAGTGGCTTCGTCAGACGCCACCAACATCCAGTGCGAGATTCGCCGCGATGGCGACGAGTATGTGATCAACGGTCGTAAATGGTGGTCGTCCGGGGCCGGTGACCCACGCTGCGCGGTGTACATCGTCATGGGCAAGACCAACCCCGAAGCCGGTCGCCACGAACAGCAATCGATGATTGTGGTTCCTGCGAACGCCAAAGGCATCACCGTGCTGCGCGCCTTGAGCGTGTTCGGCTATGACGATGCGCCACACGGCCACATGGAAGTCTTGCTCGACAACGTGCGCGTACCCGTGGGCAACTTGTTGCTCGGTGAAGGCCGGGGCTTTGAAATTGCCCAAGGACGCCTTGGCCCTGGACGTATTCACCACTGCATGCGCAGCATCGGCATTGCTGAGCGCGCATTGGAGTTGATGTGCAAACGCCTGAACACCCGCGTGGCCTTTGGTCGCGAAGTGTCCAAACAAACCGTATGGCAAGAGCGCGTGGCCGAATCACGTTGCATGATCGAGCAAGCGCGCTTGCTGACGCTCAAAGCGGCCTACATGATGGACACCGTGGGCAACAAAGTGGCCAAGGCTGAAATTGCCATGATCAAAATTGTCGCGCCCAACATGGCTTGCCAAATCATCGACTGGGCGATTCAAGCCCACGGCGGTGGCGGTGTGTCGCAAGACTTCCCATTGGCTTATGCCTACGCTCACCAGCGTACGCTGCGCCTGGCGGATGGTCCGGACGAAGTGCACCGCAACTCGCTGGCCAAGCTGGAGTTGGCCAAGCACTTGCTGATGCCAGGCCATGTCGAAATGCCAGTGACGCGCGGCAGCTGATCGCATAAAGAGAAAGGTGCTTTCATCCGTCGCGCAAGCGAAAAAAGTTAGCACCATCTCTGAGAACGCTCCATTCACGCGTTACAATAGCGGCTTGTCGGAGCGTAGCGCAGCCTGGTAGCGCATCTGCTTTGGGAGCAGAGGGTCGCGAGTTCGAATCCCGCCGCTCCGACCACCCTTAAAAAAGCCCACTTGTTGGGCTTTTTTTTTGGTATCTTTGTAACGTCTCACATCTATCTGCCCGTAGCTCAACTGGATAGAGCAGTTGCCTTCTAAGCAACAGGTCGGGGGTTCGAGCCCCTCCGGGCAGACCATTTTTTTCTTCCCTCGTTTTCACCACCACCATGCAAGCACTGCTCAACGCCATTGCCGCCATGGACATGCCCACCGATGCGCAGCGCATTTTTCACGGTCGTGGCGGTTTGTACCCGGGCTGTGAGCATTGGGTGCTGGACGCTTTCCCCCCAGTACTGGTCCTCACCAGTTTTCAAACGGTGCCAGACGATGAACTGGCCGCTGTGGGTGCGGCACTGGAGGCGCGTTGGCAGCAACTGTGTCCTGGCCAAACCCCCAACTGGGTCTTTCAAAGTCGCCACGCCGGAGAACCTGAAACCCGATTGATGTCCGGCAGCGTGCCTGAACCGCATGTCGTGACGGAGCAAGGCGCCAGTTTTCGCGTGCATGTGCTCAAAGGCCAAAACCACGGCCTGTTTTTGGACATGGCCGAAGGTCGCCGTTGGGTGCGCGAATTGGCGCAAGCACAGCCGCAGCTCAAGGTGCTGAACCTGTTTGCTTACACCTGCGCCTTTTCAGTGGTGGCCTTGCAGGGCGGTGCCAAGCAGGTCGTCAATGTGGACATGAGCCACGGCGCCATGGCCATTGGCCAGCAAAACCACCAGCTCAACGGCCTGAACACCGGGGCGAGTTTTTTGGCGCACGATATTTTCAAAACCTGGGGCAAGATCAGCCGCAGCGGGCCTTATGACCTGATCGTGGTCGACCCCCCCAGTTACCAAAAAGGCAGCTTTATTGCCACCAAGGATTACGCACGCCTGATGCGTCGCCTGCCAGAGTTACTGATGCCCGGCGGCCAGGCCCTGCTGTGCCTGAATGCGCCTGAATTGGGGCTTGCGTTTTTACAGGATCAGATGCGGGAAGCCGCACCGGAGTTGCGCTTCATGCAGCGACTGCCCAATCCTGCGGTCTTTGCCGATGTGTCGCCTGAGCGCTCGCTCAAAGTATTGGTCTACCAAGCCCCGATGTGATCGGCTTGGCTTGCCGTCACCCAGTGGCGTTTCAACCCAAACACACGTGCAACAGACCTGCAGCGCTGAGTAAAGTGAACGCGGTCAGCAAGAACAAGATGGCGTGTTCCAGAATATCGTCGGTCATGCGGGTTGCCCTCACTTGATCAGTTGACGCATGTCCTGAATCGCGTCCAGGGCGCGGCGGGTGTTGGCCATGGCCCGCAGTAAATTGCCGTCGTTGGCACGCACGTGGTGCAAAGCGGTCACCAGCGCGTTTTGCGCAATGGCAAAGGCTTGGATTTTTTCGCGCTCAATGTGCGGCGAATGAAGGTAATGCACGTTGTGACGCGAAGCAGATTGCAGCATTGCGTGGGCCATGATGAAACTCCAAAAAGATGATTGACTGTCCTTTTTATGAATTCAAAGGCCCGTTATGCGTTCCGAATAGTTCTCAATACACAAATACAGGAACTTTTGAATTCAACAGTGTCATCATATTCAAAACAACATCATTAAAACAAGTGTAAATATTGATAAATTGATACCATTTGTATCAAGACTTCCAAGGCCCTCAACCGCTGGAGTTACAAAGACTGGGCCAGCAAGTCGTGTAATTCACGCCTGAAAACGTGCGGGGCGTGCGCCGCCCGCCCGAGGTAAAGCCCGTTGGTCAAACAAGAAACCACCAACTCGCGCTGCGGGTCCACCCATAGCGTGGTGCCCGTGAAGCCGGTGTGGCCAAAGGTATCTTCACTGAAGAGGTCCCCCGCCGAGGCGTTGTGATGCGACTTGATGACAAAGCCCAAGCCACGGCGCACATCATCGGTGACCGCTTGCGCGGTTTTGGCTTGCGCCGCCAGTTCAGCATCCACGCCCAATTGCTCGGGCGCATTCAACCAAGCCTGGCCAAACCGGGCCACGTCCATGGCAGTGGCAAACAATCCCGCATGGCCGGCCACGCCGCCCAACCCACAGGCGTTTTCGTCGTGCACCTCACCCCAAACCCGGCGCAGACGCCAACGCAGGTCCATTTCTGTCGGTGCGGTTTGTCGCAAAGTGGCACGTCCGCTATTGACCGGATTGAACATCGTTTGCTGTAAGCCCAAGGGGTCGAGCAGCTGCGTTTCAACCACCTGGTCCAGCGGCTGGCTGCACAATACCTGCACGGCCTGGCCGAGCAACATGAGCCCGATGTCGCTGTAGACCACACGCTGGCCGGGTTGGTTCATAAAGGGATAGTTCAAGATGACCGGCATAGCCTGAGCCCAACGGGCATCACCGTCTAATGGTCGCTTCGCTTGTGGCGGGAAAGGCACCGGCCCGGCGATGGCAAACACGTCGCGCCACGCGGGAAGACCCGAGGTATGGGTGAGCAAGTGCCTGAATGTCACGCGCCTGGGATCGACCAATTGCCCGGCAAGTTCAGTTTCTAGCGCCTGACGCTTGAGTGTGTGCGGGTCCTGCCCGCCCTCAATGGGGCGCGGCCCCGATCGAGCAAAAGCAGGCAATACGGCGCACAGAGCGTCGTCCAGCCCTACACGACCGCTGCTCACCAAGCGCAAAAAAACGGTGGTGGTGAACAGCTTGGAAATCGAGGCGATGTCGAACAACGTATCGGTGCAGGCGGCCTGCCCTTCTGATTCGCCCCAAGCGCCGTGTGCCACGGGTTGGCCCTTGTACAACACGGCCAGGGAACAAGAGGGAAAAGTGACGCCCACATGCCGCGCCATCAAAGCATTCAGGGCTATGCGGAGTGGCGCAGCGGAAATGTGGGAGGAGTCTGAAAAAGTCATGTCGGCCAATCTCACAGACCTCGACCTTACCACCACATAAAGCTGAAAATTGAAGATAAATGGATGATTACCCTAGGACTCCGAGGCTCTAATATGCAACATAATGCATGTAAATTCTGGAGACTTGATCATGAACCCAACCCCAACATCCCGCCGTTCAGTACTCAAAGGCGCTGCCTTGGCGGGTGCTGCTTCGTCTGGTTTGCTCTTGCCTGAATGGGCTTTGGCCCAAAACGGCAAAATCCGCGTCGGCCTCATGCTGCCCTACTCTGGCGCTTTTGCCCCTTTGGGCGTGGCCATCGAAAACGGCGTGCGCATGGCCATCAATGAGCAAGGCGGCAAGCTGGGCGGACGCGAGATCGAATGGTTCAAGGTCGACGACGAGTCAGACCCGTCCAAAGGCGTGGAGAACGCCACCAAACTGGTGCAACGCGACAAGGTCGATGTGCTGATCGGCACCGTGCACTCGGGTGTGCAAATGGGCATCCAAAAAGTGGCGCGCGACTCTGGCGTGCTGACGCTGATCCCCAACGCCGGTGTGCACGCCGCCACCCGCTCCCTGTGCGCACCCAATGTGTTCCGCACCAGCTTCTCCAACAGCCAGCCCACCTTGGCGTTGGGCGAGGCCATGGTCAAACGCGGCCACAAAACCGCGGTCTGGATCACTTGGAAGTACGCCGCTGGCGACGAGGCTTTTGAGGGCTTCAAAGAAAGCTACACCAAGGCCGGTGGCACCATCGTCAAAGAACTGGGCCTGCCGTTCCCGAACGTGGAGTTCCAAGCCTTGCTGACCGAAATTGCCGCACTCAAACCCGACGCCGTGGCCTGCTTCTTTGCCGGCCCCTCGGGCGCCAAGTTCATGAAAGATTTTGCAGCTGCCGGCCTCAAAGGCAAGATTGCTTTGTACGGTTCGGGCTTTTTGACCGAAGGCGTGCTCGAAGCCGCAGGCCCCGCCGCTGACGGCGTGATGACCACCCTGCACTACAGCGATTCGCTGGACACGCCGCGCAACAAGGCCTTTCGCCTGTCCTACGCCAAGACCTTCCGCGCGCAACCCGATGTGTACGCTGTGCAAGGCTATGACACCGGCTTGTTGCTGGCCCAGGGCATGAAGGCGGTGGGCGGTGACGTGAACGCCAAACCCGCCCTGTACAAAGCCTTGGAAGCCGCCGTGATCGACAGCCCGCGTGGCAAGTGGACCATGAGCAAATCGCACAACCCGGTGCAAGACATTTATTTGCGCGTGGTTGAAAAAGGTGAAAACAAAGTGATTGGCGTGGCCGCCAAAGCCTTGGCCGATCCCGGCACCGGCTGCCGCATGGGTTGACCGCCCTCGGGTTTTGAGTTCGAAAATGGCGGATCTCCTCCGCCATTTTTCATGCCTCGGTGTTTGGTTTTAAGGTCCGGTATGGATGTTGTAAATTTTCTGATTCAGCTGCTCAACAGCGTGCAGTACGGCTTGTTGCTGTTCATGCTGGCCGCAGGTCTCACGCTGATCTTTGGCATCATGGGCGTGGTCAATTTGGCGCATGGCAGTTTCTACATGCTGGGCGCTTACCTGGCCTGGTCACTGGCGAGCTTGACCGGCAGTTTCACCTTGGCCATCCTGTTGGGCACCACCTTGTCGGTGCTGTTTGGTTTGCTGCTGGAGTGGTTGCTGTTCCGTCATTTTTACCAGCGAGATCACCTGGACCAGGTACTACTGACCTTCGGCTTGATCTATGTGTTTGAAGAAATACGCTCCATTGTCTGGGGCGATGATGTGCACGGCGTGGCCATTCCTGACCTGCTGAGCGCCTCCATCCCGCTGACCGACACCTTGTCTTACCCGGTGTACCGCCTGTTCATGTCAGGCGTTTGCTTGGCGCTGGCGCTGGGTTTGTACCTGTTGATTTCCAAAACGCGCTTAGGTATGAAAATTCGCGCCGGCGCGTTTAACCATGAAATGACCGAAGCCTTGGGCATCAACATCAAGCTGATTCATGCCGTGGTGTTTGCGCTGGGCGTGGGCTTGGCGACCATCGCCGGTATGGTGGCGGCACCCATTTCCAGCGTCTACCCGAACATGGGATCGCAAGTGCTCATCATGTGTTTTGTGGTGGTGGTGATTGGCGGCATTGGCTCGGTGCGTGGCGCCTTGATTGCCGCCTTGCTGGTCGGCTTGGTCGACACCTTTGGCAAAGTGCTGTTGCCGCAAGTGGCGGGCATGCTGGTCTATGTCCTGATGGCGGCTGTGCTGCTGTGGAAACCCGAAGGCTTGTTCAAGCAATGAAACGCAACGCCCCATGAGCCATTCCGCAGCACCTTTGCAATCCCATCTCGAAACCCTGCCGCGCAGCCTGAATGTGCTGCTCGGTTTGTGCCTGCTGGCGCTGCTGGCCTTTCCGTTTGTGGGCACCGATTTTTATGTGCAAATGGTCTCGCGCATGATGATCCTGGCCATCTTCGCCATGAGCCTGGATCTGCTTCAAGGCGTCACCGGCCTGGTGTCGCTGGGCCATGCGGCCTACTTTGGTGTGGCCGGTTACGCCTTGGCGTTTCTCACGCCGGCGGGCGAGCCTGTGAGCCTGTACACCTCGCTGCCGATTGCCGTCGCGGCCTCGGCGCTGCTGGCTTTGGTGATCGGTTTCCTGGTCGTGCGCACGCACGGCATTTACTTCATCATGGTGACGATGGCATTCGCGCAAATGGTGTTCTATGTCTTCTTTGACAACAAAGTCCTGGGCGGCTCAGACGGGATTTACATCAACTTCAAACCCGATGCGCGTTGGTTTGACTTGGACAACAAACAGGTCTTTTACTACTTCACCCTCGCCTGCCTGATCGCCGTCTACGCCTTTTTGCGCCGCTTGCTGTTGAGCCCCTTCGGTCGTGCGCTGGCCGGCATCCGCGTCAACGAACACCGCATGCGTGCTTTGGGCTTTGCCACGTTTTCACACAAGCTGGCGGCCTTCACCTTGGCAGGCGCCTTGGCGGGGTTGGCGGGTTATTTGTGGGGCGCGCAAACCGGTTACGTCAATCCCGAACTCATGGGTTTTCACATGAGCGCACACGCCATCATGATGGTGATTTTGGGCGGCATGGGCAATTTTGCCGGCGCCATCATCGGTGCGTTTTCCTTTGAATATTTGCTGCACGTCTTCAAAGACCTGCCCGAAGTCGCAGGCTTCAACTTGGGCAAGCATTGGCAGCTGTGGATGGGCTGCTTCATTGTGGCGCTGGTGGTGTTTGCGCCGCGCGGCATCTTGGGGCTGATGGCTCGTCTCTTCAAGCGCGAAGGGGGTGCGGCATGAGCGCAGCGCCTTTGAAAACCGATCCTTTGCTCAGCGCCCGCGATCTGACCAAACGCTTTGGCGGCTTGGCAGCGGTGCAGCAAGTCTCGGTGGATTTATGGCTGGGAAAGATTCACGCGGTGATCGGCCCCAACGGCGCCGGCAAGTCCACCCTCACCAATTTGCTGTCGGGCGATTTGCCTGCCACTTCGGGCACCGTCATGCTGCGCGGGCAGGACATCTCGGGCTGGTCACCCGAGAAAATCTCCAGCAACGGTTTAGGCCGCAGCTACCAAAAAACCAATATTTTTCGCAGCTTCAGCATCTGGGAAAACGTGCGCCTGGCCGCGCAGTCGCGCAGCCAACCGGGCGCCTTCAACCCCTTGCGCTGGATCCAATCGGCCGCCCAGATGCGTGAGGTGAACCAACGCGCCGAACGCGCCATCGAATTGGCCGGCCTGCACAACCGCAGGCAACAACTGGCTGGTGCCGCCAGCCACGGCGAGCAGCGGCAACTTGAAATCGCCATGACCTTGGCCACCGAGCCCGCCGTGCTGTTGCTGGACGAGCCCTTGGCCGGCATGGGCGTAGCCGAGGCCGAAAGCATGGTGCAGCTCTTGCTGCGCCTGAAAAAAGACCACACCATCATGCTGGTCGAGCACGACATCGACGCGATTTTCACGCTGGCCGACCAACTCACCGTGATGGTCAATGGCCAAGTCATTGCCAGCGGTTTGCCGGCCGACGTGCGGGCCGACAGCAATGTGCAAGCCGCGTATTTGGGTGAAGATGTGAGCGAAGGACACTGATGGCCGACCTGTTGATCCAAGGCCAAGGCCTGAACACTTTTTATGGGGCCAGCCACATCTTGCGCGGTCTTGATTTTTCCATTGCCCGAGGCGAAACCGTCGGGCTGATGGGGCGCAACGGCATGGGCAAAAGCACCCTGCTCAAAACCCTGATGGGCATCGTGCCGCCGCGCTCAGGCGAGGTGCGCATCAAAGGCCAGGTGATGAATGGCCGTCCGACCTTTGAAGTCGCGCAACTGGGCATTGCCTACGTGCCTGAAGGGCGCGGCATTTTTGGCAATCTGAGCGTGGTGGAAAATTTGAAAATGGCCGCTCGCGCAGGCACACGAGGGCAGCGCGAATGGACTTACGAGCGGGTGCTGGACACCTTTCCACGCCTGCAAGAGCGCTTGAGCCACGGCGGCCAACAACTCTCAGGGGGCGAGCAGCAAATGCTGACCATCGGCCGCGCGCTGATGACCAACCCCGACGTTCTGATCTTGGACGAAGCCACCGAAGGTCTGGCCCCATTGATCGCCCGTGACATCTGGCGCATTTGCAGCGTCATCAAAGACAGTGGCATCAGCTCGATCATCGTGGACAAAAACTGGAAACACGTGACGCAAATCACCGACCGCAATGTGATTTTGGTGAAAGGCGAAGTCGCCTTTGAAGGCAGCTCTGAGCATCTGCGCGATAACCCCGCTGTGCTGGCGCAACACCTCGGGGTCTAGTTTCAGGGCTATTTTTTTTCAGGCTTGAGACCGCGCTTTACGTAAACCGCGCCCGCTTCAGGTGTTTGTAAAAACGCGATCAATGCCTTAGCAGCGCCAGGGTCCTTGACTTCAGTCCCTAAACCAGCGGTATAGGTGGTGATGTTATTGAAAGGACCTGGGGGCGCGCCCATCAAGTCCACACCGGTGACCGCCATGACCTCGGGCTCTTGCTGGACGGCCAGATCCGCTTCACCATCCACCACCAATTGAGCCGCATTACCGCTTGCGGCAGGCTATTTGGCCTTGGCATTGATAGTTTCTGCAATGCCCATTTGTTCCAATGATTTGGCGAAAAATACACCGCTCGCCCCACCAAAGGCAGGGTTCGAATAAGCGATCGCCTTCGCATTGAGCAAGGTTTGCTTGTAGGCCTCAGGTGTGGAAATATCGACCTTGGGGGCGCCCTGTTTAACCACGACAGCCATGCCGGAACTGGAAAAGTTGCTGTTGGAACCGGCTAAGGCTTTCCCTTCTTTGATCATGGCGTCCAGACTTTGCTGGGTCAATACCAACACGTCCGCCGTTTCGCCGGCCTGAATACGTTTCACCAAAACGGCCGCCGTAGCCCAAGTGATACTGAGTCGATGTCCGCTGAGCTTCTCAAATTGGGGCTTTAATTCCTCCAAAGCGGCTTGTACGCCGATGGTGCTGAAAACCTTGATTTCAGCGGCACTCACCAAACTGACGTGCGCTAAGAGCAATGCAAACACCACTGCAAGGCGAGAAAAGAGAATGGTCATGGTCTTGTCTTTCAGGTGAGTTTGAGGGTCCGAAAAGGCCATGATAAAGGCATCGAACCGCTATGCCATCACAGTAAAACCCTCAGATCCCGCGCCGCCTCCAAAAGCAAAGGCAGCCATTTGCGCTGCACGGCAACATCACTCAATTGCTCGGCCGTGCCCACGACATTGAGCGCCGCCAGCGTTTGCCCTTGCATATTGCGCAACGGCACCGCCAGCGCATGGATACCCAACTCGTGCGCTTCGCGGGCCAAGCCGTAGTCGTCTCGCCGCACCTGGGCAATCAAAATTTTGAATTTACCCACAGCCACCTCGGTTTGCGGGGTGGTGCGTGTCAGTTCATGGCCTTGCAACCAAGCGCTGAATTCGGCCTTGGGCAAACTGGCCAACAGCACCCGGCCTGTGGACGTGGCATGCGCCGGCAGACGTGCGCCAAGATGCAGCCCATAAGCCCCATGCCGCACCGGCTCGGCCACGCCCGCGCTGCGTGCCACGATGACGCCCTCCCCGCCATCCAGCACCACAGCCGAAAATGCAGCCTGGGTTTGTTGCGCCAAACGGTTCAACGTCGGCTGCAAGGTGCGTGGCAAGCGCGAGGTCGCCATGTAGCTGCCGGCAAAGCGCAGCACGCGGGCCGAGAGCCAGTAATGGCTGCCATCGGTTTCCAAGTAACCCAACTCAGCCAGCGTGAGCAAATGCCGTCGTGCCGCAGCCCGGGTCAGCCCGGTGCGCTGCGCAGCCAAGGTGGCATTCAGGCGTTGACGGTCGGTGTCAAAGGCTTCAAGCACAGACAAGCCCTTGGCCAGGCCTTCGATGTAGTCTGCTTTGGCAATGGTCATGGTTTTTTGAAAACAAGCAATTTGCGCGATCATCGCACAAATTATTTGATAAACGCACAAAGTCCACGGTCCTTGGTCACGGAACACCGGGTTCTTAACTAAGCTAGCAAAATTGCATCTTTCAGTCATCGGAGTCCGTTCATGAGTCTTCCCCACACCACCCGTACCCAAGTGGCCATCGTCGGCGCAGGCCCTTCGGGCTTGTTGCTGGGCCAATTGCTCCACAAAGCAGGTATCGACGCCATCATCGTCGAGCGCCAAAGCGGCGACTATGTGTTGTCGCGCATCCGTGCAGGTGTCTTGGAACAAGTCAGCATGGACCTTTTGGACGAAGCCGGCGTGGGCCAGCGCATGCACCAAGAAGGCTTGGTGCATGGCGGCTTTGACCTGTTGTTCAACGGCGCGCGGCACCGCATCGACATGAACAAGCTGACCGGTGGCAAAAACGTCATGGTCTATGGACAGACCGAAGTCACCCGCGACCTGATGGACGCCCGCCAGGCTGCCGGCCTGCCCACGGTGTACGAAGCCGAAAATGTGCAAGTGCACGAGTTCGACAGCCAAAAACCGCGCGTGACTTACGAAAAAAACGGCCATCTGCACACCATTGAATGCGACTTCATTGCGGGCTGCGACGGCTTTCACGGCGTGTGCCGTGCCAGTGTGCCCAAGGGCTCGATCAAAGAGTTTGAAAAAATCTATCCGTTCGGCTGGCTGGGCGTGTTGTCAGACACACCGCCCGTGCACCACGAACTGATTTACGCCAACAGCACCCGCGGCTTTGCCCTGTGCTCACAGCGCAGCGCCACCCGCAGCCGCTACTACCTGCAAGTGCCCCTGACCGACAAGGTCGAGCAGTGGTCTGACGATGCCTTTTGGGCCGAGTTGCGCAACCGCCTGGACCCCGAGGCGCGCGAGCATCTGGTCACCGGCCCGAGCATCGAGAAAAGCATTGCCCCGCTGCGTAGCTTCGTCACCGAGCCCATGCGCTTTGGCCGCATGTTCTTGGCAGGTGACGCCGCACACATCGTGCCGCCCACCGGGGCCAAGGGCTTGAACCTGGCCGCCACCGACGTGAAGTATTTGTCCAACGCCTTCATCGAGTACTACCAAGACAACACCGAAGCGGGCATTGACCACTATTCAGAAAAATGCCTGCGCCGCATCTGGCGTGCGGAGCGCTTCAGTTGGTGGTTCACCAGCTTGATGCACCACTTTCCAGAAAATGGAGCGATCGGCCAAAAGTTCCAAGACGCCGAACTTGACTACCTGATCCACAGTGAATCGGGCTCGCGAACCATTGCGGAAAATTATGTGGGATTGCCGTTGGATTTCGGACACTGAGCGAGCTGAATGGCACCCATATGACAAGGCCGCGCAAGTGGCCTTCTTCATAATAGAGGCCTTGATTCACAAAGGCACTGCATGTCATCTTCAAAACCCCTGCGCGGCGTGCGCGTTGTCACACTGGCCCTGAACCTGCCCGGACCTGCGGCCATCATGCGTTTGGCGCAAATGGGCGCGTCGTGCACCAAGATCAACCCGCCCTCTGGTGACCCGATGTTCCATTACACGCCCGATGGCTACGCCCTGTTCCACAAAGGTGTCAAAGGGAAAACCTTGGATCTGAAAACTGCGGCAGGGCAAGCCGCCATCCACACCCTCCTGCCCAACACCGATGTGCTCTTGACCTCCTTTCGCCCCTCGGCCTTGAACAAACTGGGCCTAGGCTGGAAGAGCCTGCACAAGCAGTACCCCGGCCTCAGCCTGATTGAAGTGGTGGGCGCTCCCGGGCCGCTGGCCGAAATACCAGGCCACGATTTAACTTACCAAGCCGAAGTCGGCTTGGTCAATGGCATGGGCCTGCCGCCCAGCCTGTTTGCCGACATGGGCGGCGCTCTCATGGCCAGTGAAGCCGCGCTCAAAGCCGTGCTGACGCTCAAGACCACAGGCCAAGGCAGTCGCCATGAAGTGGCTTTGTCAGAGGCTGCGGCTTGGTTGGCCTTGCCCCGCCGTCTGCGCATGACCACGCCCGAGGGTGCGGTCGGCGGTGCCCATGCGGGTTACCGGGTGTATGCCTGCAAAAATGGCCGCGTGGCCGTGGCCGCGCTGGAGCCCCACTTTGCCACCAGCCTGTGCGAGGCCGCTGGCGCACAAATCAGCCACCCGTCCAAAGACATGTTCAAACTCAGCACGCATCGGGCCATTGAAAACTTTTTGGCCAGTCAAACGCGTCAACAACTGGACAAGTTGGCCAGCGCCAAAGACATTCCGATGATGAGCCTGCCCCGCTAAAATGCAGCCCTGTTGGGCAGTGCGCGTCAGCGCCCGGTAAATTGCGCAGCGCGCTTTTCCATGAAGTGCGCCACGCCTTCGCGAAAGTCTTCGCTGGCAAAGCTGTGCAGCATTTCCGCATTGGCTTGGCGGGTGTTCTCCGCCAGGTTCTGGAACGGGGCGTCGTACTGCTGGCGTTTGATCACGGCCATAGAACGGGGCGAGACGTTGTCGACCAAGTCGCGCACATAGGCATAGGTCGCCTCGGCCAATTGGTCGGCCGCAAACACTTTGTTCACCAAGCCCATGGCCTGGGCTTCGGGCGCCAACACCTTGCGCGCTGACAGCAGCAGGTCCATGGCGTTGGCATGGCCCACGATCATGGGCAGCATCCAGCTCAGGCCGTGCTCGGCAATCAGGCCGCGCCGGGCAAACGAGGTGGTGAACACCGCGTTGTCGGCCGCAAAGCGGATGTCGCAATACAGCGCATGCACCATACCAATGCCCGCTGTGGCGCCGTTCAGCATGCCGATGATGGGCTTGGGTATGGCCGGGTAAAAGCCATAGCGCGTTTGGTAGTCCAGCCTTTGGTTCACATCAAAGGGTTGCGTCCAGGTGGTGGCGGTGATGTCGCTTGGGTCCAGGCCTTTGAGCAAGTCCATGTCAGCGCCTGCGCAAAAACCGCGCCCTGCACCGGTGAGCACAATGGCGCGCACGCCATCGTCTGCGGCGGCGGCGTTCATGGCTTGGCGCACTTCGCTCTCCATGATCGCGGTCCAGGCGTTCAACTTGTCGGGCCGGTTCAAGGTGATGGTGGCAATGCGGTGCTCAACGTTATAAAGAATGTGCTGGTAGGTCATGAGAGTTCTTTCTATCACTGAATAAAGTTGTCAAACCGAACCCTTGGCGCGGGTTAAAAACGCCTGGGTCGCGGGCTGCGCCAGCAGTTGGCTGCTCCAGCGCTGCAGCACTTTTTCGAGACGCGGTGCGGCCACACCCAACTGCACCATGGCCACGCCGCCGTTGACCGATTCGCTGTAATCGCAGATCAGCCCGTCTCGCAGTTCGAACCGACTGATACCGTCAATCACCACCTGACGCCCAGCAAAATCAGGCACCTTGGAAGTGAAGCTGGACAAGGAACGCGCGTAAGCGATGTGGCCATTGCACACCGGCTCGAACATTTCCCAGCGGTAGTCCGGCCCGGCGTCGCGGTGGAATAAATCCGACATCATGTGGGCAATGTCAGCACGGCCCGTGTGGTCGCCGTAGATGTAGTCGTGGTAGATGCCATCCGGCGTGAAGCATTCGGCAAAGGCTTGGCCATCACCGCGTTCAGCAGCAGCGCTGAACCGTTGTAGCAAGTTTTCAAATTCGGTTTGTGTCATCTTTGCATCTCCTTTTTGATCGTTAATCGGGCAGTGGATCGGGCAAGCGCTTTAAGGTGCGCACCTTGGACGCGGTGATGATGATGGCTTGCACGGTAAAGCCCGCCACCACCATCCACAAGCTGACCGACACCGGCCATGTGACGCCGACAAAGCCGCCCAGGGCCGCGCCCAGAGGCCGCGCGCCGGTGCTCACCACAATGTTGATGGAGGTGACGCGTCCGATCATGGCGCGCGGTGTCACGGTTTGGCGCAAGGTTGTGGACGTGATCGTCCAAATGATGGGCCCCACGCCAAAGAAGAAATACGACAGCGCGGCCACCCACCCTTGGGGCCAATACAAAGACAACGCCATGGTTGTGGCCGCCAGCACAGAAAAGAAGGGTCCTAACAAAATTGCGTGCCCAAAACGCAGAGCGCCGACCACACGCGGCGCCAGTAACGCACCCAAAATCATGCCCACGCCATAGCAGGCCAAGGTCACGCCCACGCCACTGGCGTCCAAACCCAGCACGCGAATCGCATACGGCACATAAGCCGCTTGCAGCATGAACCAAGAAATATTCCAAGCGATGGAGGTGAACACAATCGGCCGAAGCAAGTCGCTGCGCCACACCCACTGGGCGCCGTCTTTCAGCTCCAGCAAGGGGTGGCGCGGCGGCAAGGGTGCCCGCTTGGGCTCTTGAATACCGAGCAAAAAGAACACCGCCGCCACCGACAAGATGCCCGACAGCACAAACGCGGCCGAGGCTCCGGTCCATGCAATCAGTGCGCCGGCCAGCGCAGGCCCGGCGGCAAAAGCGGTGCTGCGTGCCAACTCCAAACGCCCGTTGGCGCGGGCCAAACCCTCAACCTGCACCAGCGCAGGCACCAGTGACGGCGCGGCCACGCTGAACGCAACCGTGCCCACCGCCGCCATAAAGCCAATGACCGCCAAAGCACCAATAGAGACCTGCTCACTCACCACCAGCACAAACAAAAGCAGCAAGGCCAAGGCGCGCAATGCTTCGGCCAAAGCCATCAAGCGCTTGCGCGAGGTGCGGTCGGCCAGCAAGCCCAGCGGCATGGACAGCAGCAAAAACGGCAGCGACTGGATTGAGGCCAAAAACCCAATCTCGCCCGGCCCGGCGTGGAGCAGCAACACCGCGACGATGGGCACCGCCGCCAAACTCAGCTGCTCGGCCGACTGCGCGAGCAAATTAGACCAAGCCAAACGGCGAAAGGAAAGTGACAACATCAATAACGATCAGGAGGTAAAGTGAGTCGGGCATAGCCCAAAAGGGTCGACTCATTTTGGTGCGCGTACCGCCCCCTCTATGTCGCCAAAGTGGCTGAGCGATCCCCCTTTAACGCGTCACAAGCAAAACCACTGATATGACCTACGGACACTTGGGCTGTTTTTCCGTGCTGCAGCGCACAAAGGCGCATGATGGCTTGGTTGTTGAATACACCTTGCACTTGACACCCTGAGGTCCACCATGCGCCACTCCCTGTCCAACCACCGGGCCGATCTCGGCACCATCGCCAAATGGGCCATGTTCAGCCGCGGCTTAGAGCCTGCGTTTCCCCAAGCGGTGCAGAAGCAAGTGGGGGCGCTCAAGGGCCCGGCGCTGGAAAACCACGACAGCATCCGCGACCTGACCGCCTTGCTGTGGTGCTCGATTGACAACGACGACTCGCGCGACCTGGACCAACTGACCGCTATCGATCCTTTAGATAAAGGCCAGGTGCGGGTGTATGTGGCCATTGCCGATGTGGACGCTTTGGTGAAAAAAGGCTCGCCCATTGACGCGCATGCTCGCACCAACACCACCTCGGTCTACACCTCGGCGCTGGTGTTTCCGATGCTGCCCGAGCGACTGTGTACCGACCTGACCTCGCTCAATCCTGACGAAGACCGCATGGCCTTGGTCAACGACATGGTCTTCAGTGGCGATGGCATCTTGATGACCTCGTCCATCTACCGCGCCAAGGTGCGCAACAAAGCCAAACTCGCTTATGACGCCGTCTCGGCCTGGATTGAAGGTGAAGGCGAACTGCCCGAACCTGCCCAGCGCGTCAAAGGCATGAACACCCAATTGCGCCTGCAAGACGAACTGGCGCAAAAGCTGCGCGTGTTGCGCCGGGCCGAAGGCTCGCTGGAATTTGAAACCTTTCAGCCCAAGGCCTTGTTTGAGGGCGACCGCATCACCGACATCCGACAGCAAGTGCAAAACCGCGCGCGCCAGTTGATCGAAGAATTCATGATCGTGACCAACGGTTGCACCGCACGCTTTCTCGCTGCGCATGGCCAAGCCTCTTTGCGCCGGGTGGTGCATTCGCCCGAGCGCTGGATGCGCATCGTGCAAGTGGCGCTGGAATATGGCACCAGCTTGCCGCACGAACCCGATGGCAAAGCCCTGGAAGTGTTCTTGGCCGAGCAGCACAAAAAAGACCCTCTGCGCTTCCCGGATCTGTCGCTGGTGATCGTGAAACTGATGGGCTCGGGCCAGTATGTGGTGGAGCAAAGCCACAGCGCGCAGATCGGCCACTTTGGCCTGGCGGTGCGCGACTACATGCACTCCACCGCGCCCAATCGGCGCTTTCCAGACCTGATCACCTTGCGCTTGATCAAAGCGGTATTGGCTGGCATTGAACCGCCCTATTCCATCACCGAGTTGGCCGACCTGGCGGCCCACTGCACCACGCAAGAAGATGCGGCGCAAAAAGTGGAGCGCCAAGTGCGCAAGTCCGAAGCCGCATTGCTGCTGCATGGCTTCATCGGCCAGCAGTTTGAAGGGGTCATCACCGGCGCGGGCGAGAAAGGCACCTGGGTGCGAATTTTTCATCCGCCAGCAGAAGGTCGGCTCACCGGCATTTATGATCGATTGCGAATCGGCCAAACGGTCAAGGTCCGGTTGATTTCAACTTCAGTGGAGCGCGGGTTTATCGACTTCGCGTTGGCCCATTGAGTACCACTGTGCAACGCTGCCCCTGGTGTGAAGGCTTTGAACTTTACCGCCACTACCACGACACCGAGTGGGGTGTGCCCCTGCGCGACGACCGCGCTCTGTTTGAACTGATCAACCTGGAAGGCGCACAGGCGGGGCTTTCATGGTCCACCGTTTTAAAAAAGCGTGAGACTTACCGAGGGGCTTTTGACCAGTTTGACCCTGCAAAAATAGCCCGCTATGACGCCGCCAAAGTAGCTGAACTCTTGGCCAACCCCGGCATCGTGCGCAACCGTTTAAAAGTGGCGGCCACCATCACCAATGCCCAAGCCTACTTGGCGCTGCAAGCCAGCGGACAAAGCTTGAGTCAGTTTGTTTGGCAGTTTGTAGGCGGCCAGCCCCTGCAACACCAACGCCTCAGCATGCGCGAGGTGCCCGCACAAACCCCCGAGTCCGAGGCCATGAGCAAGGCCCTGAAAAAAGCCGGATTCAAGTTTGTCGGCTCCACCATCTGTTATGCCTTCATGCAGGCTTCAGGCATGGTCAACGACCATTTGGTGAGTTGTCACCGGCATGGGGAGCTGGAGCGGTGAACGTAAAGCATGACCGCAGTGGTACCAACCCCTAAAATGCAAACCTATGTTCGAACAAACCTTTAAAAATATCGATGACATCCTGCACAAAGACGCGGGGTGCACCAGCGAACTGGACTACACCGAGCAATCCTCCTGGCTGCTGTTTTTAAAGTACCTCGACGCCCTCGAAGCCGACAAAGCCACCGAGGCGGTGCTGGAGGGGCGTGACTACCAGTTCATCTTGGGCGAGTCCTACCGCTGGGCCGCATGGGCCGCGCCCAAAGCTGCGGATGGCAAGCTCGACCACAACGCCGCCATGACGGGCGACGACCTCAAAGGCTTTGTCAACGCCAAACTATTCCCGTATCTGGCAGGCTTCAAGCAACGCGCCAGCGGGCCGCAGACCATCGAATACAAAATCGGTGAAGTTTTCAGCGAAATCACCAACAAAATCCAGAGCGGCTACAACCTGCGCGACGTGATCGACCGCATCGACGAACTGCGCTTTGGCAGCCAAGCCCAAAAACACGAGCTGTCGCACCTGTACGAAGCCAAGATCAAAAACATGGGCAACGCCGGGCGCAACGGCGGCGAATACTACACACCGCGCCCGCTGATCCGCGCCATGATCGAGGTGATGCAGCCCCAAATTGGCGAACGCATCTACGACGCGGCCTGCGGGTCAGCCGGATTTTTGTGCGAAGCCTTTGCGTATCTGAGCCCCAAAGCCACCAAGGCCGATGACCTGGAGACGCTGCAAAAGCGCACCTTCTACGGCAAAGAGAAAAAGAGCCTTGCTTATGTGATTGGCATCATGAACATGATCCTGCACGGCATCGAGGCGCCCAACATCGTGCACACCAACACGCTGGGCGAAAACATCAACGACATCCAAGAGCGTGACCGATTTGATGTGATCCTGGCCAACCCACCATTTGGCGGCAAAGAGCGCAAAGAGGTGCAGCAAAACTTCCCCATCAAAACCGGGGAAACCGCCTTCTTGTTCATGCAGCACTTCATCAAAAGCCTGCGTGCCGGGGGCCGTGCGGCGGTGGTCATCAAAAACACCTTCCTCAGCAACACCGACAACGCCAGCATGGCCCTGCGCAAACAGCTGCTGATCGATTGCAATTTGCACACTGTGCTGGACTGCCCCGGCGGCACCTTTCAGGGTGCGGGCGTCAAAACCGTGGTGCTGTTCTTCACCAAAGGCGAGCCCACCCGCCAGACTTGGTTCTACCAACTGGACCCCGGCCGCAACATGGGCAAAACCAACCCGCTGAACGATGCAGATTTGGTGGAGTTTGTGCAGCTGCAAAAAACATGGCCCGACTCGCCCAAAAGTTGGAGCGTGCCCGCCAGCAGCGAGAACCTGGGCACGTTTGACCTGTCGGTTAAAAACCCTAACAGCGGCGAAGAAGTGGTGCATCGCAGCCCGGCAGACATACTGGACGAGATCGCAGCACTGGATGCCGAGGCGGCAGAGGTACTCACAAGTATTCGTGAGCTTTTGGTATGAGCAATTGGGCAACGACAACGCTTGGAGAAAGCTGTCATATTTATCAGCCAAAAACAATCTCCACCAAAGAAATGGTTGAGGACGGCCCTTATCCCGTATTCGGAGCAAATGGTGTTATTGGTCGATACGACAAATTCAATCACGAAGAACCACAGCTATTAGTCACTTGTAGGGGTGCGACGTGTGGTGCTGTCAATGTTTCAGATCCGTTTTCATGGATAACTGGTAACGCGATGGTCATCCGACCACTGAACTCTTCGATCGTCATTAAATTCTTGGAATATCTATTCAAAGGCGGCCTTGATATTTCACAGGCAATTACTGGCGCAGCTCAACCTCAAATCACGCGAACAAATCTAGCCCCATTGGCTTTTCAGCATCCGGAGTCTGTTGAAGAACAACGCCGCATCGTCACCCTCCTCGACGAAGCATTTGCCGACATCGCCACCGCCAAAGCCAACGCCGAAAAGAACCTCAAAAACGACCGTGACCTTTTCGAAAGCCAACTTCAAGCCATTTTTTCTACACGTGGTGCCAATTGGGAAGACAAAACACTAGAGCAAATATCAACCACCTTTGGTCGAGGCAAGTCACGCCACAGACCACGCAACGACCCTGCGCTGTACGGTGGCAAATATCCTTTTGTTCAGACTGGGGACGTGCGTAACGCTGAGCACATCATCACGGAGTTTTCACAGACATACAGCGAAGCAGGTCTTGCCCAAAGCAAACTGTGGCCCAAAGGGACCATTTGCATCACCATCGCCGCAAACATTGCAGAAACAGGCATCTTGGGATTTGACGCTTGCTTTCCTGACAGTGTCATTGGCGTGGTGCCCAATCCAAATGAAGCCGAGGTAGGCTACGTCGAGTATGTTCTGCAATCTTTCAAAGCTCGGCTGCAAGCATTGGGGCAAGGCAGCGCCCAAGCCAATATCAACATGGGAACCTTCGAAAACGAGCGGTTTCCATTTCCAAAAGTAGAAGAGCAACGGCGCATTGTTGCGAAACTGGATGTGCTGAGCGAAGAGTCTCAGCGCCTCGAATCCATCTACCGCCAAAAACTCACTGCCCTTGACGACCTCAAAAAATCCCTGCTGCACCAAGCCTTCAGCGGGCAACTTTGACCACGGCTTAGCTGGACCAACCCATGTTGTCGATTTGACTACATTGATGTATATTCAACAACATCGTTGTCAATTCAACATCAAACCATGAACGAAGCCCAACTCATTGAGGTTTTTGGCGGACAGGCCCGATTCAAAGTCCTGCAAGCACTGTTTGCCGAACCGGGCCGGGGCTTTGGTCCGCGTGAACTGGCTGCGGCCTCGGGCATCGACCCCGGCAACACGGCCCGCTTGCTTAAGCGCTGGTCCGTGGCTGGCCTGGTGCAGCGCCGCCAGCAGGATGGCCTGCCCCGCTATTACGCCAGCACAGACCCTCAGTTGGCACCGCTGGTCACGCTCATGCAGCAAGACAGTGCGCTGGTGTGTACTCTGCGGGGAACCTTAGAGAAACTAAAGGGGATCAAAGTGGCCCTGGTGTTTGGCTCCGTAGCCCGGGGCGAAGCCACAGCCAACAGCGATGTGGACGTGCTGATTTTGGGCACAGCTTCTGAGCTCAAGGTCAACGCCGCACTCAGACCTGCCGGTCGCCAGTTGGGCCGAAAGGTGCACGTCACTGCGTGTACGATAGAAGCATTCAGAAAACAGGTAACCGACCGTGAAAGCTTTGCCCAAGAAGTCGTCCAAAGCCCTCGCATTCCGCTGATTGGACATTTTGATGCTGAGATCTTTTCAGCGTCTGGCCAGTGAACCAGATGCCCCCGTCAAACAGCAAGCGACCAACGCCAAGGACGCAGTGGCCTGGCTGCAGAGTGCGCAGGTCAAGTTGACCGATGCTCGGCAAACCGCTGTGTCATCCGGCACCCGCATGGACGCGGCCTGGGATGCCGTGCTGATGGCAAGCCTGGCGGTGGCTGCAGCACAGGGCTGGCGCATCACCAGTGACAAAGGCCACCACGCAGCAGCTCTTGAGGGTGCCGCACAGGCGGTGTCGCTGAGTATCATGGCCTTCGACGAACTGGACACGCTGCGCGATTGGCGCAACCGCAAATACCGGGCAGGCTTTCAAGTAAGTACAGATGAATTGACAGAAGCGCTTGAACTGGTCGAGTCGTTCCTGAAAACCGTAGCCAACTGGTTTGCCAAGCACCACGCCAAACTACTCACCAGAGGCTTGCAGCCATGAACGAAGCCGAAACCCGAGCCGAACACATCGACCCCGCCCTGGTCGCCGCAGGCTGGGGCCAGGTCGATGGCAGCCGCGTTTTGCGCGAGCACAACATCACCGCAGGTCGCCTGCAAGGGGCGGGCAAGCGGGCGCGGGCCGACATTGCGGACTATGTGCTGGTCTACCGCAACACCAAGCTGGCGGTGATTGAGGCCAAAGCCTGGGCCAAGCCGCTGACCGAGGGCGTGGGCCAGGCCAAGAGCTACGCGGCCAAGCTGGCCATTCGCCACACCTATGCCACCAACGGCCAGGGCATTTACGGCATCGACATGCACACGGGGGCTGAAGAGCAAGTGGCCCGCTACCCCACGCCTGACGAGCTTTGGGACATGGCTTTTGGCGAGAGCGAGGCGCAAGCAGCCGCATGGCGCAAACGCTTTGCCACCGTGCCGCTCGAAGACAAAGGCGGCACCTGGACGGGCCGCTATTACCAAGAGACCGCCATCACCCGCGTGCTGGAGGCGGTGGCCAATGGCAAAGACCGTGTGCTGCTGACGCTGGCCACAGGCACGGGCAAGACCTTCATCGCGTTTCAGCTGGCGTGGAAGCTGTTTCACAGCCGCTGGAACATGAAGGACTGGAAAGAAGGCACAGAGCCCAGCCGCCGCCCGCGCATCCTTTTTCTGGCCGATCGCAACATCTTGGCCAACCAGGCCTACAACGCGTTTTCACCCTTCCCTGACGATGCGCTGGTGCGCATTGAGCCGGACGAGATCAAGAAGAAAGGCCGTGTGCCCAAGAACGGCAGCGTGTTCTTCACGATCTTTCAGACCTTCATGAGTGGGCCAGAAAAGGATGGGCAACCGTCGCCCTACTTTGGCGATTACCCACCGGACTTCTTCGACTTCATCATCATCGACGAGTGCCACCGGGGCGGCGCGAACG
Source organism: uncultured Burkholderiales bacterium (assembly GCA_903916355.1). Classification (GTDB taxonomy): domain Bacteria; phylum Pseudomonadota; class Gammaproteobacteria; order Burkholderiales; family Burkholderiaceae_C; genus Limnohabitans_A. Next base: position 1,337 of record CAIWWN010000222.1, on the reverse strand, counting down.
ACGAAGGCAGCTGGCGGGCGATTTTGGATTACTTCAGCCCCGCCGTTCAGCTGGGCCTGACCGCCACGCCCAAGCGCACGCTCAACGCCGACACCTACGCCTATTTTGGTGACCCTGTGTACACCTACTCGCTCAAGGAAGGCATCAACGATGGCTTCTTGACGCCGTTTCGCGTGAAGCAATTTGCCACCACGCTGGACGATTACGTCTACACCGCCGACGACATGGTTCTCATGGGCGATGTCGAGGTGGGCAAGCGATACACCGAAAAGGACTTCAACCGCAGCATCGTGATCAAGGAGCGAGAGGCCTACCGAGTCAAGTTGTTGATGGACAGCATCGACCAACGCGAAAAGACCATCGTGTTTTGCGCCACCCAACAACATGCGCTGCTGGTGCGCGATTTGATCAACCAAATGAAAACCAGCACCGCGCCCGACTACTGCGTGCGCGTGACCTCTGATGACGGCAAGCTGGGCGAGCAGCATCTGAGCCAGTTTCAGGACAACGAAAAATCGCTGCCCACCATCCTGACCACGTCGCAAAAACTCTCCACAGGCGTGGACGCCCGCAACGTGCGCAACATCGTGCTGATGCGGCCCGTGAATTCGATGATCGAGTTCAAACAAATCATCGGGCGTGGCACGCGCCTGTATGACGGCAAGGACTACTTCACGATCTACGACTTTGTGAAGGCGCACCACAAGTTCAACGATGCCGATTGGGACGGTGAGCCGGTCGAACCCGAAGAACCAACACCCAAGCCCCTGCCACCCAGCTGGCAGCCGCAAGAGCCGGCTGAGCCACCCAAGGTGCGCGAGCCGGGCGACGAGCGTCCGGCGAAGCTGGTGGTCAAGCTGGCCGATGGCAAACAGCGCACTATCCAACACATCTCGTCCACCAGCTATTGGGGGCCAGACGGCAAGCCGCTGTCGCCAGCACAATTTCTCGAAAGCCTGTTTGGCGCCCTGCCCGAATTCTTTAAAAACGAAGACGAGCTGCGCACCCTGTGGGCCGACCCCAGCACACGCAAGGCGCTGCTGAACGGCCTGGCCGACAAAGGCTTTGGCCGCGACCCGCTGCGCGAAATGCAACGCATCATCGACGCCGAAAAAAGCGACCTCTACGACGTACTGGCCTACGTGGCGTTTGCCCTGCCCACCGAAACACGCGCAGCCCGAGCCGAACGCGCCAAGGCGCACAACGCGGTGACCTATGGCTGCGTATTCCGGCGAACGTGACCGCCGATTCCGGTGATCGTGACCGATGGCGGTGTTGCGCGCTTTGATTTTAGGGTGCTGCCGTTTTCAGCCCCGGTTTTCCTCCCTTTGTTGAGT
>CAIWWN010000221.1 GCA_903916355.1 uncultured Burkholderiales bacterium | reverse complement strand
CTACCCGGGAGGCATCCATATAAGACACATATGAATTCGATTTGGTTGTCTGCCGCCCGCATGGCGGTTTGCTGTATCCCCTTGTGTTTGGCCTCTTGCGCCGTCATGGAGACGCCAGCGCCTGCAGGGCCGGTGCGCTTTCAGTTGCTGAGCCAAGAGCAAATGACACCGGCGCAGCGCGAGCTGGCGAATAACATCCGCTCCGGCCCGCGCGCCGCTGTGCCGGGCTCTGCCGCCAACAGTGCGTCCTTGGGCAGCCCCTTCAATGTCTTTTTGCGCAGCCCCGAACTCGGCGACCATTTGCAAAAAGTAGGCACGTACATCCGCTTTAAAAGCACCATGGGTGCGCGCCTGAACGAGTTTGCAATTTTGATCACCGCACGGCAATGGAATGCGCAGTATGAGTGGCATGCCCACCATCGCTTAGCCTTGTTAGCCGGGCTCAGTCCTGAGGTGGCCGCGGCTGTGGCCGCCGGCCAGCGCCCCACCGGCATGAAGCCGGATGAAGAAATCGTCTACAACTTTTGCCAAGAGCTGCACACCCAAAAGCGGGTCAGTGACGCGAGCTACAAAGCCGTGGTCGACCAGTTTGGCGAGCAAGGCGTGATGGATCTGATTGCGGTCAACGGCTATTACGTCTTGGTGGCGATGGTGCTGAACGTGGACCGCACCCCAATTCCCAACGGCGGCGAGCTGCCTTTGAAGGTGCTGAAGTAAAAGAGTTCAGATTGGCTGCAAAATAGCCACATGCCCGAATCTCTTGAGACCTCCACCCAGCCGCGCAATCCCTTGCACGGCATGACCTTGGAAAACATCGTCACCGCCCTGGCCGACCAATATGGTTGGGAGGGTCTGGGCGAGCGCATTCCGGTGCGTTGCTTTACCCACGACCCCAGCGTCGCCTCCAGCCTGAAGTTCTTGCGCAAAACCCCCTGGGCCCGCGACAAGGTCGAAGGTTTGTATCTGTTCATGCTTCGCGATATACGCCGCGCCAACACCCCATGACCCTTGAACACACCCTTGAAGTTTTGCCACGCGACCTGAGTGCCTACCGCCAAGGCAATACCGGGGTGGACTACGTACATCGCTTTGAATCCGGGCAACCTGGCCCGCATGTGCTGATCAATGCGCTCACGCATGGCAACGAGTTGTGCGGCATGACAGCGGTGACGCATTTGCTGGACACCGGCGTGCGGCCCTTGATCGGCACCTTGACCCTGAGTTTTGCCAACGTCGAGGCGTATGAAAGCTTTGATGCGGCCAAGCCCTTTGACAGCCGCCAAATCGTGCACAACATGAACCGCATCTGGTCCAACGAACTGCTGGATGGCAGTGACGACAGCCCCGAGCTGCGCCGCGCGCGCCTGATGCGTTCGGTGGTGGACGCGGCCGACCATGTGCTGGACATCCACTCGACCAGCCAGGACGTCGAGCCCTTTTGGGTGTACCCCGCGTTCGCGCGTAACGCCCAGGTGGCGCTGAGTGTGGGCATGCCGCTGATTCATCTGGTCATGCCCAACGGCTTGGGCTCGGGCACGCCCTTGATTCAGTACGGCGCGTTTGGCGAGGCCTCGCACCACGGCGCGGCCATGGTGGTCGAGTGCGGCCAGCATTTCAAAACCAGCGCGGGCGACGTGGCCTTGGCGGCTACGCAAGGCTTTTTGGCGCACTTTGGTTTGATTGCGCGCAGCGTGACCGAAGCGCCAAACGCAGCCCCTGCGCGCCGTTACGAGTTGCTGCAGACCTGCATGGTCAAGTCCACCGAGTTTCGTTTTGTTAAACCCTGCGTGGGTTTTGAAGTCTTTGCCCAAGGCGAGCTGATCGCGATCAACGGCGACGAAGAAATTCGCGCCCTGTGCGACGACTGCACGATCTTGATGCCCACCCGCGAGCCGATCGTCGGGCGTGAGGCGGTGTACCTGGCCAAGCCGATCGCTTGAAGCGCGCTTACATTTTTGAAGTCCCTTGGACTTGTGTCTCTGTATGAGGAATTGCCATGTCCCTTGAATCTTTGCATTTAGATCCCGCCATCGTGCAAAAACTCTCAGGCGTGACCACCGCCACCCTGACCACGGTCTTGCTCAAAAAAGGCCTGCGCAACGTCTGGATTCGCGGCACCCAACCTCTGCAACCGGGTCAACCCCGCGTGGTGGGCCGCGCTTTTACCTTGCGCTTTGTGCCTGCGCGGGAAGACTTGGCCACGCCCGCTTCATGGGGCTCGCCCATCTCCACCCGCGCAGCCATCGAAGCCATGCCTGCCGGTTGCATTGCGGTGGTCGATGCCATGGGCGTGACCGACGCCGGCATCTTTGGCGATATTTTGTGCGCACGCATGCAAAAGCGCGGCGTGGCAGGTTTGGTGACCGATGGCGTGATCCGCGACATGGCCGGCGTGCTCGGCACCGGCCTGCCAGTGTGGTGCCAAGGCACCGCCGCCCCGGCCTCGGTCAACGGGCTGACCTTTGTGAATTGGCAAGAACCCATTGCCTGCGGCGGCGTGGCCGTGTTCCCCAACGACATCGTGGTGGTCGACACCGACGGCGCGGTACTGATCCCGGCGGACTTGCTGGACGCCGTGGTGGAGGCGGCGGTGGAGCAAGAGCGCCTAGAAGGCTGGATCATGAACGAGGTGAACAACGGCGCGGTGCTGCCGGGTCTGTATCCGCCGAATGAAGCCAACAAAGCGCGTTATGAAGCTTGGGCGAAAACTGAGCGCTGAAAACGCCAGCGACTTTTAATGCAGTGCACTGGCCAGTGTCATCCATTGGAGGCTTGGAGGAAATGACCGTTTTTGACAAACTCCCCCGAGTTTGTCATCCGCTGCGGAAAGCTCTTGATGCGACATAAGGCTTGAGAGCTCAAAAAATTTAAGCATTTAAAGCCAAAAGACTACTCCCATGCCCTTGGCTGTCAATCGCTCTGTCCGGCTTTGATCAGCCAAAATTTGCCGGCTTAGGACTGAAAGACGCTGAGCGTTTATTTCAATGCCATTGGCTCTTTCTCGTCCAAAAAGCCCACAATTTCTCTGAAAAATTGCATGCGGTTTTTCTCTAGCATGACGGTATGTGTACCTTGACCCAACTCCACATAGCGCTTGTAGGGGGTGTGGGTCAGAGCATTGAAAACTCCTTGCGCTTGATAGATGGGCAAGTCGGCATCCCACTCTGCATGGATGAGGAAAGTGGGCACTGTAATTTTGCTCGGCTCGTACATGGGTTTATCGGCTTGCCAATGGGTCATCACATCTTCAATCACGCCGTTGGTCGCGCGAAGGTAGCCAGAGGATCCTTTGGGGTCAGTGGCCCAGGTGGCATCTGCCCACGCTTCAAACACGCCCGGAGGAATCAGGCCCTCGGCCTGTTGGGGTGTCAGACCTTTAAGCCAGCGCGACTTGGCGCTGTCTTTAGAAACGTTTCTGTAAGCGCCCAGCTTGACCGCATTGGGACCTGATGGCAATGTTGTTTCTTTTGCAAACAACCACATCGGCGCGTACAAGACCAGTCGATTGACTTTTTGGTTGTTCATGCTGGTGTACAAGCCAACGATAGAAGTGCCCCATGACCAACCCATGACGTTGATCTTGGGTACGTCATGTCGTTTCAGGATGGCATCAACCGCCGATCCAAAATCACTTGCGGCATCCCCTGTGTGAACGATAGGGGGATTGTCTTGAGCAGGCAAATCCATTTCTTTGGGACGTGTGGAAAGTCCATAACCACGGACATCCACCAAGTAGACGTCATAGCCTTTGGCTGCAAACAGGTCCATCATGGAGGCACCTTCGATCGGCAAATCAAAAGCTGTTTCTGCGGGGTAAGTTGCACCGTGCACAAAGAGCAAAATTTTGTCGGGTGACGTGGCCTTGACGCCTGCCGGGTGTTTGTAGCGCATGAACAGTTGAATGCCCGGCGCCTTTGATGGAATATAAAAATCTTCTGACTCGATCTTGGGTATCTGCGCAAAAGCGGAGACGCTCTGAATAAGCAATGCAGAAACGCTCAAGATTATTTTGGTAAAACTTTTCAAAGTTATCTCCTGTTTTTAAAGTGCAATTTCATTCTAGAAACGTGGCAGCCTCGCCTCATCACGGTTTATTTGAAGCCAAGAGCTCTGTACGCCTGCTCTTTGAATACAAAGGAGAAGGGATTTCCAAATCCAAAATGCCGCTGAGTCATCAATACGCCCGCAATTCCAATTCGCGGATTTATCCACCAAATGGTGCCAGCAAGGCCACCCCAACCGACCTCCCCGACCACATCTGCAGGCTCTAAGACGCTGGTTCCAATACTCACGGAGGACCCAAGCCCAAATCCCTTGCTTTTAAACGCAGGCATGTTCGGAAACCGAACACATAAATCGGCCGCCAATTGGTTTCGGCACATGAGATCGATAGTTTCAGGCTTAAGAAGTGTTGGGCCGCCTGGTAGAAAGCTCTGAATGAACTTGACGGTATCGCCTAACGTGGATACCAGTCCGCCTCCGCCAGACTCACGGGGTAACTTGCGGGTGTAGGCGCCAGGAAAAGGTTTGTCGTCGGCTCTATACAGTCCTGGTTTCGTCGGATCCAAAAGATCGACGCCAACATACAGTGCACACAGGCGCTTCAATTTGTCTGCCGGCACCCAGAAATCAGTGTCCATCATGCCCAGTGGTTCAAAAATGCGGCTTGACAGAAACTGACCAAACGACTGGCCTGAAATAACCTCAACGAGACGCCCCAAGACATCTGTTGCGACAGAGTATTCCCACTGCGTTCCAGGATGAAATGAAAGGGGCAGTTGAGCGAGCGTGGTCATCATTTCACTCAACGACTTTCCAGGATGCATCACTGCAGCAGAGTTGTAAGCGTTAAACATGACAGTGCCTGGATCGAACAGCCCATAAGACAGACCCGAAGTATGGGTCATGAGATGTCGAATGGTGATCGGTGTTTTGGCGGGTTCAACGTCGTCGATGCTTGTCGCACCGGGCCTCAATACGTGTCGAGCGCCAAGTTCCGGAATATAAATTTCGATGGGGTCGTCCCACTTCAATCGACCTTCTTCAAAAAGCATCAGCACAGCACAAGAAGTCACCAGTTTCGTGCTCGAGAACATTCTGAAAATGTGATCTTCTTGTAAAGGAATTCCTGCTTCTTTATCAGCAAATCCGTAGCAGAATGTATCGACCACCTCCCTGCCTCGCAGCAGGGCTGTTGAAACACTTGGCAAAAATTGCCCATCCACTTGATTCTTCATTGCAGAATGAAAAGCCTTGAAATCATGGTTTGGCATAGAGTGCTGTTTGTGAGTGATTTTGTGAATGGGTTGCAATTTTGTTTAAAAATAGAATTGCCAGTTGCAAGCCCATTTTGCAGCTTTGGACATTTCTGTCAATGCCAGGTTTTTCGATATCAATCCGGCTAAAGCGATGGCTGAAATCACCCTGAAAGAGTGGCCGCTGTTGAAAACTCGTAAAGCCTTCACGCTATGTAGGGGCTTTGGCTGAAACGACATGGGTGTCACTGGGTTGCCCAAGTCATACCGTTGTTGGTCGGATGCTGGTTTTAGACGGTCGCACCTGCGCGACTTGGCCAAATTGACACTGCGATCGAATTCCATCCCAATGGCCGCTGGTGGAACGTCCGAATTCCTGACAAATCAACCTCCAAACAAACACAACCGAAAGTCGACCCCATGAACCGCGTACTGGCCCACACGGGCGCCACTTATCCCATCTTGCAAGCGCCCATGGGCTGGATTGCCCGCCGCACTTTGGCCAGCGCCGTGTCACGCGCGGGCGGCTTAGGGATCATCGAAACTTCGTCCGGCGAGACGGCGAATTGCCAACGCGAGATCACCGCCATGGTGGAAACCGGTTTGCCGTTTGGCGTGAACTTGCCGATCCGGTTTTTAAAGGACGACGCCATGCTGCGTTTCGTTTGCGAGTCCGGGGTGAAGTTCGTCACCACCTCGGCCGGCAGCCCGGCCAAATTCATTGCGCCTTTGAAGGCCGCTGGCATCGTGGTGTACCACGCAGTGCCGACGCTGGACACGGCGCTCAAATGCGTGGAGGCGGGCATTGACGGCTTGGTAGTGGAGGGCGCAGAAGGCGGCGGATTTAAGAACCCGGAAGAGGTCAGCACCTTGGTGCTGCTGCAGGCGATTCGCGAAAAAGTGGATGTGCCTTTGATTGCGGCTGGCGGCATTGTCGACGGCCGGGGCATGGCCGCAGCCTTTGCCTTGGGCGCCGAGGCGATTCAGATGGGCACGCGCTTTGTGGCCTGCGCCGAAAGCCCGGTGCACACCCATTACAAACAAGCCATCGTGGACGCGCAAGCCACAGGCACATGGGTGCTGAACACCAAATCGAGCCCTTGTATTCGGGCCCTGAAAACCGACTTCACCCGCGCTCTGCACGAAGCCGGTGTCATGGGCCCCGAGACTTTTCACGGCATTCAAGACGTTTACTTTGGCGGTAACATGAACGCCGCGCCCGCACTGGCTGGGCAGTCGGCGGGCTTGATTCATGAGGTGCACAGCGCCGCGCAGATTGTGCAAGAGACGGTGGCGCAGTTCCACGCCATCACCGCGCGCTTGGGCGCGATGGCGGCGGGCGCCAACTTCGGTTAAAGCACCGTCTGCTTGACCGCGTGCTCCCACATCGCCATCAACTCGGTGGCGTAAGCGGGTGGGCGTTGCGGGCTGAAGCGCCGCTCCACCCGCCACAGCTGGCTCAGTTCATCGGTGCTTTTGTAAATGCCGCAAGACAGCCCAGCCAGATAGGCGGCGCCCAAGGCGGTGGTCTCGACCACCTCGGGGCGCACCACTTCAATGCCCAGCAAATCGGCTTGGAACTGCATCAGCAAATCATTCACGCACGCGCCGCCATCGACCCGCAGCTCGCGCACCTGCGCCTGACCGGCCAAGGCCAGGTCGCGGCTCATGGCCTGCAGCAGCGCCGCGCTTTGGAAGGCGATGCTCTCCAGCGCCGCCCGGGCAATGTGGGCCACGGTGCTGCCGCGCGTCAGGCCGGTGATGGAGCCTCGGGCATCGGGCTTCCAATACGGCGCGCCCAGGCCAGTGAATGCGGGCACCACCATCACGCCACCGGAGTCGGGCACGCTTTCGGCCAAGTCTTGCACCTCGCCACTGTTTTGAATGGCGTGCAAGCCATCGCGCAGCCACTGCACCACCGCGCCGCCCACGAACACGCTGCCTTCAATCGCAAACTGCGGTGTGGTGTTAACTTGCGCTGCGCTGGTGGTGATCAGACCGTTCTGAGACAGCATGCCTTGGCCGCCGGTGTGCATCAGCATGAAGCAGCCGGTACCGTAGGTATTTTTCACCATGCCAGCGCTGAAGCAGGCTTGGCCAAACAGGGCGCTTTGCTGGTCGCCGGCCACGCCGCCGATGGGAATGCTGTGGCCCAGCCAGTCGGCTTTGACGTGGCCAAAGTTCGCGCTGGAAGCGTGGACCTTCGGCATCATGCGTGCTGGGATGCGCAGGGCCGCCAGCAATTCTTCGTCCCATTGGTTGGTGTGGATGTTGAACAGCATGGTGCGCGAGGCGTTGCTCACGTCAGTGGCGTGCACGGCGCCACCGCTGAGCTGCCACATCAGCCAACTGTCCACCGTGCCAAACAGCAGCTCGCCGCGCTCGGCCTGGGCGCGGGCGCCCTCCACGTGGTCCAAGATCCATTGCAGCTTGGTGCCCGAAAAATACGCGTCCACCAACAAGCCGGTTTTGGCTTGAATGCGGTCGGCCCAACCTTGCTCACGCAGGGCCACGCAGGCGGGTTCAGCGCGGCGGTCTTGCCAAACAATGGCGTTGTAGATGGGCTGGCCGGTGGTTTTGTGCCAAACCACGCTGGTTTCGCGTTGGTTGGTGATGCCCAGCGCGCTGACTTGATTGGCGTTGATGCCCGCTTTGCTCAAGGCTTCGCGTGCGGTGTCGAGTTGGGTTTGCCAAATCTGCAAAGGGTCGTGTTCAACCCAACCGGGTTGCGGGTAGATCTGCGTGATCTCGCGCTGCGCCAGCGACACGATCTGACCTTCGGGGTTGAAGACGATGCTGCGCGAACTGGAGGTGCCTTGGTCAAGGGCGAGGATGTAGGTCATGAAATGGGTCTTTCCAATCAGTCGGCAATATGCAGTTGCACTTGCGCCTCGCCCAGCAGCGCGGCAAAAGGATCTGGCGGTGGGGCATCGGTGAACAAATGGTCAATTTGGGAGATGGTCCCGACCTCGACCATGGCGGGGCGGTTGAATTTGCTGTGGTCGGCGGCCAACCAGACTTCACGGGCGTGCGACAAAATGGTTTGCGACACCTTGACCTCGCGGTAGTCGTAGTCACGCAGCGAGCCATCGGACTCGATGCCCGAAATCCCGATCAAAGCGATGTCGACTTTGAATTGGCGAATGAAGTCCACCGCCGCTTCGCCCACGATGCCTTGGTCCCGACCCCGTACCACGCCACCCACCACGATCACCTCGCAGCCGGGGTTGGCGCTCAAGATGGCGGCCACATTCAAATTGTTGGTGATCACCCGCAAACCTTTGTGCTGCGAGAGCGCACGCGCAATGGCTTCGGTGGTGGTGCCGATGTTCAACATCAAGGAGCAATCGTTGGGCACGGCGGCGGCCACGCTGCGGGCGATGCGGGTTTTGGCGTCGGCGTTCAGGCTCACGCGTTGCTGGTGACCGATGTTTTCGGTGGTGGAGCTGGGCACGCGCACACCACCATGAAAGCGGGTGACTTGGCCGGTCTCGGCCATGCGCTGCACATCACGCCGCACGGTTTGCAGGGTCACGCCCAATTTGTCGGCCAGTTGTTCGACCGTCACAGAGCCGAGTTCTTGAACCACTTTAAGCAGGGTGATTTGGCGCGGATTGGAATTCATGGCCTGGATTTTCGCTGTTTGAAATGCTGAATTCAACTGTAAAACGAAAATTAAAACGCAAACAAAGGGTAATTACCGATCAATAACGAAAATTAACGAACAATAATCGTTTGCTTGAATCCTGCAGCTTGGCTGCGGGCGTGTGTGCTTTGCAAAGGTGGTGAGATGGAGTTGTCGCTAGAAGGTGTCAGCAAAAAGGTCGGGGCACAAACCTGGCTGTACGACATGAGCTTGGCTCCGCAAACAGCCAATGTCACCGTGTTGCTGGGTGCGACCCAGGCGGGCAAGACCAGCCTGATGCGCATCATGGCAGGCTTGGACGTGCCCACCACGGGCCGTGTGTGGGTCGATGGTCGTGATGTGGTGGGTGAGCCGGTACGCGAGCGCAATGTGGCCATGGTGTACCAGCAGTTCATCAACTACCCCTCAATGAAAGTGCGCGACAACATCGCTTCGCCCATGAAGCTGCGCGGTGACCAAAACGTGGCGCAACGCGTGCAAGTCTTGGCTGAAAAGCTGCACATCGAAATGTTTTTAGACCGTTACCCCACCGAACTGTCGGGCGGTCAGCAGCAGCGCGTGGCGCTGGCCCGGGCCTTGGCCAAAGGTGCGCCTTTGATGCTGCTGGACGAACCCTTGGTGAATCTGGATTACAAGCTGCGCGAAGAGCTGCGCGAAGAGCTCGGCGCTTTGTTTGCCACGGGCGAGTCGACGGTGATTTACGCCACCACCGAACCCGGTGAGGCCTTGCTGCTGGGGGGTTACACCGCGGTGATGGATGCCGGCGAGTTGCTGCAATACGGCCCCACGGCCGAGGTGTTTCATTACCCCCAATCCTTGCGCGTGGCGCGCGCCTTCAGTGACCCGCCGATGAATTTGATGCTCGCCACCCGCAAGTTGGCAGGCGTCGAGTTGGCCGATGGCACTTCACTCTCGTTGGCCCTGCCCGAAACGGCGTCTGCCGCATTGACGCTGGGTCTGCGCGCCAGCGCTGTTCGCGTAAAGAGGCAACCAGGTGACACCGCCTATGCTGGCCGAGTGGAGTTGGCTGAAATTTCGGGTTCCGACACCTTTGTCCATGTGACGACCGCGGTGGGCAATGTGGTGGCGCAACTGACCGGCGTGCATTACTTTGATTTGGGTGCCACCATGGAGGTGTTTGTGAACCCTGCGCAGATGTATGTGTTTGACGCACAAGGCGCGTTGTTGCTCGCCCCCCTGCGTGAATCTATGCCTGCACCTTTGCATGCAGGAGGGCATTGAGATGGCACGCATTGATCTCGATTTGGCACATGCCTACAGCGCCAACCCGCAGCAAGACAGCGACTATGCTTTGCTGCCTTTGAAGATGCGCTTTGAGGATGGCGGCGCTTATGCCTTGCTTGGCCCTTCGGGTTGTGGCAAAACCACCATGCTGAATGTGATGTCGGGCTTGCTCACGCCCTCGCAAGGCACAGTTCTGTTTGATGGCCGCGATGTGACACAAGACTCCCCTCAGGCGCGCAATATTGCGCAGGTGTTTCAGTTTCCGGTGATTTACGACACCATGACGGTGGCCGAAAATCTGGCGTTTCCGTTGCGCAACCGCCAGTGGGCGGCAGACAAAATCAAACAGCGTGTCGGTCAAATTGCCGAGATGCTGGAAATGAGTGGTCAGCTGAACCAGCGCGCCGCCGGGTTGTCGGCCGATGCCAAACAAAAAATTTCACTGGGTCGCGGCTTAGTTCGACCTGACGTCTCTGCCGTGCTGTTTGACGAGCCTTTGACCGTGATCGATCCTCACCTCAAATGGCAGCTGCGCCGCAAGCTCAAGCAAATTCACCACGAACTCAAATTAACGCTGATTTACGTGACCCATGACCAAGTCGAGGCTTTGACCTTTGCCGAGCAGGTGGTGGTGATGACACGTGGCCGCGCCGTGCAGGTGGGCTCACCGGCTGACTTGTTTGAACGACCCCGTCACACCTTTGTGGGCAACTTCATTGGCTCACCCGGCATGAATTTCATCCGTGCGCAGGTGACCCACGATGCGGTGCTGGTGGGCTCGCAAGCCTTGACCTTGCCTACCGCATTGACCCTGCCGGCGGGCGACATCAAATTGGGCATACGCCCGGAGTATGTGACGGTCGCGCAGACGCAAACTGCAGGGTCCTTGCCCATGAGGGTGATTCAGGTGCAAGATGTGGGCACGCATTTCATTGTCACGGCCGAGCACGAAGGGCAGAGGGTCAAAGCCCGCCTGGCGGACATCGCGACCGAGGGCGCCGTCTTGGTCGTGGGCAGCTTGGTGTGGCTTGAGGTGCTGGGCGCGCACACCTGCTTTTACAAGAATGAGGAGATCGTGGCATGAGCACGACCATCAAGCCCGTGAACCAGAAGGCCTGGTTTTTGATTTTGCCCGTGTTGCTATGCGTCGCCTTTTCGGCCATTTT
>CAIWWN010000220.1 GCA_903916355.1 uncultured Burkholderiales bacterium | reverse complement strand
TTGCCGGTGTAGTCGTTGGCTTCGCCGATCAGGTACAGCGTGATGCCGTTGGTCAAGAAAGCACCAAACGACTGGCCGCCCGTGCCTTCGAGCTGAATGCGGATGGTGTCATCCGGCAAACCTTCGGGGTGCACCTTGGTGACCGCACCCGACAACATGGCACCGACCGAGCGGTTCACGTTGCGCGCGGTTTCCATGAACTTCACCTTCTCGCCATGGTCAATCGCAGCGCGGCTCTTGGCGATCAACACATTGTCCAAGGCTTTTTCCAAGCCATGGTCTTGTGTCGCCACATGGCGCACCGGCACATCGGCGGGCACTTGGGGCACGGCCAGCAAGCGGCCAAAGTCCAAGCCCTTGGCTTTCCAGTGTTCCACGCCCGCCTTCATGTCGAGCAAATCAGCGCGGCCCACCAGATCGTCGAAATTGGCAATGCCCAGCTGGGCCATGATCTGGCGCACTTCTTCAGCGATAAAGAAGAAGTAATTGACGACATGTTCAGGCTTGCCCGTGAATTTTTTGCGCAAGCTCGGGTCTTGCGTGGCCACGCCCACGGGGCAGGTGTTCAGATGGCATTTGCGCATCATGATGCAGCCTTCGACCACCAACGGGGCCGTGGCAAAACCGAATTCGTCGGCGCCCAGCAAAGCACCGATGGCCACGTCGCGACCAGTCTTCATCTGACCATCAGCCTGCACACGGATACGACCGCGCAAGCGGTTCAGCACCAGGGTCTGCTGGGTTTCGGCCAAGCCGATTTCCCAAGGCGAGCCCGCGTGCTTGACCGACGACCAAGGCGATGCGCCCGTGCCGCCATCGTGACCGGCGATCACCACATGGTCGGCCTTGCACTTGGCCACACCGGCGGCAATCGTGCCGACGCCAATTTCAGACACCAGCTTGACGCTGATGTCGCTGTGCGGCGCCACGTTCTTCAGATCGTGAATCAGCTGAGCCAAATCTTCAATCGAGTAAATGTCGTGGTGCGGCGGTGGCGAGATCAAGCCCACACCGGGGACCGAGTGACGCAGTTTGCCGATGTAGTCCGACACCTTGCCACCGGGCAGCTGACCGCCCTCACCGGGCTTGGCGCCCTGGGCCATCTTGATCTGAATTTGATCGGCACTGGACAGGTATTCGGCGGTGACACCGAAACGACCCGAAGCGACTTGCTTGATTTTGGAACGCAAGCTGTCGCCCGCAGCCAAAGGCAAATCGACTTCGACGTTTTCTTCGCCAATCACGCTCTTCAAAGAATCACCCAACTTGATCGGGATGCCCTTGAGTTCATTGCGGTAGCGCGCCGAGTCTTCGCCGCCTTCACCGGTGTTGCTCTTGCCGCCGATGCGGTTCATGGCCACCGCCAGCGTGGCGTGGGCTTCGGTCGAGATCGAGCCCAAGGACATCGCGCCGGTGGCAAAACGCTTGACGATTTCTGCGGCAGGCTCCACCTGGTCCAGCGCAATGGCTTTGCTCGGGTCGATTTTGAATTCAAACAAACCGCGCAACGTCATGTGGCGCTTGCTTTGGTCGTTGATGATCTGCGCGTACTCTTTGTACGTGCTGAAGTTGTTGGCACGGGTGGAGTGCTGCAACTTGGCAATCGCGTCGGGCGTCCACATGTGCTCTTCGCCACGGGCGCGCCAGGCGTATTCACCGCCGGCGTCCAACATGGTGGCCAGCACCGGGTCGTCACCAAAGGCGGCGGCATGCATGCGCAACGCTTCTTCGCCGATCTCGAACACGCCAATGCCGCCCACGCGGCTGGCCGTGCCGGTGAAATATTGGTTGATGGTTTCGTTGTCGATGCCAATGGCTTCAAACAGCTGCGCACCGCAGTACGACATGTAGGTGCTCACGCCCATTTTGGACATGATCTTGGACAAGCCCTTGCCGATGGCCTTGACGTAGTTGTAAATGGCTTTCTCAGGGGACAAGTCGCCCGACAGCTCTTGGTGCATGGAGGCCAGGGTTTCCATGGCCAGGTAGGGGTGCACGGCTTCAGCGCCGTAGCCGGCGAGCACGGCAAAGTGGTGCACTTCGCGGGCGGTACCGGTTTCCACCACGAGTCCTGCGGTGGTGCGCAGCCCTTCGGTCACCAAATGCTGGTGAATCGCCGACAGCGCCAGCAGCGCCGGAATGGCCACCTGTGTAGCGCTCACGCCGCGGTCGCTGATGATCAGGATGTTGTGACCACCCTTGATGGCGTCCACCGCTTCAGCGCAAAGCGAAGCCAGCTTGGCTTCCACGCCCTCACGGCCCCATAAGGCAGGGTAGGTGATGTCCAGCGTGGCGCTCTTGAACTTGCCCTTGGTGGCTTGGTCAATGTGGCGCAACTTGGCCATGTCGGCGAAGTCCAGGATCGGTTGGCTGACTTCCAGGCGCATCGGTGGATTGACTTGGTTGATGTCCAGCAGGTTGGGCTTGGGGCCGATGAAGGACACCAGCGACATCACGATCGCTTCGCGGATCGGGTCGATTGGCGGGTTGGTCACTTGCGCGAACAACTGCTTGAAGTAGTTGTACAGCGGCTTGTTCTTGTCAGACAGAACGGCCAGCGGGCTGTCATTGCCCATAGAGCCCAAGGCTTCTTCACCGGCTTGGGCCATAGGCGCCAGCAAAAACTTGATGTCCTCTTGGGTGGTGCCAAAGGCTTGTTGCAGGTCCAGCAAGGCCACATCTGAAGCAGGCGCCACGGCGGATTCGGCCACGTCGTCCAGCTTGATGCGCAGGTTTTCAATCCACTGCTTGTAAGGCTTGCTGCTGGACAGGCTCGACTTGAGTTCTTCGTCGTCGATCATGCGGCCTTGTTCCAGATCGATCAGGAACATCTTGCCGGGCTGCAGACGCCATTTGCGCACGATCTTGCTTTCGGGGATCGGCAACACGCCAGTTTCCGAACCCATGATGACCATGTCGTCGTCGGTGATGCAGTAGCGCGAAGGGCGCAGGCCGTTGCGATCCAACGTGGCGCCGATCTGGCGGCCATCGGTGAACACAATCGAAGCCGGGCCATCCCAAGGCTCCAACATCGCGGCGTGGTATTCGTAAAAGGCCTTGCGACGCTCATCCATGGTGGTGTGCTGCTCCCAAGGCTCGGGAATCATCATCATAACTGCCTGGCTGATGGGGTAACCCGCCATCGTCAACAGTTCCAAGCAGTTGTCAAAAGTAGCGGTGTCAGACTGACCGGCGAAGCTGATCGGGTACAACTTTTGCAAGTCATTGGCCAGCACGGGCGAGGACATCACGCCTTCGCGCGCCTTCATCCAGTTGTAGTTGCCCTTGACGGTATTGATCTCGCCGTTGTGCGCCACATAGCGGTAGGGGTGAGCCAAGGGCCACTCGGGGAAAGTGTTGGTCGAGAATCGCTGGTGCACGAGGCCCAGGGCCGAGACACAGCGTTCATCTTGCAGATCCAGGTAGTAGGTTCCGACTTGGTCGGCCAGCAGCAAGCCCTTGTAAACCGCCGTGCGGCTGGACATGCTCGGTATGTAGTACTCGTTGCTGTGCGTTAGGTTCAAGTTCTGGATCGCGGCGCTGGCGGTCTTGCGGATCACATACAGCTTGCGCTCGAGCGCGTCCTGCACGATCACATCGGCGCCACGGCCAATGAAGATCTGGCGCATCACTGGCTCTTTTTCGCGCACAGTGGGTGACATCGGCATGTCGCGGTTCACCGGCACATCGCGCCAGCCCAGGACCACTTGGCCTTCTGCCTTGACGGCACGCTCCAGCTCTTGCTCACAGGCCATGCGCGACGCATGCTCTTTAGGCAAAAACACCATGCCTACGCCGTACTCACCGAAGGGTGGCAAGTTCAGCCCTTGCTTGGCCATTTCTTCGCGGTACAACGCGTCAGGCAACTGAATCAAGATACCGGCACCGTCACCCATGAGCGCGTCCGCACCCACAGCACCCCGGTGGTCCAAGTTTTGCAAAATTTGCAGCGCCTGGGTCACAATGGCGTGGCTCTTTTGGCCTTTGATATGAGCAACAAAGCCGACACCACAGGCATCGTGTTCATTCGCCGGGTCGTACAGACCGGTTTGTTGCAAGAATTCTTTTTCGGCTGCCGTGGACATGGCGCACTCCTAAGGGTTTTTACGCAGATCGAAGAGTGTAGTGCAATGCAGCAAACATGCCAATATTTTTAATTGGGGTCAGATACTGATTAATTACAGGCTCTCTCAAATGTAAAATTAATCAGGGACAGATTGACCTGTCGTCTTTTTGAAAGGCCGTCCCGCCTTGCCCGGGACCAGCCGACGCGCAGTGGACTGCTGCAATTGCCCGACAAAACCAGGTGACCCCAGAGCCCAACCCGAAAGGGCGCCGCGCGTGAGTTGGTCCTTCTCAGACTGCGCCAGACCGGTTTTCACCAGCTCAGCATAAGCCGCCTCACGGGCAAATGGCGTGTTCCCCAGGCCCCAAAACAGGGCGTGCGGCGTCACCAATTTATCGCTGACCTGCCCAATACAGTGCCTGTGGCTCGACCATTTAAAGTCGACAGGCTGCGCCACCATGCCGGCGCGCACCGGATTCAAATCGATGTAGACCATACAGGCCAACAAATAGCGTTCACTTTCAATCAGATTGCTGCGGTACCGCCCTTCCCACAAAGTGCCAGTGCGCTGATGCCGCAAATTGAAATAGCGGACATAGCTTCGCCCCACCGCCTGCATGAACTTGGGCAAACCTTCACCGGTCTCTGGGGTCGCCAGCACATGCAGGTGGTTGTCCATGATCACATACGCGTGAACGGCCACTTTGAAAATACCGGCGTGCTCAGTTAACAAACCCCTTAAACGCTCTCGGTCGGCATCGTCGCGCACGATAGCCTGTCGGTCATTGCCGCGCTGAATGACATGGTGGGGATAAGCGGCAACAGTAAGGCGGGGCTGACGCGCCATGAGGAGATCCCAAAATAGAAAGCTAGTTTAATCGGGATCTGACCCCGATTAACCGATTAATGTGTCAGTCTTTTTTGTAGGCCTTGATGCTGAAGGCATCGGGTGCGGCTTCGCAGGCCATCACGCTGTAGACCTGGTGCTGGTCAATGAAGAAGTAATCCACGCAGGGCCCCGCACCGGCCTGCTCTTCGGGCGTCATTGTTTTGACCACGCGAAAAATATTGGCTGGCATTTTGTCCACTACTTGCCGGTTGCGCTTGAAGTCGTCTTTGATGCTTTGCAGATCAGCGGCAGGCAGGGATTGCTTTTGCGCCAGCTCCAGGGACGCTTTTTCGGCTTGCTGCAACTGGGTGGTGACCTGGGACTTGGAGACGGAACCGTCATAAAAAGCCACACAAGTCGAAGCCTTGGCCGGACGGGTACCAACCCATTTGCACTTGTCGGTGCCAGGATTGAACTGCGAGTCTGATACGCCCAAACGCTGCTTGGTTTCGGTGTACCAGACGCCGATCCAGCGCGGGTGGATGGCATCGGCCAGGGCGGCACTGCCCGCCAAGCAAGCCCAGCTGATGAAAGCCACGCGAAGGGCGCGAAGCCGCCAAGGCGAATGCACACATGAACGCATTGAAATCTCCAAAAGCTGAATACCCAACCAGGGTTTATTTTAGGGTGATACGGAAGGCGTTGCGCCATTCAAGCCCGGAAAGCGACTTTGCGCCAAGTCGTCCAGGCCAAACTCATGCAGCAAGGCCAGCAGTCGCTCGGCGGCCACACGCTTTTTCTGCCCGGTGTGACGCGCCAAAATCAGCTCGTTTTTCATGCTGTGTTCCCAGCCGACCAACTCGGTCACCGTGACCTGGTAGCCCTGGGCCTCCAAATACAGGCAGCGCAGCACATTGGTGAGCTGGCTGCCGATTTCACGGGTGTGCAAAGGGTGACGCCACAATTCGGCCAAGGCGGTGCGGTTCAAATTCAGCGCCTTGTTGTGGCGCAGGTGCGCGGCCAATTCGGCCTGGCAGCACGGCACCAGCACCATGAAGCGGGCCTTTTTTTGCAAGCCAAAAGCGATGGCATCGTCGGTGGCGGTGTCGCAGGCGTGCAAGGCGGTGACCACGTCAATGCGTTCGGGCAGCACGTCGGACTGTGCGGACTGCGCCACCGTCAAATTCAAAAACTGCATGCGCTCAAAGCCCAGGTTTTGGGCCAAGGCGCGCGAAGACGCGACCAATTCAGACCGGGTTTCGATGCCGTAAATTGTGCCGCGCCCCAAAGCCTTGAAGAACAGGTCGTAAATGATGAAGCCCAAATACGATTTGCCCGCGCCGTGATCGGCCAAGGTGGGCTGCGCCACATCGTCCGTCACCGGTAGTTCTTGCAGTAATTTCTCAATGAACTGGAACAGGTGGTACACCTGCTTGAGCTTGCGCCGCGAGTCTTGGTTCAACTTGCCCTCACGCGTCAGGATGTGCAGGGCTTTAAGCAGTTCAATCGACTGGCCTGGGCGCACCTCGGGCGGCAAGGTTTCGGCAGCCTGCGCTGTGCTCTTCGCTTTCGCGGGGCGTGATGGTTTTGTCATAACTTGGAGGGTGTGGGTGCAGATGCAGATGTCGGACCGACCTCCAAGGCAGCCCATCCGGCCAGGCCCAGGGTTTCCAGGGTCTGCATATTGGTTTCAAAAATGGCTTCGGGCTCGGGGAAAGCCTCAACCGCTTTGTCTATGCTGGCTTCGCGGATCAAATGCAGCGTCGGGTAAGGCGAGCGGTTGGTGAAGTTGGTGATGTCGTCCGCACGCGTGCCGGCAAATTGAAAGTCCGGGTGAAAGCTGGCGATCTGAATCACACCTTCCAAATCCAGCTCGGCCAGCACATCGTCGGCCTCGGCCAGGAAGTCGTTGAAATCCAAAAAATCAGGCAGCAAAGTGGGCACGATCAGCAAGCTGGTGTCGCGAACTTGCGCGTCCAGAGCCACCAAGTCACTCAACTCTTGCGCCAGTTCGGCGCGCAATGCCACCAGGCTTTGCGCTTGGCTGACGGCGTAGTGAATCTGCTGCTTCACATGCACCGCTTTGGCAAACGGGCACAGGTTCAGACCAATCACGGCGCGTTCCAGCCAGCGCTGGGTGTCTTCTTGGTAGGTCGTCATGAAGCCTCATTTGGATGTGATTGCAGCGCTGTGCTAGCGCGCCTGGATTGAGCGGACAGCACTCCGGTCATGGACCGCGACAAGACCATGCCGCACAGGCAGCAGGCCCCGGTGATCACCCAGGTCCACTGCCAGCCACCCACGCTGGCCGCCAGCCAGGCCACCAACGGCGGGCCGGCAAACTGACCCACAGAAGACCATTGCTGCATCCAACCCACCGTGGTGGACACCGTGCCTTCATGCGGCGACAGACGCACCGCCAAAGAAAACAAAGTGCCCGGCACCAAACCGCCGCACATGGAAAACAAGAGCACGCCCGCATAGCGCCAAGTCGGGAATTCTTGCGTCCAAGAACCAAAAGCCAGTGCAGCGCCCAGCGCCATGGCGCCAAATCCCAGGTTCAACAACAGCCCTGGTGCCACACCTTTTTGCAAGTAACGCCCCGAAGCCACATTGCCCACCATGTTCACGCCGGCAGCCAAAGCCGTCAAAGCGCCCAGGCCCGCACCGGCCACGCCCGCTTGGGCATAAATTGAGGGCAAAAACCCCACCACCGCCAGCCATTGGCCAGAGTAAAAGGCAAAGGTCAGCGAAACCAGCCAGGGTCCCGGTGCGCGCAAAGTGTCTTGAATGCGCTGGCCCCAAGGTGCCTGGGACTTGGGCTCGGAGTTGGCTACAGTCTCAGAGGGCAAGTGCTGGCCTCGGCGCTGCGCGTCCGGCGGCACCACCCACCACAAACCCAGCGCCATCACTGCCGACGCCGAGGCAAACAACCACCACCAGCTCGGCCAACCCCAGGCCGGTATCCACAGCGGGCCCACCAGCAAGGCAAGGGCAGTGCCCGCCGGCATATACGCGCCCCACAAACCCAGCATGCTGTTCAAATGCTGCTTTGGCACCAGCTGCCGAATCAAGGCCGGTGCGGGCAAAGAGGTGAGTAAGAAACCCAGGCCTTCCAGGCCACGCAGCCACATCAAGTCTTCAGGACTGTGCGCCCAGCCGCCCAAGGCACTGGCCAGCGACAACACGCCAAGGCCCAGCAGCATGCACAGGCGCAGCCCCCAGCGGTCGGCCAGCAAGCCCAAGACGAGACCCAGCGCCATACCGGCGAACTGCACCAAGGACAACAAAAACCCCGACTGCACCCAGCTCACGCCCAACTCGGCCTGCAGCACGGGCAAGGCCGGCGGCAATTTACCCACCTGCAAGGCCGCGACCACGCCCGCCGCAATGACCACCCAAGCAGCACTCTTGGAATGGATCATGTGGGCCTCATGCTGGCCATTTGCGCCCAGTCAAACGCTCATGCTCGCGCGCGGCAAACCGGTCGGTCATGCCGGCAATGTAATCGGCCACGGCGCGATGCGTATCAGCGCGGTGCGCATAGTCTTGCGGCATTTCGCTCGGCTGCGCCACATAGGCTTGGTACAGCTCGCGCACCACGTTTTGCGCATGGCCGGTGGTCTCCATCACCTGGGGGTGGCGGTAGAGTTGCGAGAACAAAAACTGTTTGAGCGGCACGGCCAAGGCCTTCATCTCGGTGCTGAACGCCACCAAGGGGCCGGCCAGTCGCGCCGCATCGGCGTGGGCAGGTGCGGCGCGCTGTAAGTTCGCGCGGGTGGTAGCGATCACGTCGTATACCTGTTCGCTCAGCATGCGGCGAATCGTTTCGTACAGCAAACGGCGCGCGCGTTGCGGCTGCGCCAGATCGGGGTGCTCGGCCAGCGCTTGCACGCGGTAACGCTCAAACAGTTCCACCGATTGCAGCTGCGCCATGGTGATCAAACCAGAGCGCACACCGTCGTCAATGTCGTGCGCGTTGTAGGCAATGGCGTCAGCCAGGTTGCACAGTTGCGCTTCCAAGCTCGGTTGCGTCCGGTCCAAAAACCGCCGCGCCACGCCGCCGGGTTCTTGCGCTTCAATGGCTTGGGCATTTTTCAAAGCGCAGTGTTTGAGTACGCCCTCGCGTGTTTCAAAGGTGAGGTTGAGGCCATCGAATGCCGGGTAGCGTTCCTCCAAATGGTCGACCACCCGCAGGCTTTGCAAGTTGTGCTCAAAGCCGCCGTGCTGTGCCATGCATTCGTTCAGCGTGTCTTGTCCGGCATGGCCAAACGGCGTGTGGCCCAGGTCGTGCGCCAGCGCAATCGCTTCGACCAGGTCTTCGTTCAAGCCCAGCGCGCGGGCAATCGAGCGGCCCAGCTGCGCCACCTCCAGGGAATGGGTCAACCGCGTGCGAAACAAATCGCCTTCGTGGTTCAGAAAAACCTGGGTTTTGTAGACCAATCGCCGAAAGGCGGTGGAGTGCACGATGCGGTCGCGGTCTCTTTGAAAGTCACTGCGCGTGGGCGCGGCCAATTCGGCAAAGCGCCGACCGCGCGACTGCGCAGGATCACAAGCGTAGACAGCGCGTTCGGCGGCGCTCAAGACAGCACTCATTTCGGGGCGCAGCAATGCGCAATCACCTCACGCACCATGGCTTCCGGCGCGCCCTGCACCGCCGCTTGGCCGGGGCTTTGGATCACCACAAACTTGATGTCGCCGCCCTCGGCTTTTTTGTCCAGCCGCATGTGCGCCAGGTAATGGCCGGCATTATCTTGGGCGTCGATGATCGGGGCATGGGTGGGTAAGCCGGCACGCGCGATCAGCGCGGTCATACGCGCTACAAAGGCACTGTCCACCAGGCCCAGACGCTGCGAGAGCTGAGCCGCCATGACCATGCCGCAACCCACGGCTTCGCCATGCAGCCATACACCAAAACCCAGACCCGCTTCAATCGCGTGGCCAAAGGTGTGACCAAAATTCAAAATGGCACGCAAGCCCGATTCACGCTCGTCCTGGCCCACGACATCGGCCTTGATCTCGCAGCTGCGCTGCACCGCATGCGCCAGGGCCGCAGGATCGCGGGCCATCAGCGCCTCGATATGCGCTTCGATCCAATCGAAAAACGCCATGTCGGCAATCGGCCCGTACTTGATCACTTCGGCCAAGCCGGCGCTCATCTCGCGCGGCGGCAATGTTTGCAAAGTCGCCAGGTCACAGACCACCAAGCGCGGCTGGTAAAAAGCGCCGATCATGTTTTTGCCCAGCGGGTGGTTGATGGCGGTTTTGCCGCCCACCGACGAATCCACCTGCGCCAGTAAAGTGGTCGGCACCTGCACGAAAGGCACGCCGCGCATATAGCTGGCCGCAGCAAAACCGGTCATGTCGCCCACCACGCCGCCGCCCAGGGCAAACAGCACCGTTTTGCGGTCTGCGCCTTGTCCCAGCAAGGCGTCAAAAATGGTGTTCAAGGTGTTCCAGTCTTTGTAGGCTTCACCATCGGGCAAGGTCACTGTGTGCACCTGCTTGTAACGCCCGACCAGCGCCTGGCGCAACTGCGCCTCGTACAAGGGGGCCACCGTGGTGTTGGTGACGATCAAGGCGCTAGCGGCTTGGGGCAAGGCCGCATAGGTTTCGGCCTGGCCCAGCAGGCCGGCACCAATGGCAATCGCATAACTGCGCTCTTGCAAGGCAATTTGCACCAAGGTTGGGGTGATGATGTCTGTCATAGCCCCCAAGTTTAGGGCAGTGGCCTCGGTTTAGCTCGGAGCGGAAGGGGCTGAGTCTGATGAAACCTGTTTTTTCAAGGGCAAGTCGCCCGCCATCTCCAACTGCATGACGATCATGTTGAGCAAGGCGGCCACGCTGGGCCGACCGGTATCGATCACGTAATGGGCTGTTTCGCGGTACAAAGGATCGCGGATTTCATACAGGGTGCGCAGGCGTTGCACTGGGTCGCTGACCTGCAGCAAGGGACGGTTCACATCGTGCCGCACGCGCCGGTACACCTCTTCTGGGGTGGAGCGCAAATAGACCACGCAGCCACGCTCTTTCAAGCGCTCGCGGTTGATGGCGCGCAGCACCGAGCCGCCGCCGGTGGACAGAACGCCTTTATGCCGCAGCGTCAAATCGTCCAGCACACCCTCTTCGATGTCGCGGAAACGTTCTTCCCCTTCGCGGTTGAAAAACTCGCGAATAGAGCAACCGAGGCGCTGCTCGATGACATGGTCCGAATCGACAAAGGGCAAGCCCAGGCGTCGCCCCAACTGGCGGCCAATCGTCGATTTACCCGAGCCTGGAAGACCTACAAAAATGATACTCAAGGGGAAAGATCAAACAGATGAAAAAAATAGCGCTCAGCGAGCGCCTGTCTGCACTCACAAAGTGAGCGCCAGAAGTGTCCATAGCTAAAGTGTATGCGAGGCAACAAAGCGCGACTCACTGAGCGGTCAACTCAGCCAACACCCGAGGGGTAATGAAGACCAGCAACTCGGTCCTGCGCGAGACCCGCTGCTGGTTTTTGAACAACCAACCCAAGACAGGCAACTCCCCCAAAGTGGGCACGCGCGCTTCATCGTCTTTGCCATACTGCTCAAAAATGCCGCTAATCACCACGGTGCCACCGTTTCCCACCAGCACCTGCGTTTTCTCATGCTTGGTGTTGATGGCACAGCCCGAAGGCGTGAGCGTGCCCACGCTGTCCTTGTTCACATCCACATCCAATATCAGGCTATAGACGAACCGGCACGCCCCGGAGAAACGACGCATATCGCGCTGCTGCTCACCATTGGGCATGAGCTCGAACTTAAAGGCTTGCAAGCGTTGCTTACTGTTTAAAAGTACATGGACTTAACACGGTTGACAACCAGGACGGCTTTGCCGTCCGTGCTCTTGACCCTGCCCTAAACGGCAGGGTTTGCCGCGCACCAGATCAACCGGTCAGACTTCTCGCTCGCTTCTGCCAGTTTGGCGGTGTCTTCGGCCCATCCTTGAATCGCTGGGTAATACCGAGTCGAGCGCCCGGCACCAAATTTTTTGAGCAGCCCAAGCCGCTCCAATTCGATTAGATCTCGCGCCGCCGTGGGCGTTGAGGTTTGCGAAATTCGCTCGTGCTTGCGAGTCGTCATACCGCCTTCGTAGCCTTTGGGTCCAGCATCTAGGAGCTTCTTCATTGTTTTTTGCTGCCGCTCATTAAGGGGGACTGAGGACATTAATGCCTGAAACTGAATTCGTTGGATGGCGGAATCAATGGTGCGGCTCGCGAATTCGCCGGCAAGGGAAAATTGCTCAAGTATCCATTCGACCCATGCCGTCACGTCCATACTTTTTGAGCGCTGTGCACGCTCCAGCTCGCTGTAGTACCGATCTTTGCAGGACTCTATTTGCCGTGATAAGGTCACGATCCTCCCCGGTTGGCCCATGTCTTGGCCCAGTGCCAGTTGCAAGATAGCGCGGCCTATACGCCCGTTGCCATCGTCAAACGGATGCAGCGTCTCGAACCACAGATGCGAGATACAGGCACGCACAAGGCCGTCCATTGGCCGTGATCCGGCGTTTGGGTTGGTTTGGTTGAACCAAGTCAAAAAAGCGTCAACTTGATCGGCCATCCTTTGAGCGGGTGGTGCGGCGTAATGCACTTTGGTGTGACCAATTGCACCACTGGCGATCTCCATTGGGACTGAGCGCAGAGTGCCGACAGCAATGCGTTGCATGCCAGAAAAACCTGTTGGGAAAAGGGCTCCGTGCCAATTGCACAGTCGCTCAAGAGTCAACGGAGCTTCGGTGTTGAGGGTGGCATCCTGCAACACATCAATAAGCCCCTCGATATTACGTTTACCTTCGGCTATGGGGGCTCCGGACGTGTCGAGCCCCAAGCGCCTGGCAACTGAAGAGCGAACACTTTCAGGGTCGAGCTTCTCGCCTTCAATCGCTGAAGTGGTCAGCGCCTCTTGTGTCAGCGAGTCGAGAATGTGTGGCTGCAGCCCTTCCAGGCCGATCATCTCGGCTTTTGCAAGAAGGAGCCCCTGAGCTTTTCTGGCCGCGCCTAAGCAGGCCTGTATTCGCTGCGCGTCGAACTCCAGCGATGGCCAGTCAGGTAGCTGCCAAATCCATCGTTTATATGACTCCATGCGTTAATCATATCAAAAAATGATTCGCAAACGTGACGCAATCATATTAGTCAACCCGGCAAAGTTAGGATGTGCCCCATTTGATCCATTGCAAGCGCAAAAATTGTGTATTTGCCTGTAAACATTGACCCTTCATCGGTTCTTATTGCCAACGTTCAGACTAGGGCCTGACTCGCACGCCAATTGACTTGGGCAGGCAGTTCGTTGGCGGGGCAATCAGCTCCCACCTGCAAGGTCTGAAGCACAACCCGGTCTGCCGGCAAGCCCATGGCCAAACGACGGCATTGCATCCCGCCCCGCTGCCACAAGCGTCCTACCGCCGCCCCCATTTTGGCGGGCTCATTCCATAGGGCCCGACGCGGGCTCAGCGCTGGGCACCCATTCTTCTTGCACTCAGCGCTGTAAAGCGGGTTGCGCCGCGCCCACAGCTTGCCATTCCACCAAGGTCATGCGCTGGTTATTGATGGAAAGTCCCAAGCAAACGGGCGTTCGCCGCCAACCTCTCACAAAGTACTGCGCCATAAGGCCTCTTTTAAATTAAAATACAAGTGTTTTTGTTAATATTTGTTATCATTTAAAGAATATTTTGGAAACAGGGTTTGCTTTGATCCCAAGGCACCACAGGTTTTTATAATGTGGGGCGCTCTCTTGCGCTCAGCCCATGCCAAAAACAGACCACACCGCAACCCACAAGACCGATCGCCAACCCGCCAACCCTCGCCATTGGCTTGTCAGAGTTCTGATGTGGATCGTTGGCTTGGGCGTGGCGGGTGTCATGTCGCTGATGCTGATCACCGGCGTATCCCTGGTGATGGCCTATCCCAATTTGCCCGACATTTCCGATTTGGCCGAGTACAGCCCCAAATTGCCGCTGCGCATCTTCACGGCAGAAGGCGATTTGATTGGGGAGTTTGGTGAGGAGCGACGCAACCTCACCCCCATCAAAGAAATCCCGCAGATCATGAAAGATGCGGTCCTGTCTATTGAAGACGCGCGCTTTTACCAACACGGCGGCGTGGACTACCTGGGCATAGTGCGCGCCGGTTTGGCCAACTTGGGTAAACGCAAGAGCCAGGGCGCCTCGACCATCACCATGCAGGTGGCCCGCAACGTTTACCTGTCGACCGAAAAAACCTATACCCGCAAGATTTACGAAATTTTGCTGACCTTCAAGCTGGAACACATGCTGACCAAGGACCAGATCTTGGAAATCTACATGAACCAGATCTTTTTGGGCAACCGCGCCTACGGCTTTGCCTCGGCCTCAGAAGCCTACTTTGGCAAACCACTGAAAGACATCACCATTGCCGAAGCCGCCATGCTGGCCGGCCTGCCCAAGGCGCCCTCGGCCTACAACCCGATCAGCAACCCGAAGCGGGCCACCATGCGCCAGCAGTACATCATTGAGCGCATGTTGGATAACAAGTTCATTACCGCTGCACAAGCTGAAAAGGCAAAGGCCGAAGTCCTGAACATCCGCTCTGGCTCTGACAAACAAAAAGTCCATGCCGAGTACGTGGCCGAAACCGTGCGCCAATTGATTTACGCGCAATACGGCACCGAAACCTACACGCGTGGCATGAACGTGGTGACCACATTGAGCTCGGTCGACCAAGAAGCGGCGTACAAAGCGCTGCGCCAAGGCATCATGGATTTTGAGCGGCGGCAAATTTATCGCGGCCCCGAGAAATTCGTGACTCTGCCGACCAATGCCAAAGATCTGGACGAAGCGATTGACGATGCCCTGGAAGAAACGCCGGACAACGGCGACGTAATGTCGGCGGTGGTGCTGGAAGCCTCGGCGCGCAAAGTGGTTGCCGTGCGGCAAAACGGCGAGCAGTTTGACATCACCGGCGATGGCTTGCGCCCCGTTCAATCAGGCCTGTCCGACAAAGCCTCACCCACCATCCAAATTCGCCGTGGCGCCGTGATCCGTGTAGTCAAACTGCCCAAGGGTTGGGAGATCACACAATTGCCCGAGGTCGAAGGCGCCTTAGTGGCGCTGAACCCCAAGGACGGCTCGATCAAATCCTTGGTGGGCGGTTTTGATTTTGTGAAAAACAAATTCAACCACGTGACCCAAGCTTGGCGTCAACCCGGGTCCAGCTTCAAGCCCTTCATTTACTCCGCAGCCCTTGAAAAAGGCTTTACACCGGCCACCGTGGTCAACGATGCGCCCTTGTTTTTTGATGCTGGCGTGACCGGCGGTCAACCCTGGGAACCGAAAAACTACGACGGCACTTTTGATGGCCCCATGACGCTGCGTCGCGGTTTGGCCAAATCTAAAAACATGATCTCGATTCGGATCTTGCAGTCCGTCGGCCCGCGATATGCGCAAGAATGGATCAGCAACTTTGGCTTTGAGGCCGAAAAGCACCCGGCTTACCTAACCATGGCTTTGGGTGCTGGTTCGGTCACACCCATGCAAATGGCCACGGCGTATTCGGTGTTCGCCAACGGCGGCTACCGGGTCCAACCTTTTTTGATTTCCAAAATTTCCGATCAACGCGGCAAAGTGTTGTTGCAAACTGAACCGGCAGAAATCACCGAAGACAAGCGCAGCATTCCGGCACGCAACGCTTTCACCATGACTAGTTTGTTGCAAGAAGTGGCCCGCACCGGCACGGCAGCGCGTGCGCAAGCCACCCTCAAGCGCCCTGACATCTACGGCAAGACGGGCACCACCAACGACGCCATGGACGCCTGGTTTGCAGGCTATCAACCCAGCTTGGCCGCCATTGTGTGGATTGGCTACGACACCCCGCGTAAGTTGGGCGACCGCGAGACCGGTGGCGGCTTGAGCTTACCCATCTGGATTCGCTTCATGGAAACCGCTCTGCGCAACATCCCGGTGCAAGAGCCCAGCGCGCCAGAAGGCTTGGTTCAAGTGGGCGGCGAATGGTTTTACAGCGAGCACGGCGCCAGCGGCGGTGTGCGCAATTTGGGTGGCACCAGCGCCAGCGGTAAAGCGGAGGGCGATGCCCCTGCGCCCCTGCCGAAAGCCGATGAACGCTCACGCATCATCGACCTGTTCAGGAACTGAGGACCTATCAAGTCGCGTTGAAAACCACAGGCAAACCCGCTTGCTCAGAGGCATATCGGCTCAAGCTGGCAAAGAACTCGCCTTGGCCTTTGGTGTCTTGCCAAGCGCCCTGCACAAAACGGTAGTGGTAGCCGCCTGATTTGGCGGCCATCCACACTTCGTGCAGCGGTTTTTGCAAATTCACAATGATCTGGCTGCGGTTGGGAAAACTCAAAGTGATCATGCCGCCAGACCGCTGGTTGTCGATGTCCGCCTCGGTTTCGTCGTTGAGGCGGTCGCAAGCTTGCTCAACAGCCGACAAAAGATGTTCAGCTTGGTCCAGGAATTCGAGGTCGGTCATTACAATCCGGTGCATGTTGAAGGTTTGTTCAATTTTAGTCACACGCTTAGGCCTTGCACTTTGTACGGTGGCTTTGCTCGGCTGCGGCCAAAAAGGCCCTTTGATGCAACCCACCGACCCCACTTCTCGCGGCCGCGCCACCTTAATTGAAAGCTTGACCCCTGACGCACTGCGCTCACGCAAGGCTTCGCCTGAGACACCTGCACCCGCCCGCTCCCTGCCCTTGTTTCCTGGGCAACCGGACTCCACGCCTCCTTCACCCCCACCTGTTGCACGATGACTGCCTCCACACTCCCCGGCCACCCTTTTATTGCTTACCGAGAGGGTGAGCTGTGTGTGGAACAAGTTCCTTTGGCCAGCCTGGCCGCCAACCATGGCACGCCTTTGTTCGTGTATTCCAAAGCCGCCATGCTGTCGGCCCTGGCCGCCTACCAGCGTGGTTTTGCCGGACGCCAAGCGCAAATTTGCTACGCCATGAAAGCCAACTCCAGCTTGGCCGTACTGCAAGTGTTTGCCCAAGCCGGTTGCGGCTTTGACATCGTCTCGGCAGGTGAGTTGGCGCGGGTCCTCGCCGCAGGCGGTGACCCGGCAAAGGTGATCTTTTCAGGTGTGGGCAAAACCCGCGCTGAAATGAAGCAAGCCCTGCAAGTGGGCATTGGCTGCTTCAACGTGGAAAGCACGGCCGAGCTGGACGTACTGAGCGAAGTGGCCAGCGCCATGGGCCGCCAAGCCCCGGTGAGCTTGCGCGTGAACCCGAACGTCGACCCCAAGACCCACCCTTATATTTCGACCGGCCTGAAAGGCAATAAATTCGGCGTGGCGCATGAAGACGCCGTGCCCATTTACCTGCATGCCGCCAGCTTGCCGGGCCTGAAGGTAGTAGGCATTGACTGCCACATTGGCTCGCAAATCACCGAAGTCACGCCCTACCTGGACGCCATGGACCGGGTCTTGGATCTGGTGACCGAGATCGAAGCCGCTGGCGTGCCCATCCACCACATCGACTTTGGCGGCGGCCTGGGCATCAACTACAACGGCGACACCCCGCCCGAGGCCGACGCCTTGTGGGCCCAATTGCTGGCCAAGCTGGACGCACGGGGGTTTGGCGAGCGGCAACTGATGATCGAGCCAGGCCGCTCCCTGGTGGGCAACGCCGGTGTCTGCCTGAGCGAGGTGCTGTACCTCAAGCCGGGCGAGCAAAAAAACTTCTGCATCATTGATGCGGCCATGAACGATCTGCCGCGTCCGGCCATGTACCAAGCCTTTCACCACATCACGCCCTTGCAGCTACGCGAAGGCGCGCAGGTGGTGTACGACGTGGTGGGCCCGGTCTGCGAAAGCGGTGACTGGATTGGCCGCGACCGCGCACTCAACGTGCAGCCCGGCGATGTCTTGGCCGTGTTGTCGGCCGGTGCCTATTGCATGAGCATGGCCAGCAACTACAACAGCCGGGGGCGTGCGGCCGAAATTTTGGTGGACGGCGCGCAAGTGCATTTGATCCGCGAACGCGAGTCGGTGTTTGACACTTTCCAACTCGAACACTTACCCGCTTAAATTTTCTACTGCGGTAAAGCGATTCATTCACCGCTGATGCTGTGCGGTGCGCCGGGCACGGTAGGTACGGAGTAAGCGCCAACCCAGCAAACTGCCCAAAATGGCGGCATACACCGCCACTTCAGCAAAGTTACGCTTGCCTGCGCGCATCCAGAAAAAATGCAACAACGCGAGGGCCGCTACGGCATACACGGCGCGGTGCAAAGCCTGCCAGCGCTTGGCGCCCAGCCAGCGAATGGCCGCATTGAACGAGGTGGCGCTGAGCACCGTGAGCAAGAGCCCGCCAGCGAAACCCACCAAGATGAACGGCCGTTTGGCGATGTCGGCGGTGATATCGGGCAGGTCCCAGCCCATGTCAAACCAGGCGTAACAGACAAGATGCAGACAGGCATAAAACGCCGTGAACAGGCCGAGCATGCGACGCAAACGGGCCAGTTCGGGCATGCCCAAGGTCACACGCAAAGGCGTCACCGCCAACACCAGGCACAGGGCGCGCAGCGTCCAGTCGCCGGTGGCACGGATCAAAAACTCCGCCGGATTGGCGCCCAAGTCGTCCAGCCAGATGCCGCGCAGCAACCAGGCCGTGGGTCCCAGGCAGATCAGGAACAATAACGGTTTGGCCCACTGCGAGCGCAGCGCAGCACGCAGCGTGGACTGCGGGGTGGAGGGCAGACGCTGCACGCTCAAAACAGCTTTTTCAAGTCCATGCCCGCATACAACTGCCCGACCTGTGGTTCATAGCCATTGAACATCAGTGTCTTGCGCTTCTTGGCCAACAAGCCGCCCTCTTCGCCAATGCGGCGCTCAGTGGCCTGGCTCCAGCGCGGATGGTCAACGCTGGGGTTCACATTGGAGTAAAAACCATACTCTTGCGCCGCCGCCTTGACCCAGGCGGTGACGGGCATTTTCTCGACAAAGCGGATCTTCACCAAGCTCTTGCCGCTCTTGAAACCGTACTTCCACGGCACAACCAAGCGCACCGGCGCGCCGTTTTGTTTGGGCAGGACCTCGCCGTACATGCCAAACGACAGCAGGGTCAAGGGATGCATGGCCTCGTCCAGGCGCAGACCTTCGACATAGGGCCAGTCCAAACCGCCAGAGCGCACGCCCGGCATGGTTTTGTGGTCGGCCTGGGTCACGAACTCGACGAATTTGGCGTTGCCGGTGGGCTCGACCTTACGGATCAATTCCATCAGCGAATAACCCACCCAAGGGATCACCATGGACCAGCCTTCGACGCAGCGCATGCGGTAAATCCGCTCTTCCATCGGACTGAGTTTGAGCAAATCTTCCAAGGTGTATTTGCCGGGGCGCTTGACCAGGCCTTCGACCTCGACCGTCCAAGGGCTGGTTTGCAAGGTGTGGGCAAGGCGCGCCGGGTCGGCTTTGTCG
>CAIWWN010000219.1 GCA_903916355.1 uncultured Burkholderiales bacterium | reverse complement strand
TGCTGACAATTGCGTACTTTGATGGGTTGGGAGTGCCAAGGCTGTCATGACCTCAAGCTCTCGAACCGCCCGGTGCGGACCCGCATGCCGGGTGGTGTGGCAGGGGCGGCTGCAACAATTGCAGCCCCCCTATGCCGATGCCACACGAGGGTGCGGCCATTTTTAGGGCGTGTCCCGATGACCTTTTGGCTCGCCAGGTGCTGCGCAATGCCTAGAATGTTGGGGCCCACACTCTAAGCAGTACACCATGACCCAAGGTCTTATTCGCATTCGCGGCGCCCGCCAGCACAACCTGAAAAACATCGATCTGGACATTCGCACCGGGGAGTTGACGGTGGTCACCGGGCCCAGCGGTTCGGGCAAGTCCAGTCTGGTGTTTGACACGCTGTACGCCGAAGGCCAGCGCCGTTATGTGGAAACCTTCAGCGCCTATGCGCGGCAGTTTTTGGACCGCATGGACAAACCGGCGGTGGACAAAGTCGAAGGCGTGCCGCCGGCGATTGCCATTGACCAGACCAACCCCGTGCGCAGCTCGCGTTCTACCGTGGGCACCATGACCGAGCTGAACGACCACTTGAAGTTGTTGTTTGCGCGCCTGGGCCAGTTGTACGACCGGCAAACCGCGCAGCCGGTGCAGCACGACACGCCTGAGAGCATTTACGCGCAGATTCTTGCGCGGTCTCTCGCCGCGCAAGACCCGCGTGTGGTGGTGACCTTTCCGGTGGAGTTGCCGGCCAACACCAGCGCCGAACAGGTCGCGCAATGGCTGTCAGCCAGTGGTTTCACCAAGGTGCAAGCCGAGCGCGAAGTGGCCACACCCACCGGTCCGCGCAAAGTGTTGGACGTGGTGGCCGACCGCTTTCGACTGGGCACCGCTGACAAAGCCCGTGTGGTCGAGGCCATCGAAACCGCTTTGAAGCGCGGCAGCGGCCGCATCAACGTCTACAAGCTCGCAGCGGATGAAGGGGCTGAAGCCGAACTCTGGCGCTATTCTTCTGGCCTGCATTGCCCGGAGAGCGATCTGCGCTATCCCGAGCCCCTGCCCTCCATGTTCTCGTTCAACTCGGCGCTAGGGGCCTGCGAAACCTGCCGCGGCTTTGGCCGGGTCATTGGGGTCGACTATGGCCTGGTGATCCCCAACGACAAACTCACCTTGCGCGCAGGGGTGATCAAAACCATCCAGACCCCCGCTTGGAAAGAGACCCAAGACGACCTGATGCGCCACGCCGAGACGGCCGGCATTCCACGCGACACGCCTTGGAGCAAACTCACGCCCGAGCAGCAGCACTGGGTGATTCAGGGCTCACCCAACTGGACCGGCAAATGGAATCAGCAGTGGTACGGCATCAAGCGCTTTTTTGAATACCTGGAAACCAAGTCCTACAAGATGCACATTCGCGTGCTCTTGTCCAAGTACCGCAGCTACACGCCGTGCGGCGCCTGTGGTGGCGCGCGCCTGAAGACCGACAGCCTGATCTGGCGCATGGGCAGTCTGGAAGACGCCAACGCCGTGCTGCCTGCCGCGCAGCGTTTCATGCCGCAAGGCGTGGGCTGGACCCGGGCGCAGCTCGAAGCCTTGCCGGGGTTGAGCCTGCATGATTTGATGCTGATGCCGCTGGACCGGCTGCGCCGCTTTTTTGACGGCATGTCGCGCACCGCCTTGGCCGCGCACGGCACTGACGGCGAATCGCAAGCGCTGAAACTCTTGTTGCAAGAGATCTGCACCCGCTTGCAGTATTTGTGCGATGTGGGCATTGGCTACCTGACGCTGGACCGGCAAAGCCGCACGCTGAGTGGCGGTGAGGTGCAGCGCATCAACCTGACCACGGCGCTAGGCACCTCGCTGGTCAATACCTTGTTTGTGCTGGACGAGCCCAGCATCGGCCTGCACCCACGCGACATGAACCGCATCACCGAAGCCATGCACCGCTTGCGCGACGCGGGCAACACCCTGGTGGTGGTCGAGCACGACCCGGCCGTGATGCTGGCGGCCGACCGCGTGATCGACATGGGTCCTGGCCCTGGCGAAAAAGGCGGGCAAATTGTGTTTGACGGCACGACAGACGAACTGCGCCTGGCCGACACCATGACGGGTTCTTATTTGGGCGGCCGCAAGCAAGTGGGCATGGGCTTCAAGCGCATGGTCACCGACAGCACGCCGCGCATGATTTTGGAAGGCGTGCGCGAGCACAACCTGCAAAACATCGCGGTTGAGTTTCCGCTGCAGCGCCTGGTCTGCGTGACCGGCGTGTCGGGCTCGGGCAAGTCCAGCTTGATTCAGGACGTGCTGGCCCCGGCCCTGCTGCGCTACTTTGGCAAAGCCACCGAAACCCCGGGCCTGCACGACCGCTTGCTGGGCGCCGATCATTTGAGCGACGTGGTGTTTGTCGACCAGTCTCCGATCGGTAAAACCGCGCGCTCCAACCCGGTCAGCTATGTGGGCGCGTGGGACGCGCTGCGCGAGTTGTTTGCCACGGCCAGCCTGTCCAAACAACGCGGCTACACCGCCAGCAAGTTCAGCTTCAACAGCGGCGACGGGCGCTGCCCCACCTGCGGCGGCTCGGGCTTTGAGCACGTGGAAATGCAGTTTTTGAGCGACGTGTATTTGCGCTGCCAAGACTGCGATGGCAAACGCTACCGGCCTGAAATTTTGGAAGTCACCATCGAGCGCCAAGCGCTGGGTGCGCTGCATGCGCGCCACATGAACGTGGCCGACGTGCTGGACCTGACCGTGAGCGAAGCGGCGCAGTTGTTTGCCAACGACCGCGACGTGATCCGGGCCTTGCAACCCATCGTCGATGTGGGCTTGGAGTACATCAAGCTCGGCCAGCCGGTGCCGACCTTGTCAGGGGGCGAAGCACAGCGTCTTAAGCTGGCCGGGTTCTTGGCCGGTGCCGCCAAAACCGCGTCGTCCAGCCGCCAGCCGCTCAGCCGCAAAGGCACGTTGTTCATGTTTGACGAGCCCACCACCGGCTTGCACTTTGACGACATTTCCAAGCTGATGCGCGCGTTGCGCAAATTGCTGGAGGGTGGCAACTCCTTGATCGTGATTGAGCACAACCTGGACGTGATCCGCGCCAGCGATTGGCTGATTGACTTAGGGCCTGAAGGCGGCGACGCCGGCGGCCTGATCGTGGCCGAAGGCACGCCGGAGGATGTGCGCCTGCACCCGACTTCGCATACCGGCCAGGCCCTGCGCGAGTACGCCGTGGCCATGGGCGAGGTGCATGGCGCTGAAGACCGTTCTGCGTCCTATGCGGTGTTGTCGGCCGTCGTTAAAAAGGCCAAGACGGTGCGGCCTTTGGTCGATCAGAACATCCGCATCGTCAACGCCAAAGAGCACAACTTGAAGAGTTTGAGCGTTGAGATTCCGCGCGGCAAGTTCAACGTCATCACCGGTGTGAGCGGCTCGGGCAAGTCGACCTTGGCGTTTGATATTTTGTTCAACGAAGGTCAGCGGCGTTACCTTGAAAGCTTGAACGCCTACGCGCGTTCCATCGTGCAACCCGCAGGCCGCCCCGAGGTGGACGCGGTGTACGGCATTCCGCCCACGGTGGCGATTGAGCAGCGCCTGTCACGCGGCGGGCGCAAGTCCACAGTCGGCACGACCACCGAGGTGTGGCATTTCTTGCGCTTGCTGTATGTGAAGCTGGGCACGCAGCATTGCGTGCACGACGGTGCGCCGGTGCAGCCGCAAACGCCCGACAGCATCATCGCGCAGCTTTTGAAGAACTTCAAAGGCCAGCACATTGGCCTGCTGGCGCCGCTGGTGATGAACCGCAAGGGCGTGTACACCGAGCTGGCCGACTGGGCCCGGCCCAAGGGCTATACGCATTTGCGGGTGGACGGGAACTTCTTGCCCACGCTGAACTTTCCGCGCATCGACCGCTTCAAAGAACACACCATCGAGCTGCCGGTGGCCAGCCTGGACGTGAGTGCGGCGAATGAAGCGGCATTGCGCGCCGCCTTGACGCAGGCGCTGGAGCACGGCAAGGGCGTGGTCCATGTGCTGAGCGATCTGGCCGG
This sequence comes from uncultured Burkholderiales bacterium, assembly GCA_903916355.1. Lineage (GTDB taxonomy): Bacteria > Pseudomonadota > Gammaproteobacteria > Burkholderiales > Burkholderiaceae_C > Limnohabitans_A. The sequence goes on along the minus strand of CAIWWN010000219.1, from coordinate 1,153 downwards.
CTTGCAAGAGGCCATGGCCGCGCGTGCACCCACCGCGCACCTGGGGCGCTTGCAGGTGTTCTCCACCTTGCGCGCTTGCCCGGTGTGTGCCACCTCGTATGCCGAACTGGACCCGCGTTTGTTCTCGTACAACAGCAAGCACGGCTGGTGTCCCGACTGCGTGGGCACCGGCGTCAAGCTGACCAAGGATCAGCGCCAGGTGTATGACGATTCGGTACGCGACGACAAAGAAAAAGGCCGCGAACAAACCTTCGCCGAGGCCGAGGTGGAAGACCTGGCCGAAGTAACTTGTCCGACCTGCGCCGGCACCCGCTTGAATGCCACGGCGCGCGCGGTGCGCTTTGGCGCGCATGCGCATGCAGAGGGACATGCGCATGCGGGTGAAGAAGACGCCAGCTGGCCGATCACCGCGATCGCCAGCATGAGCGTGAGCGACATTCGCGTCTGGGTGCAGAGCATGGCGGTGCTCGGCCGCATGAACACCCGCGAGAGCGGCATTGCGCGCGACTTGATTCCTGAAATCCAAAGCCGCCTGGAATTCTTGGAAGAAGTCGGCTTGGGTTATTTGACGCTGGACCGCGGCGCGCCCACCTTGTCGGGCGGCGAGGCACAGCGCATTCGCTTGGCCGCGCAGCTCGGCAGCAATTTGCAAGGCGTGTGCTACGTGCTGGACGAGCCGACCATTGGCCTGCATGCGCGCGACAACCAAATCTTGCTCAACGCCCTGCACAAGCTGGGTGACAAGGGCAACACCTTGGTGGTGGTGGAGCACGACGAAGACACGATCCGACGCGCCGACCACATCATCGACATCGGGCCGAGTGCCGGCAAACGCGGTGGGCGTCTGGTGGCGCAAGGGTCGGTGGCTGACATCACGGGCGCTGAAGACTCCCAAACCGGGCGCTATTTGCTGCACGCCATGAAACACCCCTTGCAGGCCCGGCGCTTTGTGCTGCCGGACCTTTCAGGTTCGGCAGCTTCCTCAGCTTCGTCAGGCCCATCCACGGCGCAGACTGCGGCACCCGAAGTGCAGTGGCTGCACCTGGAAGGCGCGCACATGCACAACCTGCAAAACGTCTCGGTCGACGTGCCCTTGAAGCGCTTGGTGGCGGTGACCGGCGTGTCGGGCTCGGGCAAATCCACCTTGGCGCGC
>CAIWWN010000218.1 GCA_903916355.1 uncultured Burkholderiales bacterium | reverse complement strand
CGAAGAACACGCCCGGAAGTCCGCTGCAAAGGCCAAAACCAACAGCCTGCGCTAGACCCCCTCCTGACGATTCGGCTCACGCCTTAATGCCGCTACGCGGCCACCTCGCCTAGCAGGGGGAATGCGCGGATTTAGTGTTCATTACGAAGCGGTCCGATGCTTTCGCTCAGCCTTTTTTGGCCCAGGCACTGCACCAGGCTTTGGCCGAGACTTGCTTGCCTGCAAACAAGGGGCAAGCGCCAGCGGCAGAACCTGCGGCACCTTGGTAAAGCGCGCAATTGCCACAGACTTGGCCTGCCGCGTATTTGGCTTGTTTGGTTTTATCAACCTTGCTGGCATCGGCTTTGTAGCCGAGTGCCGCCGCTTGCGGGTCGGTTTCAGCCACCATGCTTTGTGCCTGTGCATGGAACGCCATCAAAGTGGCAGCTGACGCCCAGGCGCTGTGCATCATGAAGACGCGGCGTGTACTTGAAAATTTTGAGGTCATGGTATTTCCTGAGGTTAAAAAAGAATGAATTTAATGCAAATCAAATAAAGCAGGCGTAGGGTCGTAACAAGCCCATAAGGCGGACGGCACTTGCGGGGCGCTTTGGCGCAGGTAGCGCCGAATCCAAGGTCCCGCCACCCAAGGCCGCGTGGATCCGCTCCAAATTGAAGCCTGGTAAACCGCCAACCCGTTTGCAGTTTGTTCCAGAACAATGACGGCAGGCTGAAGCTCTGCAAACTCGACTTCAGCCAAGACCCATGGTCCGGAGAATAGCAGTTGCCGCAGCTTCAAACGATGCGAATCCGGTGGGCTGTACCCGCTGATGGCCTTTTCCACAACGGGGACCCTGGCATCACTGAACGGATCGCCTGGGAGGCTTTGGGCAATGCTGTCACAACGGCGGGTGGCCCGATTAAAGGCGGCGCTGACATGACCATGGACATCGACCAGGACACCATCAACCTGCAGCAAATAACTGTCGTCGTGGTGTTCAACATCCAAGTGGCTGGCAACCACGCCCAAGGCGGTCATGGCCAGCAGGCTGAGTGCGACGTACTTCTTCATCACAGTCGTTGAAAGCAGGTCATGGTCTTTGCAGCCAGCCTCATGAATGCATGTGCAATTGAAAGACCGAGTTGGGTGCTTTCGGCAGCCATGCGGGCACCATGGGCTTGAACTTGAAGCGGTTCAAACCATCGACACGGCCTACACCCTCTTGCAATACCAATGGACTGGCGCTGACAAAGTCCGCCAAGGTGTACTCAAGCAAAGTCGCCTCGACCACCTGCTGCAGTCCCTCCTCATACTTGGCCAGTGCCCAGTCGTTGTCAGGCTGGCTTATTTCAGCATGGGCTTCGAAGATGCGGGCAATGTCCCACATCGACACTTGGCTTGCTGCACCCAAAATTTTATAGCCGCCACCGGGGCCCCGAAACGAGCACACAATGTCGTGGGCTTTGAGCTGCTTCAAGATCAACTCCAAATAGGATACCGACAGACCGAGGTGACTGGAAAGCTGGCCTGTGGAGCAACTGATTGGGTGCTGCATGCGGGCAATACACACACAGACCTCGATCGCCGTGAAAGTTTGTTTGTTCAACATGCTCAATCCTGGGTCATGGGTATTTTTAAAACGCAAGTCCGGCGACAGCCGCCAGACTCAACAATTTGCCCGGCGATGATCGGCCACCATGTGGTCGTCGAACTTCATCTCCGGACTTCTCAAGGCACGGTGCTTGGTCGTACGCCCCCTCACCCGCATGCGCCACAACCTGAAAGAACTCGGGTTGAGCTCTGCACGCATCAGGGCAATCACGTCGGATTCGCTCAGCCCCGCGCGCTCTTGGATGGTCTCAAAGGTGGTTCGGTCCTCCCAAGCCATTTGAATCACCGCGGAAATATCACCGACGCTCAGGCTGGCGAGTCGATCTATGGCGGGGTTGTTCTGCATGTATTCCTCCATGAAAAAAAGCGACGGTACCGAAAAAGCGCTTCAAACAGTGGCCCTGCAAGCTTTCACAACGTGAGAGCTTTGTGCTGACCGAGACTGTGTAAGTCACTTTCAATTCAGTTTTTACAAATTATTGTCAAATTG
>CAIWWN010000217.1 GCA_903916355.1 uncultured Burkholderiales bacterium | reverse complement strand
GCGCGGTGCTCGAAGGCGACGAATGGGTCATCAATGGCGAGAAGCACTACATCTCCGGCGCAGGTAGCCCGCGCTGCAAGATCCTGATCACAATGGTGCGTTCCAGCCCCAATGCGCCGCCGCATCAGCAGCAGTCGATGATCCTGATCCCCAAGGACACCCCGGGCGTCAAAATCATCGGGCCGATGCACGTGTTCTCCGAAGACCACGCGCCGCACGGTCACATGCACATCGTGTTCGACAACGTCCGCGTACCCAAAGACAACATGCTCCTGGGTGAAGGCCGTGGTTTTGAAATTTCGCAAGTTCGCCTCGGGCCAGGCCGCATCCACCACTGCATGCGCTCCATCGGCCAAGCCGAGAAAGCGCTTGAACTCTTGGTCAAACGCGGCGCTTCACGTGAAGCCTTTGGCAAGCAACTGGTTTGGCTGGGGGGCAACGTGGAGATCGTTTCTCGCGCCCGCATCGACATCGAGTCTATGCGCCTGATGGTGCTGAAAGCCGCCAAAGCCATGGACGTACTGGGCAACCGCGAAGCCAGAATTTGGGTCCACATGGTCAAGGCCATGGTGCCTCAACGCGTGTGCCAAATCATTGACCAGGCGATCCAGATGTATGGGGCTTTGGGCGTGTCGCAAAAGACACCGCTGGCCAAGATGTACGCCAGTCAGCGCACCCTGCGCTTGGCTGACGGTCCGGACGAAGTCCACCATATGGTGGTCGGTCGCCACGAAATTCGCGCCATCGAGTCGGAGGTCGAGGACATGAGCGCCACGATGGTCTGGCGCAGCTGAGCCACCAACAAGGAGGAGCCCGCATGTCACACGCCTTTGACCACGTGCCTGTCCTGTGCGGGCCTTTCCGCCAGCCGCGACAGATGCTGGCCGAGCAGTTCTACGACGGCCACAAGTCCATCCATGACGACGACATGGCCGCTGAGCTGGGCTTGCGTGCGGGTCCGATCGAGGGGCCGACGCATTTCAGCCAGTTCGACCCCTTGCTCTACCAGCTCTTTGGCCAAGCCTGGTTTGAGACCGGCTGCATCAGCGCGCATTACCAGAACATGGTGGTTGAAGGCGAAGAGGTACGGGCCTTCGTCCAGCCTCCTGCGGCCGGATCCTCCATGGCCAAAATCTGGGCAGAAAAGCGCGACGGCACAGCGGTACTCACAGGCACGGCATCGGTCGGCACCGACGACGAATTGATCGCGCGCAGTAAGATCGCCCAGCGCATCGCCAAGCTGCGCGCCCCAACCCAGCTGGTGATCTACCGTGACCTGAAAGTGGGCCAACAAGGCGCCGTCCAGCCTGAGCGGGTTCGCATGGGCTTGGACCAGCACATGGGCGACCACTACCCGTTCACGCTCGCTGACAAGCTGCGCGTGATCACCGAGCCCAGCCCCTGGTACACGAGCGAGGGCGGTGCAGCCTCACCCTGGGGCCGAGCGATCATTCCGATCGAGATGATCAGCGTGCTGCTGGGCAGCAGCTCGGCGCAGTCGGGTTTTCGCTCACGCGGTCCGGCGGTCGGCTTGTTCGCGGGCCAACAGATCCGTTTGATCCAGGGCCCGCTGTTTGTCGACCACCCCTATGAGCTCGAACGCGAGATCGTCGCGCTCAGCGAAAGCGCGCGCACCGAGTCGGCTTGGATCCGCACCCGCGTCTACGACGGCCTGAGCCGAACGCTGGTGGCCGAGATGATTTTGAACAGCGCGGTGCTCAAAGCCTCTTACCCAGCGTATGACAGTGAAGCGCTGGCGCTGGGCAAAACCGCTTAAACACCCCAACCCCACAAGGAACCAGCCCCCATGACCGCACAACACCTTGACACCGGCACCCAAGACCTGCTCGCCACACTGGACGCAGGCGTCCTGACGCTGACCCTGAACCGTCCTGAGGCCCGCAACGCGATGTCCAAGGCGATGAACCAGGCGCTGCAGGAGCAGCTCACGGCAGCCGAGTTCAACCCGGCGGTCAAATGCCTGGTGTTGACCGGGGCCGGCAAGGGCTTTTGCGCAGGCGGTGACGTCAAGGGCATGGCTGCGTCGGGCGACGGCACGGTCGGTGCACAAACCATCGACGAGGCCATCGCGCGCCAGCGTCACAACCAGCGCGCAACCGCCGGCAAGTTGTTCAAGATGCCCAAGCCCACCATCGCCGCCCTGCCCGGTGCGGCCGCAGGCGCTGGTCTTTCGCTGGCACTGGCCTGCGACCTGCGCGTGATGGCCAGTAGCGCCATCATGACGACGGCCTTTGCGCGGGTGGGATTCTCGGGCGACTACGGCGGCACTTATTTCCTGACCCAACTCGTCGGTTCGGCCAAGGCACGCGAGATGTACTACCTGTCGGACCGGGTGTCGGCCGACGAGGCGCTCAGACTGGGCCTGACCAACTGGGTCTGCGCCCCCGAGGAACTGGCGGCCAAGGCACAAGAGATTGCCCTGCGACTGGCCAACGGTCCGAGTGTGGCCTACCGCTACATGAAAGAAAACCTCAACCGAGCCATGGCCGGAGAAGTTGACGAATGCCTCGACCTAGAAGCCACCCACCACATCCACTGTGGACAAACACAAGACCACCGCGAAGCCACTCTGGCCTTTGTCGCCAAGCGCGAACCGGTCTTCAAAGGCTGCTGAACACCACGGATGAAAATAACATGACGACACGACAGCAAGCGATCACAGCGCTCACCGGCCCCGGCCAAACTTACGAATTGGTGGACGAACAGGTCCAGGGCCGTACGTTGCGGGTGTTCCGTCGTGCACCCGGATCCCTGCGCGCTGTGTTCGAGGCCACGGCCTCCGATTTGCCATTCCTCACTTACCAGGAAGAACACCTGAGTTTTGCCCAAGCCTGGGCCGCGGCCTCACGCATTGGCCATGTGTTGGTGCACGACTGCGGCGTCGTGAAAGGCGACCGGGTCGCCATCAGCATGCGCAATTACCCCGAGTGGGTGCTGGCCTTCACCGCCATCACCTCGATTGGCGCCGTCGCTGTGGCCATGAACGCCCATTGGCAGACCGAGGAAATGGTCTATGGCCTGACCCACAGCGGCGCGCGGGTGTTGTTTGCCGACCAAGAGCGCTTGAGCCGACTGCCGGCTGACCTGGCCGGGCTGCAGGTCCTGGCTGTGCGCCCTACCCTGGCGCTGGCCCATGGCGTGCGCCTGCTCAAGACCTTGACAGACGCGCTGGGCGCGGTGGCCATGCCGCCAGTCGAGATCGCGCAAGACGATGCGGCCACCATTCTCTACACCTCGGGCTCGACCGGACACCCCAAGGGCGTGGTCTCCAGCCATCGCAACATCTTGGCCGCGTTGCTGTCATGGGAGCTTGACCGCGCCATCGGCGAAACGGTGGCGGGCATCGTACCGACCCTGCCCGGTGGCCCGGTGCTCGAGCAGCCCGGCACCTTGCTTGCGGTGCCCTTGTTTCACGTCACAGGCTTGCACGCGAGTTACCTGTCGGGCTACCGCTACCAGCGCCGCATGGTGTGCATGTACCGCTGGGATCCACAAGCGGCGGCCGCGCTGATCGAGGCCGAACGGTTGACCTCCATGGTCGCTCCGGCGGCGATGTCAGGCGATCTGGTGCGCGTGGCACAAAGCCACCAGCATGACCTGAGCTCCTTGCTGCTCTTGGGCGGCGGCGGCGCGCCCAGGGCGCCCGAACAGGTGGGCCAGATTGCTGCGAGTTTTCCGAATGCAATGCCCGGCACCGGCTGGGGCATGACGGAGACCAACGCGATTGGCGCAGGGATCAGCGGTCAAGACTACTTGGACCGTCCGGCCAGCTCGGGCCGCTGCCCCCAGGTGCTACAGCTCAAAATCATTGACGAGGCCGGTGACGAACTGCCCACAGGACAACGCGGCGAACTGTTGGTGCGTGGCACCTCGGTGTTCAGCGGCTACTGGAACCTCCCCGAAGTCACCGCCCAGTCTTTTGTGGGCGACTGGTTTCGCACCGGCGACGTGGCCTACCTGGACGAAGAGGGTTTTGTATTCATCGTCGACCGCATCAAAGACTTGATCATCCGTGGGGGTGAGAACATCGGCTGCGGCCATGTGGAAGCAGCGCTGCAATTGCACCCCGAGGTGCACGAGGCCGCGGTCTATGCCGTGCCGGATGAACGCATGGGCGAGGAAGTTGGCGCGACCGTGTATGGCAGCGATGCACTCGACCTGGCTGCACTGCGTGAGTTTCTCACTGCGCACCTGGCGCGCTTTGAGATACCGCGCCACATTCTGCTGTCTGCGGGGCCACTGCCGCGCACAGGTTCGGGAAAGATCTTTAAGCGCGAGATCAAGCTGGCGGCGCTGGCCGAGATCCACCGCGCAACCCCTACAGGTGACGCTGCCCGCGCAGGTGCTGTGGCCGGTTCGTGAGCACAAGCCACCCAGCAACCCACAGCCGCTTCATCTCCGGCCCGATCACGCCGACGCTGGCCCTGTTTGCGCTGCCGCTGCTGATGACCAACCTGCTGCATTCCCTAGCCGGCACCTGGGGAGCGATCTGGGTGGGTCAGGTGCTGGGCGCCAATGCTCTGACCGCGGTGGCCACGGCCAATGTGGTCATGATGATGGTAATGGGTGCGGCCATGGGCATTGGCACGGCCGCTGCCGTGGCGATCGGTCAGTCGCTGGGCGCCGGCGACCAGCAAGCGGTCAAGCGCGTGGTGGGTGGCGCCGTGATTTTTGTCATCGGGTTTTCGCTGATCGTGACCGTTGCCGGTTGGCTGCTGACACCGGCGCTTGTCGACTGGATGGACACACCCGCGCCGGCACGCGATTTTGCTGTCACCCATCTGCGCTACACCTGCCTGACCATGCCCAGCATCTTTACCTACCTGGTGATGATGATGATGCTGCGCGGCTGCGGCGATGCGCGCACACCCTTCAAGTTCACACTGCTGTGGATTTCGCTGTCGGTTCTGCTCGGGCCCATGCTGCTGCAAGGATCGTTTGGGCTGCCTAAGCTGGGCATTGCCGGGCTGGGCGTGGCCAATTTGCTGGGCAATAGCGTTGCACTGGCCGCGCTGGTGGTCTATATCTACGCCAAACGCTCACCGATCGCGTTGCACGGGAGCGACATTCGCCACCTGCGTCCAGATCCGGTGCTGCTGGGTTTGCTGGCGCGCCGTGGCGTGCCCATGGCGATGGAGACCTTGGTGGTGCAAGGCAGCTACTTTGCGTTGTTGACGCTGGTCAACAGCTATGGCGCAGCCACCGCGGCCGCATACAGCGGCGCGGCGCAACTTTGGGTCTATGTGCAGATGCCGTCCAACGCGCTGTCCACGTCAATGTCGGCCATGGCCGCCATGAACATTGGCGCGGCACGCTGGAGCCGGGTCGAGAAAATCGCTGTGCGCGGCTGCCTCATCAGCGTGTTGATCTCAACGGTTGCGACCGCAGCGATTTATGCGCTGGGCGATGCGCCCTTGCGCCTCTTCATCCCTGATGGCGGTGCGGTGCTGGACAAGGCCTGGCACATCAATACCCACGCACTGTGGGGTTGGATTGCGCTGTCGGTCAGCATGGGTTTGTTTGGCATCATGCGGGCCAATGGCGCGATGCTCGCGCCCATGCTGATCTTTGGCGCGACGATGTGGGGCCTGCGCGTGCCGTTCGCGATGCTGCTGCGTCCGCTGCTGGGCGAGGATGCGATTTGGTGGAGTTTTCCTTTTGGCTCGATTTGTTCTGCGGTCATTGCCTGTGCCTATTACCGCTGGGGTGGCTGGCGTCGCCAAAGCCTCATGCTGGTTGCAGCGGCCTCCCCGGTCGATGCACTGGTGGTCGAATGAACGCACTGCACTGGCGTGCAAGATGCACGTTTCAGTGGGATGCCAGTCCCAGCAGCCGCGCTGCGGAATCCACCCGGCGTGCGATCGAGTGCCTGTAAGCATCGAGATCGAGCTGCTCGTCCTGCGCGCCTTGCTGACCGCCGAGGTAGCGGGCATAGACCCCTTCACCAATGCAGGCCAGTCGCCATTGGGCAAAGGCGCGGTAATAGTCGACAGTATGCAGCGACACGCCCATGGCCTGCGCATACAAACCCCCCATCTCGTCGGCACTCAAAAAGCCAGGCAAACCGGTGGTCATCGGGTCGCCACCCTCCCCCGGCGCGGCGGGGTCGTGCCAGTAGCCCAACAAGCCACCGAGATCGGCCATAGGCTCACCCAAGGTGCACAGTTCCCAGTCCAGCACACCAGCGACGGTCCCGTCGGGTTGCATCATGCAGTTGGACAAGCGGTAGTCACCGTGGGCAATGGTCGCTGGCGAAGGTGGGGGCAGCCGTGCCCCGAGGGCCTGGTGCACCACCTCCATCAGCGGCAACTCACGCGTTTTGGACTGCGCCCATTGGCCTGACCAGCGTTTGAGCTGGCGCTCGATATACCCTTCGCGTTTGGCGAAGTTGCCCAAACCCACCGCATCGATGTCAATCCGGTGCAGTGCGCACAGCGTGTCAATCAGCGCGTGACACATGCGCGTGCGCACCGCCTCACTCAGGCTGTGACCGATGTGCACATCACGCACCACAAGACCGTCGAGAAATCGCATCACATAAAAATCACGACCGTTGACCGCCGGGTCTTGGCACAGCCCCACCATCTCGGGCACAGGCACGGCGGTGCCGGCCAGACTGGCCATCAGCCGGTGCTCGCGTGCCATGTCGTGGGCGCTGGGCAGCAGTGGACCCATGGGCGGACGGCGCAGCACAAAGCGCCGACCCGCCGCATCATTGACCGCAAAAGTCATGTTCGATCGGCCCCCGGCGATCAGCTTGAACTGCAGCGGCGCACTGATGTCGGTGTGCTGCGCCAGCCAGTCGGTGACACGCAGGACATCGATGCCCTCGATCAAGGTCATGTGATCGGGCCTTGCTGGGGGGACGGTCACGGCTTGAGCTTGTAGTTCACTGCGCGTTTTCAAGCGTGGGTGAAATCTTGAAGTGCGCACCCATCAGGGGACCATAGGCTTTCAGCTTGGCGGCAATGGTGGCGCGCCCAAGGGTGTCGGCATAGTGCATGGGGCCGCCGCGGTACACCGGCCAGCCATAGCCATTGACCCACACCACATCGATATCGGATGCGCGAAGCGCAATGCCTTCTGCCAAGATATCGCAGGCCTCGTTGACCATGGCGAACAAGCAACGTTCCAGAATTTCGGTGTCGCTGATCTCGCGCCGGGAATGACCTGAACGCTGCATGAAGTCGGTGATGATGCCGCGTGTGACTTCCGAGGGTTGGGCTTGCCTGGCAGCGTCGTAGTCGTAATAGCCTGCGCCCGTCTTTTGACCCCGCCGACCTTTTTCACACAGCACATCTCGGATGGTCGCGCTCTGGCTGGTCGCCGCCGACCAGCCCAAATCCAAGCCCGCCAAATCCGACATGGCAAAAGGCCCCATGGGCATGCCAAAGTCATACAGCACGCGGTCGATGTCCCAAGGCATGCAGCCCTCCATCAACATGGCCTGGGCTTGCAAGGAACGCGCTCGCAAAATGCGGTTGCCAATAAAGCCTGGGCAAACGCCAGACAGGACGGCCACTTTGCCTATTTTTTTACCGATGTCCATGGCCGTGGCAATGGCGGTGTGTGAGGTCTTGGCCCCGCGCACCACCTCCAGCAATTTCATCACATTGGCGGGTGAGAAAAAGTGCATGCCCACCACGGCTTCAGGGCGCGAAACCGCCGAGGCGATTTCATTCACGTCCAATGCGGAGGTATTGGTGGCCAGCACGGCGCCCGGTTTGACGATGGCATCGAGTTTGGCAAAAATGGCTTTCTTCACGGCCATGTCTTCGAACACAGCCTCGATCACCAGATCGCAGTCCGCCAAAATCTGCATGTCCAGCGAACCGGTCAACAGGTCCAGCCTTTTTTCCATCGCGTCAGCCGATAGCCTGCCGCGCTTGACGGTGTTGCCATAATTGCTGCGCACTGTCGCCAAACCGCGATCGAGCGCTTCCTGCGATGTCTCGACCATCACCACGGGGATGCCCACGTTGGCGAAGTTCATCGCTATGCCGCCGCCCATGGTGCCCGCACCAATGATGCCCACCTTGGCCACTTTCACCAGCGGTGTGTCGGCCGGCACATCTGGAATTTTGGATGCTTGGCGTTCTGCAAAGAAAGCATAGCGCTGCGCGATCGATTGCGGCCCAGCAACCAGTTCCAAAAAGAGTTTGCGTTCGGTCTGCATGCCCTGTTCAAAGGGCAGATTCACCGCAGCTTCGATGCAACGGATGTTGTACTCCGGCGCCAGAAAGCCACGGAATTTGCGTGCATTGGCTTTGCGAAAATCCGCAAACAGTTCGGGATGCGCACGCGCAGCCCGCATTTTTTCGTCCAAGTCACGGACTTTGCGCAAGGGTCGGTCTTCGTCAATCACCTTGCGCGCGAAAGCCAAAGCGCCCGCGAGCAACTGGCCCTCGGGAACCAACTCGTCCAGCAGTCCCATGGCCAGGCAGTCAGCGGCCTTGACATGCAGACCCCCAGTGATCATGTCCAGTGCCTTGGCGGCGCCGACGATGCGCGGCAAACGTTGCGTGCCCCCCGCGCCAGGCAACAGGCCCAGATGCACTTCAGGCAAACCACATTTGGCACTGGGCACGGCCACTCGGTAATGGCAGCACAGGGCCACCTCAAAACCACCACCTAACGAGGTGCCGTGGATCGCCGCAATCACAGGCTTGTGGCCCAATTCGATGACGTCTTGCGCTTCGAACAGGGAAGGCGCTTGCGGCGGTTTGCCAAACTCGGTAATGTCCGCTCCGGCCAGAAAGGTGCGGCCTTCACAGATCAACACAATGGCCCGCACGGCGCTGTGGGCTTGCGCTAGGGCAATGCCCTTGACCAGGGTTTCGCGCACGACTTGCGACAGCGCGTTGACCGGGGGGTGCTGGATGGCGAGGACGGCGATATCGCCTTCGATACGCAGGGTGCCTGCAGGCAAAGAGGTGTTCATGAGGTGGAGATCAGTTTCAGTTTCAGGTTGAGGTTCAATACACTTCGAACAGTCCAGCGCCGCCCATGCCGCCGCCGATGCACATGGAGACCACCACGTTTTTGGCGCCGCGTCGGCGCCCTTCCATCAAGGCGTGACCGCTCAGTCGTGCGCCGGTCATGCCAAAGGGGTGGCCAATGGCTATCGAGCCGCCGTTGACGTTGTAGATCGCTGGATCGATGCCCAAGCGGTCGCGGCTATACAGGCACTGGCTGGCAAACGCTTCATTGAGCTCCCACAAATGAATGTCGCTGACTTTCAGGCCATGGCGTTGCAACAGGCGCGGCACCGCAAACACGGGGCCAATGCCCATTTCATCGGGTTCGCAGCCCGCCACTGCCCAACCTTTGAACGCGCCCAGGGGTTGCAAGCCACGCCGCTCGGCTTCTTTGGCTTCCATCAGCACCACAGCGGCGCCGCCGTCCGATAACTGACTGGCATTGCCGGCCGTGACGAATTTGCCAGCGCCCTTCACCGGCTCGAGTTTGGCCAGCCCTTCCAGCGTGGTCTCGGGCCGGTTGCACTCGTCACGGTCAACCACCGCATCCACAAAGGATTCCGCTTTGGTGACTTTGTCCACGACTTTCATGCGCGTTTTGACGGAGATGATTTCGTCTTTGAATAAACCTGCGGCTTGCGCTGCGGCCATGCGCTGCTGGGATTGCAAGGAATATTCGTCTTGGTACTCACGACTTAATTTGTAGCGCTCGGCCACGATATCAGCGGTCTCGATCATCGGCATCCAGATGGCGGGGTGCGTATCGAGCAAGGCGTCGTCGCGACCTCCACCTCCACCGCCTTGAAAACTGATGGAGTCCACACCGCAGCCCACCATGATGTCGGCGCCCTCTTCCACGATCTGGTGCGCGGCCACCGCAATGGCATTCAGACCTGACGAACAGGCGCGGTTCAGCGTCATGCCCGACGTGGTGACGGGCAAGCCTGCCAACAAGCCCGCTGCACGTGCCACATTGCCCGAAGCGGCCACGCAACCGGCAATCACGTCTTCGATTTCTGCCGGATCGACTTTGGAGCGTTCCACGGCTGCGCGAATGGCATGGCCCAAGATGGTCATATTGGAGGTGTGGTTGAAACCACCGCGGCCCGCTTTGGCCAGGCCTGTACGGGCATAAGAAACAATGACGGCTTGACGCATGGTGAATTCTCCTAGGGGTTTAAGCGTGAGACGAAAGTCGCGTGATCGGCGATTTTCAAAAGGGTTCAGCTTTTGACTTTAGGTCACATGGCGCTGGATTCCCTATCGGTGAATACCCTTGCGGCTCGAGTCCGCCATGCGTCAGGGCAACCCGCATGCGGCTCGTTATGATTTGCCATCATTCCTGCGGCATCACCAAGACATTGGGGTGCGCGCAGGACACGAACCTACAAGGACCGCCGCGCATGAAGCAGTTGATGACATGGATGCAGGCTATCGTTTGGCTGCTGATGGCGGGGGGCCAAACCGCCGCATGGGCACAAGACAGCTATCCTGCTCGCCCCATCACCCTCATCAATCCTTGGGCGGCAGGCAGCTCGACCGACATCATGGCCCGCGCCATCGCAGAGCAGCTCTTCAAGCAAATGGGGCAAAGTGTGGTCGTGGTCTCACGCGATGGCGGCTCCGGCGTGATTGGCATGACGGTGCTGATGCAGGCCCCTGCCGATGGGCTGACCCTGGCCTTCACCCCGATGACACCCGTGACCATTCAGCCTCACCACCTGAAAGAGCTGAAACTCTCGCCTGACACGATTCAACCGGTGTGTGGCATCACTGAAAACATTCTGGGTCTCTCGGTCCGATCGGACAGCACCTTCAAGACCCTGGTCGATTTGATTGCGGCAGGCAAAAGCAAATCACTGTCCTACGGCTCGCCCGGCCCCAACTCGGCGCCGTTTTTGGCGGTGGATGACCTGGGGCGGCATCAAAAATTGGATCTGGTGCACATCCCCTTCAAAGGCGATGCGGCTTCCATTCAGGAGCTTTTGGCGGGGCGACTGGACTTCGCCACCAGCATTGCCGCGTCTGCGGCCCCGCAGGTCAAGGCCGGAAGCGTGCGCTTGTTGGCCGTTGCTTCTGAGCGCAGGCATCCGGGCTTTCCAGAGGTGCCCACGCTCAGGGAGTTGGGCATCGATGTGACCCAACTGTCCTTTGCCGGCTTGTTCGCTCCTAAGGGCACGCCACCCCAAGTGCTCGCCAAACTGGATGCCGCTTGCGCCATGGCCGTCAAATCGGATGCGGTGAAAGAAGCGGCACTCAAGAGCAACCAAATACTGGCTTACCAGTCCATGGCCCAGTGGGACAAACGGGTGCACGACGAGTTCGTGAAACAAGGCGCAGCCTTCCGCGCTGCGGGCGGTGTTCGCCCCTAACCGAAAGACCAACCATGACCGATCCACTTCAACCCATTCGCCGCGTGATCACGCATGACGACGCCCACGGTCGCTCCCGAATTTTGCAGGATGGCCCCTCCCCCACTGTGCGCGTGGTGGCGCAGCGGCCGGGCTACCGGGTCACCAACCTGTGGCGAACCGGGGCCAGTCCCTCCGCCATCGATGCGCCGGACAGCATCACCGAACATGTGGGTGTCTCCCCGCCCTCCGGCGGCACCGTCTTGCGCATCATTGACATTCCCCCAGAGCCAAAGGACCCGCAAGAGTTGCAGCGGGCCATGGAAGCGACTTTTTCCAGCATGTACCGTGATGCGCACCGTGAGGTCAAACCGGGCGAACACCCCGGCATGCACCGAACGCAAACCGTGGACTACGCACTGATGTTGCAAGGCGAATTGACGGCCATTTTGGATGAAGAGGAAACCGTGCTGCGCGCAGGTGATGTGCTGATCCAAAGAGGCACCAACCATGCCTGGGCCAACCGCTCGGGTCAACCCGCGCGCATTGCATTTATCTTGATCGACGCCACATAATTCCATCGCCGCCACGCCATGACCATCCAGCTGTATCACTGCACCCGCGCACGCTCAATGCGCCCTTTGTGGACTCTAATCGAAATGGGCCTGCCGCATGAACTGATCACGATGCCGTTTCCGCCGCGCGTGACGACTCGCGAGTACCTCAAGATCAACCCACTGGGCACCATCCCGTGCATGGTCGATGGCGATGTCGTCATGACCGAGTCGGCCGGTATTTGCCAATACCTGGTCGAGCGTTACGGCCCCAGCGATCTGGCCGTGCGGGTCGACGAACCCGATTACGGCGCCTACCTGAACTGGCTGCACCGCAGCGATGCAACGCTGACTTTTCCGCAGACCCTGGTGCTGCGCTACACCCGACTCGAACCAGAAGAGCGACGCAACCCCCAGGTCGCGGCCGATTACCGGCAATGGTTTTTGTCCAGGCTGCGGGTTGTAGAAGCAGCCACGGCAGATCGCCAATACCTGTGCGCCAACCGCTTCACGATTGCCGATATTTGCATCGTTTATGTCCTGGTGCTGGCCAAAGCGCTGGACATTCAGGAGGCCTTCACCCCCCACATTCAGCGCTACTGGGACCACATTACCCAGCGGCCCGGCTTCCAGCAAGCCTTCCAACTTTAAACAAGGAGATCCACATGGGTATCGCACTCACAAAACAATCGATTGATCTGGGCATCGTCACCTCCAACGGTCCGGCCATGCTGGCGTTCTACCGCGACTTGCTGGGCTTGAAAGACGTTGGCGAAATGGCCATGCCAGGCAGCGGCGTCATGCACCGACTGATGTGCGGCGACAGCCTGATCAAATTGCGGGTCATGCCGGCCGAGCCCGCATTGAATCCCTCCGCATCTGGCGGCATCCAGAAAGCCGCCGGTTTTCGCTACTGGACCATGACCATCAGCAACCTGACCGAGATGGTCAAGGCCTGCACCGATGCCGGCACCCGCATCGTGATGCCCGAGACGGAGTTTCGTCCCGGCGTGTTCATCGCCATCGTCACCGACCCGGATGGCAACTGGGTGGAGTTCTTGTCATTGCGCTGAATTGCATCGCCCCCATGACCTACCACCACAGGGTTGAGGGTCTGCGTTCACCCCATCAAGGACGCCCTTGAGCACATCGACCTTTCAGCACATCGCAGTCGTGGGTGCCGGCGCCATAGGCAGCTTTTATGGCGGCATGTTGGCGCGCGCCGGACATCGGGTGACGCTGATCGGGCGACCCGCACACGTGAACGCCATTGCACAGGCGGGCTTGCAGCTGGAATTGGCCAACGCCTCTGCCATTGAAACCATTCGCTTGGAGGCCAGCACGGCGTTGTCCGCCTTGCGCTCTGCCGACTTGGTCTTGTTTTGTGTCAAATCCACAGACAGCATGGCTGTTGCCAAGGAAATGGCGCCCTACCTCGCGCCTGGGGCCTTGGTGATGAGCTTGCAAAATGGGGTCGAGAACGCGGCGCTGATTGCCAGCCAACTGCCGCATGCGGTGATTCCCACGGTGGTCTATGTCGCCACAGAAATCCCCTCGCCGGGTCATGTGAAGCACCACGGGCGGGGTGAACTTGTCATCGGGACGATGAAAGACTCACGTCTGAGCAACCCAACCCCCACCTTGACAGCGCTGGTAGAGCTTTTTGCATCGGCTCAGGTTCCGGTTCAGATCTCGCAGGACGTGATGGCCGAGTTGTGGTCGAAGTTGATGATCAACTGCGCCTTCAACGCCATTTCGGCTTTGACGCAAAACCCATACGAGAAACTGGCGGCGTTGTCGGCCATTCGCGCCACGCAAGCGGCTTTGGTGCAGGAGGTCATTGCCGTGGCACAAGCCGATGGCGTTGCCTTGTCTGAAGCCATCGCCATGCAAGCCGTGGCCCAAATTTCAATCACGATGGGCAGTCAAAAATCCTCCACCGCGCAAGACATGGCACGTCGTAAACCCAGCGAGATCGACCACCTCAATGGATTTATTGTTCGGCGTGGGCAGGCGCTGGGCATCCCCACACCGGTAAACCAAGCCCTCTATGCCTTGGTGAAACTGGTGGAATCCGCTTATGCCGAACCACGCTAGAACAGCCGTCCCCATCGAGTTCGTGCGAGCATTAAATGAACTGGGCCTGTCACATGCCCCCACTTTATGGGGCACGCCCCTCACCGGCGGCGTGTCTTCCGACATATGGTGCATTGAGACCGATCAAGGACTGGTCTGCGCCAAACGCGCACTGGCCAAATTGCGCGTTGCCGCCGATTGGCAAGCACCGGTAGAGCGCAACCGCTTTGAGGCGCGTTGGTTGCAAGTGGCCCATTTAGCCCACGCAGGTTGCGCCCCCCAATGGCTGGGACAACATGCCGAACTGGGGGTGCTGGCAATGACTTACCTTGACCCCTGCGACTTTCACCTGTGGAAGACTCAATTGCATGAAGGCCAAGTGGATGCATCAACAGCTATGGCCGTAGGGCAGGTCCTTTCCAGCATTCACAGTTACGCAGCCCACAAGCCTGAATTGCGCTCGGAGTTTCCAACCGACAACATATTTTTTGAAATCCGACTCGCCCCTTACCTGCTCGCCACCGCCCAACGCCACCCTCAACTGGCTCAGACACTGCAAGCGCTGGTGGTGCAAACCCAAAGCCATGCCAAGACCTTGGTGCATGGCGATGTCAGCCCCAAAAATATTTTGTTAGGCAGCCAAGGCCCCGTATTACTCGACGCAGAATGCGCCACCTGGAGTGATCCGGCATTTGACTTGGCGTTTTGTCTCAACCACCTCTTACTCAAATGCCTGTGGACCCCGTCTGCGACCACTGGCTTTTTACATGGCTTTGAAGTTTTAGCCCACACCTACTTGCGAGCGGTAGATTGGGAGCCGCCAAAGGATCTGGAAGCAAGAGCCGCACGCTTGCTGCCCGGGCTGTTGCTGGCGCGGGTAGACGGCAAATCGCCGGTTGAATACATCACCGAAGATCATCAACGCCAACAAGTGAGGCGCGTGGCCAGCGCCTTGCTCCTCAAGCCCCCTACCCTTTTGCAAGAAGTCGCCCAAGCTTGGGCCAAGGAACTCGCCACATGACACAGTTGACCATTCAGTCGATACACGCCAGACGTGTCTGGGACAGTCGCGGACGCCCGACGGTCGAGGCCGAAGTGACACTCAACGACGGCGCGCTGGGCCGCGCCATTGCACCGGCCGGTGCCTCCAAAGGCACGCGGGAAGCCCTGGAGTTACGTGATGGCGGAGCGCCATTTGGCGGCTTGGATGTGATGCAAGCCGTCGGTCATGTCAACCATGACATTGCAAGCGCACTGGTCGGCATGGAGGCCAGCAACCAGTTCGCCCTGGACCAGGCCTTGATACAACTGGATGGAACCGAGAACAAGACCCGATTAGGGGCGAATGCCACTTTGGCCGTGTCGATGGCCGCGGCGCATGCCATGGCCGCGGCTTCCGGCATGCCCTTGTACCGTTACCTCGGCCAAGGTCAGATGGGGCGTCTGCCCATGCCTCAAATCCAAATTTTCGGGGGAGGTGCGCACGCGGGTCGGCGTGTGGATGTGCAAGACTTTATGGTGGTCTGCCCCGGCGCGCAAAGTTTTGCGCAGGCCTTGGAGTGGACCGCTGAGGTCTACCGCCATGCCGGCTTATTGATGGCGCAGCGGGGTTCACTTTTTGGCGTTGCCGACGAAGGCGGTTGGTGGCCCGATTTTTCCAGTAACGAACAAGCGCTGCAGATGCTGGTGATGTCCATCGAACGTGCAGGCTTCATCCCCGGAGAGCAGGTGGCGATTGCTTTAGACATTGCAGCTTCAGAATTTGGCCAAGGAGGCCAATACCGACTCGGCCTCGAATCCCGGGCCTTGGATTCAGATGGGTTGATTGAGATGCTGATCGGATGGGTGGATCAATACCCCATCGTCTCAATTGAAGATCCTTTGGGCGAAGATGACCCCCAGGGCTTTGCGCGTTTCACAAAGGCCATGGGCCATCGACTGCAAATTGTGGGCGACGATTTTTTAGTATCCCATGCGCGTCTGATCCAAGAAGCCTCAGCGCTCGGCGCCGCCAATACGGTCTTACTCAAACCCAACCAACGCGGCACATTGAGCGAAACACTGCAAGCTTGGAAAGTGGCACAAGAACGGGGCTATTCAGCGATCGTTTCAGCCCGTTCAGGTGAAACGGAAGACACCACCATCGTCGATCTCGCCATCGGTTGGAATGTAGGGCAACTCAAAGTGGGTTCATTCGCCAGAGGCGAACGCATGGCCAAGTGGAACCATGCCCTGCGCATAGAAGAGCAATTGGGTTCGCAAGCACGGTTTGCAGGTTCGGGCGTCTTTCGTCCGCACACCGGCTTCACTTGATTCAGCCTTGCATCCAAGGCCGCGAGTGCCCACTGCCCGTGAGGGATCGGGCGATGGCTTTTTTGATGGGACTCCAATTTTGAGCCACTCGCATTAAGCCCTCACGCAACAGTTTGCCGGGCACGGATTCATGGGTGAATCAGCTCGCACTTTAGGGCCGAGGGGCCTAGGAGCCAAAGAGCCGATGACCTGCGTCAAGCGGACGACAAATAGCTCACAATGGCACTGGCTACGTTTTGAAAAACGCTGGCATTCGAAATAGGAGAACACCACCATGGCCCATTTGTTCGGACGTCAAGCTTTTGTCGAGCTCTTGATCAGTGAAGGCGTGAGCCACCTTTTTGGCAATCCTGGCACGACAGAGCTGCCCATCATGCAAGCCCTGCCGGACTACCCTGGTTTGAAGTTTGTACTGGGTCTACAGGAATCGGTGGTGATGGGGATGGCAGATGGCTACGCCAGAGCCTCGCGTCAACTGACTGCGGCCAATGTCCATGTAGCGCCGGGACTTGGCAACGCCATGGGTGCTTTGTACAACGCCAAATTCTCTGGCGCGCCGGTGATTCTCACGGCGGGCCAACAAGAGCAAGGCCATGGTTTGTTAGAACCTATGCTCTACGACGATTTGACGGCCATGGCGGCCCCCTTGGTCAAATGGTCGATCGAAGTCACCCGCTTGCAAGATTTACCGCGCATCATGCGACGTGCCGCCAAGATCGCCATGACCCCGCCTACGGGTCCTGTGTTCATCAGTCTGCCTGGTGACATCCTGAATGATCTGGCAGAAATCGATTTAGGGCAGTCTGTTCGCATTGATCACCGCGTGCGCCCCTCCGATGGCACTTTGAACGAACTGGCCAACGCCCTACTTTCAGCCGCTCATCCCGTCATTATTTCTGGACAGGAGCTGTGCTCAGCCCAAGCCTTTGCGCAAGCCAGCGAGTTGGCCAGTGTGCTCGGCGCCGCTGTGTTTCAAGAAACGATTCCCTACAGTGCCACATTCCCGACGGCTCACCCGCACTATATGGGCATGCTCACGCGCAACCAGGACCACGTGCGTCAAACGCTGGACCCTTTTGATTTGGTTTTATGTTTGGGGGCTGACTTGCTTCGCATGTCGGTGTACAGCCCCATCGAGCCTTTACCCCCGCATTCGCGCGTCATCCACCTGAGTGAACGCAGTGGGGAGTTGGGGAAAAATTACAGAACAGAATTGGCCGTACAAGCCAACGTCAGTGAAACCTTGCAAGCCTTGCTGCCCTTGCTTCGCTCACGCATCGACTCAGGGTACACCGCGCAAGCCCAGACCCGCAGCAAAGCGCTGGCGCTGCGAAACTGGTCCGTCCAACGGCGTAATTCGGTCACGCAGGTGCTCACTGAAAGTTCAATGCGCCCGATGACGGCCTCCACTTTTGTCATGCACGTGAGCGCTCAACTGACGCCAGAGGTGATTGTGGTGGAAGAGGCTTTAACCTCTACGCACCGCTTGCCGCAATTTATGCATCAACACGATCACGATAGTTTTTTCGGACTGGCCAGTGGTGGGCTTGGATTTGCAATCCCTGGCGCCGTGGGTATCAGCATGGCCAAGCCGGGTCGTCCGGTCGTCGCCATCGTGGGGGATGGCAGCGCCATGTATGGCATTCAAGGCCTTTGGACGGCTGCCCATTTCAAGCTGCCCATCACCTATGTCATTGCCAACAACAAGGGCTACCGTATCATCAAAGAAAGACTCTTATCGATGCAATGCTCAGACCGATTCGTGGGCATGGACATGAATGATCCGGCCATTGACTATTGCCAATTGGCCCAGTCCATGGGCATGCGAGCCATTCGGGTGGAAGACCCCGCAGACTTGGATACGGTCTTGAAAGACAGTATCCGAAGTGGCAGACCCCAACTGATTGAGGTGATGGTCTCTAACGGTTTTGGTGCGTGAGGCTCTGATTGGATAACTCGGCCACTTATTCGGCTTGCAAGCCCGCCTCTGCGAAGGCCTTTCCCCAAGCGCCCAACTGATCTTGAACAAACAAGCCCAACTCAGCAGGCGTAGATCCAGCCAAATCAAAACCTAATTTATCAATGCGATCGCGAATTTCTGGTTTAGCCATGGCCAGATTGATTTCTTTGTTCATACGCAACGTAATCTCCCTGGGCAGCTTGGCAGGTCCAAAGAGTGCCGCCCAGGTCGCTGCAGGCAATGAAGGCAGACCTGCTTCTTGTGCCGTGGGCACGTTGGGCAATTGACTGTAGCGTGCAGGCAAAAGCATAGCCAAGGCCTTGAGCTTTCCTTCTTTGATATGTTGCATCGTCGAAATAGGGGTCGCAAAGGTGAGTTGAACGTGCCCCCCTAAGAGATCCGAGATGGTGGGCGCTTCACCTTTGTAATTGATCAAATTCAAATCGGCTTTAGCCCCCTGATTGATCCGGGTGTGCATGAGTTGTGTGACGCCGCTGTAGCTTCCGTAATTGAGTTTGCCAGGATGCTCGCGCGCATAGCTCAACAACTCGTTGACATTCTGCGCTGGCACGCTGGGGTTGGTGACCAAAACATAGATATACCGACCGACCAAGGAGACGGGGGTGAAACTTTTGACAGGATCGTAGGGGGGATTCTTTTTAAGCAAAGGCACTTGCATCATGGGCGTGTTGGAGGCCAAGAAAAACGTATGCCCATCGGGCTCAGCCCGGGCCACGAAGTCACCCGCTATGGCGCCATCTGCACCAGGTCGGTTTTCAATTAACACGGTTTGACCCAAGGAGGCAGTCATGGATTGCGCCAAAATTCGGGCAACCGCATCGGTCGCGCCACCCGGAGGAAATTGCAGCACGATTCGAATCGGTTTGCTGGGCCAAGACTGCGCCATGCCGCTGGACGCCATCAAAGCCAAACAGGCCATGACCAAGATATGCAAAATCAATTTTTTCATGGACGTTCTTAATCTCAAAAGGTGTTCTGAAAAATTCAAAACTATCGTTACACGCAGCCCCTGCAAAGTCAAGCAAGATGGTTTTTTGATAAGCTGGGTGTTCAACCCAGATGCGCATCGCCCTCGCCTCCTCACTATTTATCTACATCATGACACTCACATCCCCAACCCTGTTGAACCGTCTGAGAATGCTCACCCTGTGCCTGTGCTGGCTACCCGCCCTGGCATGGTCGCAAAGTTGGCCCACAAAGCAAGCGTTGAAGCTGGTCGTGGTCTTCCCGCCGGGCGGATCCGCAGACCAGGTCGCCCGCATCATTGCGCCCACCTTGGCGCAACAACTGGGGCAAAGTGTGATCATCGAAAACAAAGCCGGCGCATCCGGGGTCATTGGCACAGCCAGTATGTTGAACGCCCCAGCCGATGGTTACACCTTTGCCATGGTGTTCGACACCCATGGGGTAAACCCAAGCTTGATGCCGAACATGCCCTATGACACCAAAAAAGATCTGACTCCCTTGATGCTGATCGGCACCTCGGCCATGATGCTGACCACCTTCACGGGCACCGACTACAAAACATTTGCAGATGTCTTAGCTGCGGCCAAAGCCAAGAAAAATGTGGCTTTCGGCACCATTGGCAATGGCAGCTTGGGCCACCTCGCCATGGCGTTATTAGCCAAAAATGGGGGCATGGAGTTCAACCACATTCCTTATAAAGGCGGAGGCCCTTTGATGGCCGACGCCATTGCGGGCCATGTCCCCTTGGCCGTCGGCACGGTATTTTTGAGCAAGCCACACATTGACAGCAAACGCCTGCGCCCATTGGCAGTGACCTCGGCCAAACGGGTCGCTGATTTCCCGGACGTCCCCACCATTGCAGAAGCAGGCTACCCCGGCTTTGAAGCTCCGGCCTGGTGGGCCCTGGTGGCCTCTGCCAAAACGCCGCCCGAGATTGTCAAACGCCTGAACGAAGAGCTCAATAAAGTACTGCGTAACCCTGAAGTGGCCAGCAAACTCAGTGCGCAAGGCATTGACCTGGCAGGTGGCAGTGTTGACAAAGCCCGCACCTTTATCGAACTGCAAATCGACACCTGGTCCAAAGTCGTGAAGGACAACAACATCAAGCCCGATTGACTCTGTTATTCAAGCTTCAGGTCTGATTTGCAAAGCCACCAACAAACGAGACACCATGTTGTAAGTGGCAATCGTGGTGGTCAACTCGACCAATTCGGTCGTGCTCAAATGCGACTGAAGCGACTGAAACAAGGCCTCATCAACTTGAATGTGAAGCGTCATTTGCGCAGCGTACTGCACCACCAATTTCTCAAGAGGCCCGAGCGCGGCTTGCGTTACAGCCTGCGACGGGTCCTCTTGCATGGCCTGCTGCAAAGCCTTCAATTCATCGGGCGTTCCGCCTGCCGTTAAAAAGTCAGGCGCGTGGTGGTGGTACTCGTAATCGGCTCCCGTCAGCAAAGCCACGGTACAAATACCCAACTCACTGAGCTTGCGCGATACCGACAAACCGGTGCGAACATGCTGGAAAAAGGCATTCCAACCCGTCGCCACTGGGGCACTCCAAAGCAGCGCCTTGTCCAAATTCAAAAGCGGGCCACCCCGTCGGTTGAAAATGGTTTGCATCAACTCGGGCGATTGCGGTTGTGCTTCAGGGGTCCAATCGGGTATGCGCATAGGGGCTTTCAAGGTTGAATAAAGTTCAAGGCGTGATCAATTGTGCAGCCAAAGCACGGACACGCGGGTCAACGTAATAGCCGCCGTACTCGGTGTATTTCAGCAACAAGCGGCGGCATTGTTGGCAAGAAAATACATCGCATCGGTTATAGGGGAAAAACGCCGGTGCAACCGGCGCAACCTCCGATTCATAGCGCGTGCCCTGGGGGTGGAACTCTTCAAAAGTCAATTCCTCTCCATGCGCCGTGCCGGGGTCACGCAAAGTCGCGACCTGTGTCATCAGCGCTTTGGGCCAGCGCGAATCCGAAACACTCTCCCAGCCTTGACACGGACCTAGGCCGCAGGCACAGCTCGTCACGGCCGGCACCGCCAGGGCCAAGTTTTTCAGTGCGTCAGAGTCTAAGAAGGGAACGGTCATTGTTGTTCAGCCCAAGGGGCAAAGGATCATTGACCAGTGATGTTAGTGCATGGCGCAGTGCACGCGTATTTCAGGGACGCCGACAGTCCCGTCCGGCATCATGATCAATCAGAAGCGTGTGCTTGATCCGCCCACCTCCGGCCCATGTCACCCAGGAACCGACCTTAGAGGTTGTGACTCACTGGAGAGTCCAGCTCTACAAGTCAGATTTCCCATTTTTAGACTCAGGTGGACATCTGTAGCTCTGTGCCCGTCCTCATTGCCTGGTATCGTGAAAGTGACTTCGACAGTTCACAATGCCTTCCCCTAAATTTCATATTATTTTGCAGTAGTGTCCGGTTAAAAAGTGAACAAATTCAACTGCTTAGCGCAGTCAGGTGGTTCGGTTGTGTAAGCATCGGTCTGCAAGGCGCATGAAATCGACGTTTTCTCGAAAACAGACACCGACAAAATCTGTAGAAAAGTGT
>CAIWWN010000216.1 GCA_903916355.1 uncultured Burkholderiales bacterium | reverse complement strand
ATCGCCATAGCTCTTCTCTGATCGGGGCACTCGCTTGCCCCGCGGTTTCCTCCCTCGGGGCTTGTACGACGCCCACCCTTACGAATTATCGGGATGCACGTGGCTTGCCTACGCGGGTGGACATCCTACAACCCTAAACAAACTGAGTCATTCGACGCCAAAGCTTCAATGTCTGGTCCCGCGGCATTGGCGTCACTGGGACGCTCAGGTCCTACAACCGTTAAGGTCAATTACGGTAATGCCAAAAAGTTGCATCTTCAATGACACAAATTGGCAACTTTAATGAGCTAACGCTTGAGTCCACTGAATTTCAAGCGGCCACGGCTTTGGGGGCCAGTCCTGGGTTGTTCGTAAATTTAGCTTCAGCTGTCCACAGATCCAAGGCCTCTTGCATGCGCAGCCAACTCTCAGGCGTGCCTCCCACAGCCCTGGCGATGCGAATAGCCATCTCGGCGGTGATTGACTTTCTTTCATGAAGTAAATCAGACACGGTTTGCCGACTCACCATCAGGCGCGAAGCCAGTTCCCCTTGTGTCCAAGCCAACTCAGGCAGCACATCTTCGCGAAGCACCGCGCCGGGATGTGTAGGCTTGCGTTGAGGATTTCGTAAAGATTTCATCCGTGATAGTCCTCCAAGTTCACATTGATGGCGTTTTCGCCATCAAATTCAAAAGTCACACGCCAATTACCAGTGACGGATACGGCAAACTCTGCTTTTCTCTCGCCTCTCAGTGCATGGAATTTATAGCCAGGCAAGTTCATGTCGTCCGCCTGCTTTGAAGCGTCCAAACGGTCCAGCATGCGCTCGATACGAGCACCGTATTGAGCAGGAATGCCTTTGTAGCTCCCCTTTGTGAAAAAGAGCTCCAAACCCTTGTGCTTGAAAGAGGTGATCATTGCCCTTCATTGTAAACAGCCTATTTACATTGTCAAGACAAGCATTACAATCAAAGCCAGACCTTCCGCACCTTTTTATACCATGACCAATCCCTTGCTCGACTTTGCCGATTTGCCCTTGTTTGATGCCGTTGCGCCCGACCATGTGGAGGCGGCGGTTGACGCCTTGCTGGTGCAAGCCGAAACCGCGTTGGAGCAGGTCACTCAAGACAATTTCCCGGCTGAATGGCAAGCCATTGCGAAGGTGCTGGACGTGGCCACCGAACGCCTGGGCCGCGCCTGGGGCGCTGTTAGCCACTTGAACAGCGTGGCCGACAGCCCAGAGCTGCGCGCCGCCTACAACGCCGCCCTGCCCAAGGTCACCGAGTTCTGGACCCGACTGGGGGCCGATGAGCGCCTCTATGCCAAGTACAAATCCATATCCACCGCCAGCTTGAATCCTGCACAGCAAAAAGCGCATCTCAACGCCATGCGCAACTTTGTCTTGGGCGGTGCCGATTTGGCCGGTGCGGACAAAGAGCGCTTTGCGCAGATCCAAGAACGCCAAGCCGAGGTCGGCCAAAAGTTCAGCGAAAACACCTTGGACGCCACCGACAGCTACACGCTGTTTGTGAGCGCCGAAGAACTGGCGGGTGTGCCCGATGACGTGCAGAAAGCCGCGCGCGCCGCCGCCGAAAAGGACGGTAAAGAGGGCTACAAACTCACCTTGAAAATGCCGTGCTACTTGCCGGTGATGCAATTTGCGCAAAGCAGCGCCCTGCGCGAAAAGCTGTACCGCGCCTACGTGACCCGCGCCTCAGACCAGTCCGTGGGTGATGCAGAGCGATTTGACAACACCCCCCTGATTCAAGATATTCTGGCCCTGCGCCAAGAAGAAGCGCAGCTGCTGGGCTATGCCAATTTCGCCGAAGTGTCGCTGGTGCCCAAAATGGCCGAGTCGCCCGCCAAGGTGATCGACTTCTTGCGCGACCTGGCCGCGCGTGCCAAGCCCTTTGCGCAAAAAGACGTTGCCGATTTGAAAGCCTTCGCCGCCGAGCACCTCGGCCTGACGGATCCGCAGGCTTGGGACTGGCCCTACATTGGCGAGAAGCTCAAAGAAGCCCGTTACAGCTTCAGCGAGCAAGAGGTCAAACAGTATTTCACCGCGCCCAAGGTGCTGGCCGGTTTGTTCAAGATCATCGAGACCTTGTTTGAAGTCAACATCCGGCCCGACACCGCGCCCGTGTGGCATCCGGCAGTGCAGTTTTACCGCATCGAGCGCCAAGGCGCCTTGGTCGGCCAGTTTTACCTGGACCAACCCGCCCGCAACGGCAAACGCGGCGGCGCTTGGATGGACGATGTGCGCGCCCGCTGGCTGCGCCCCGACAACGGCCAGTTGCAAACGCCCGTGGCGCATTTGGTGTGCAACTTTGCCGAAGGCGTGGATGGCAAACCCGCCCTGCTCACGCACGACGACGTGACCACCTTGTTCCATGAGTTTGGCCACGGCCTGCACCACATGCTGACCCAGGTGAACGAGCACGACGTCTCTGGCATCAGCGGCGTGGAGTGGGATGCGGTGGAGCTGCCCAGCCAGTTCATGGAAAACTTTTGCTGGGAGTGGGAAGTGCTGCGCCACATGACCGCCCATGTGGACACTAGCGAGCCGCTGCCGCGCGCCTTGTTTGACAAAATGGTGGCCGCCAAAAACTACCAAAGCGGTCTGCAAACCCTGCGCCAAATCGAGTTCGCGCTGTTTGACATGCTGCTGCACTCAACCCATGACCCAGCGCAAGACTTCATGCCTTTGCTCAATGCCGTGCACGCCGAAGTGGCGGTGTTGCCGTCGCCAGCGTTCAACCGCTCGGCGCATACCTTCAGTCACATCTTTGCCGGTGGCTACGCGGCCGGCTACTACAGCTACAAATGGGCCGAAGTGCTCAGCGCCGATGCCTACGCCGCGTTTGAAGAAACCATGCACAGCGACGGCAGCCACGACATCGAAACCGGCCGCCGTTACCGCGAAGCCATTTTGGAAGCCGGCGGCAGCCGCACCGCACTGGAATCGTTCAAAGCCTTCAGAGGGCGTGAACCGAATCTGGATGCGTTGTTACGGCATCAGGGCATGAGCGCTTAGTTATAGGGTGCAGGGGAAATCATGAGGCGATTTTTGCGACTCGTTATAAAACCACTGTAGAGAATCAATCACAAAGCAAGTCGACCAGCGAACGCGTGAATATCTCTGATATGTAGTTTCCAGTCGACTCTTTCTGAAACAGCACATGCCTGTCCGCGAAGTCTTGCCAAGAAGCAAGTTCGGGTGTCCACCAGCGGACTGATCCCATAGGCGTGTTGGAAACCACAAACGAATGCAGCGATGTGTTGGCACCGCGCACCGTATCTTTCACGGCCAGCTTGTGCTCAATATCCTTGATAGTTTCAAAAACCCGCAGCTTGGGGTCTTCCATACCCTCGCAACGCAGAATGCCTTTGGGGTCGATAAATATCACATGCTGACGCGTCCCGTCCAGCACCCACAAAATGAAGTCTGGAAAAAAATTACCCGCTTCAAAAAAGCCGACGCCTCTGCCCCGTGATTGGTGCCAGCTCGGCTTTGTTTCAGCTTGGCAATCAGCTGCTCGCGTTTGGTGTTGGGGGTGCTCATGGCCAATGTTCTCTTCAGGCGTAGGGGGTGAATGCGTTGCTGTCTCGGCTAAGCAACTGCATGAGTTTGGGGTGAATGAATAGCTTTTCTTTGCCCGCCTGTACTTCGCGCAGCACGCCAATGGCAGTCAGCTCTTTCAGGTAGCGCGAGGCCGACTGGCGCTGCGCAATGTTTTTCTCGACCAGATTGCCAATGCGGCAATAGGGCTGTTCAAAGACCACGTCCACCAGCTCGCGGGTGTAGATCTTGGGCAGGCGCGCACGCACATGGGCGGTGGTGTGTTCGGCCAGCGCGCGGATGGCGGCAATCTTGCCTGTGGTCCATTTGGCCGTTTCTTCCACGGCCTGCAGCATAAAGATGACCCAAGGCTCCAGGTTGCCGCTGCGGGTGGTGTCCAGCAACAGGCGGTAGTAGTCGGCCTTGTGGGCAATGATGTGGCGGCTGAGGTAGAGGATGGGCAATGTCAGCAGCCCGGACTGGATCAAAAACAAGATGTTGAGCACCCGGCCTGTGCGGCCGTTGCCGTCGGCAAAGGGGTGAATCGCCTCAAACTGGTAATGGCCCACGGCCATGCGGACCAAGGGGTCCAGCTCGGTCTGGTTGTGCAAGAAGCGCTCCCAGTTGGCCAGCAGCTCGCGCAGGCAGGCCTCGCCTTCGGGAGGGGTGTAGATGACCTCACCGGTGCGGTCGTTGATGAGTTGGGTGCCAGGTGTGCGGCGAATATCCAGGTCTGCCGCCTTGATGGTGCGGCAGACTTCAACGGCCGTGGCCGTACACAACGGGCGCGCTGCCAACGACTGGTAGCCCGCATACAGCGCGGTGCGGTAGCGCAGTGCCTCTTTGGTGGCGGCATTGGCCAGGTTGTCGCCGCCCTGGGCGTACTGAAACAGCTGATCTGCGGTGGTGACGATGTTTTCGATTTCCGAGCTGTCTTTGGCTTCCAGCAGCGGGATGGTGTTGATCAGCATCGTCTGGTTAGGAATCAACTCTGCTGCCTGCTTGAGCTCGGCCAAAGCCGCCCGGGCCGTAATGCATTGCTTGAGCACCGCCTTGGTTTCCAGGTCTGCCGCAGGCGGCAGCGGTGGCAGTTGGTTCCAGGGCTTGTCAGCGCGCCATTGGGGTGAGGAATCAGTCATGTCGATGTCTCCAGCTTTATTAACCACGACAGGAAAACATGTCGATGCCATCGACATGTGCAGGAGACGTGTCTATATTTTCAACATTCATCGACACATTAAACCACGGCCAGTGAAATTAGTTCGCATCGCCCAACAAGCCAAATGAGATCTTAAAACGTCAACGTCTTCACACCGCTGGCCGTCCCCAACAAACAGACATGCGCTTTTTGGTGGGCAAACACGCCCACCGTCACCACGCCCGGCCATTGGCTGACCTGGGTTTCAAACGCCACGGGGTCGGTGATGTGCAGGCCCGTCACGTCAATGATGTGCAGGCCGTTGTCAGTCACCAGCGGCTGACCGTCTTTTTGTCGAATCTGGGCTACGGCGCCCATGGCCGCAAACTGGCGCATGACGCGGGCGGTCGCCATGGGGATGACTTCGACCGGCAGCGGAAAAGCGCCCAAGGTATTCACCAACTTGCTTTCGTCGGCAATGCACACAAACTGGCGCGACTGCGCGGCCACAATTTTCTCGCGCGTGAGCGCGGCGCCGCCGCCTTTGACCATATAGCCTTGGCCGTCAATTTCGTCCGCGCCGTCGATGTAGACCGACAACTCGCCCACCGCGTTGCAGTCAAACACCGGAATACCCAGGGCCTTCAAGCGCTGGGTGGAGGCTTCGGAGCTGGAGACCGCGCCTTTGATCTGGTCTTTCATGCTGGCCAGAGCTTCAATGAATTTGTTGACTGTGGAGCCGGTGCCCACGCCCACAATTTCGCCAGGGACCACGTAATGCAGGGCCGCTTGGCCCACCAGAGCTTTGAGTTCGTCTTGTGTCATATGCAATTCAAGGGTGCTGAAAAATAAGGCTGGAATGAAAGAGTCGGGGTCATAGGCTGAGGTTTGCGACAATCCAAGCAATCGCACACAACCCGCAAGCGCAAATTATCCAATGATTAACCTGTATCCCCTGGCCCGCCCTTTTTTATTTGGCATGGACCCCGAAGCTGCGCACGACTTGACCTTGAATGCGCTTGCCAAAACCCAAAACACGGTTTTGGACGCGCTGTACCGCCAGCCCTTTGTGCGCGACCCCATCACTTTGGCCGGTTTGCAGTTTCCCAACCGCGTGGGTTTGGCGGCCGGCCTAGACAAAAACGCGCGCTGCATTGACGGCCTGGGGGCCATGGGCTTTGGCTTTGTCGAGGTCGGCACCGTCACGCCCAAAGCCCAGCCGGGCAATGACAAGCCGCGCATGTTTCGCCTGCCCGAAGCACAAGCCCTGATCAACCGCCTGGGTTTCAACAACGAGGGCCTGGACGCCTTTGTGGCCCATGTGCAGCAAGCCCGATTTCGCCAGCAGGGCCGTTTGCTGGGCTTGAACATCGGCAAGAACGCGGCCACCCCCATTGAGAACGCCACCGACGATTACCTGATAGCACTGGCCGGGGTGTATCCGCACGCCGACTATGTGACCGTGAATATTTCCAGCCCCAACACCAAGAACCTGCGCGCCCTGCAAAGCGACGAGGCCCTGGACGGCTTGCTCGGCGCCTTGGTCGAGCGCCGCGCGCAACTGAGCACACAGCATGGTCGCCATGTGCCGATGTTTTTGAAAATCGCCCCCGATCTGGACGAAACCCAGGTGGGCGTGATTGCCGCCACCTTGCTCAAACACGGCATGGACGGCGTGATCGCCACCAACACCACCTTGGCCCGCGATGCGGTTCAGGGCATGCCACATGCGCAAGAAACAGGCGGACTTTCAGGCAGCCCGGCGTTGGAGGCCAGCAACCGGGTGATCAGCCAATTGCGCGCTGCGCTGGGCAGCGCGTTCCCCATCGTGGGCGTGGGCGGTATCTTGAGCGGGCAAGACGCGGTCGCCAAAATCAAAGCCGGCGCCGATGTGGTCCAGCTCTACACCGGCCTGATCTACAAAGGCCCGGCCCTGGTTACCGAAGCGGCGCGGGCACTGCAGGCTTTGCGCTGACCCTGGTGGTGCACCGGCCTGCGGTGCTGATGCGGGCATCGCCCCGTCGCCAGCATGGGGTGGTCATTTGCGGTGCGGGGCTCGGAATGCCATCGCCATCGATCTGCACCCCTTCGGTGTCCAAGCCCTTCACGCCTTGGCGGTCGATGTCGAGCTTGAGCACCCAGGCTTTGCGCTGGTTGTCGTTGTCGGTCTCTTTCATCACAAAATTACCTACGCTGTAGACAATCGGTTTGCCGCGGTACAGGTCGATATCCTGCGTCACATGCGGGTGACCACCAATCACGGCGTCGGCGCCGGCATCGATCATGCGGCGCGCCAACTGCCGTTGCCGTGGGTTGGCTGTGCGTTCATTTTCCCAACCCCAGTGCATGATGGGGAACACCAAATCGGCTCGGTGCACGCGTCGCGCCGCCACGATGTCGGTCACCACCTGCTCGTCTTCGCTCCAAGCCACGCCGGGCAAGTTGGGTCCAGCCTCGAAACTGCGTGGGTGAAATTCGTTGTAGCTCAGCACCGCAATGCGCAGCCCTTTGCGCTTGAAAATCAAAGGCGCATGGGCTTGTTTCAGGTTCATGCCGCCGCCAACCTGCGGCAAACCGGCCTGATTGAGCAGCGTCAGCATCTGGGCAAAGGCCTTAGGGCCAAAATCACCAGAATGGTTGTTGGCCAGGGTCACGGCATCAAAGTGGCGCTGCAACACCGGGATCACACGCGGTTCCGCGCGGAAGGTGTACATCTTGTCAGCCGCGCCGCCCGCCGTGGCGATCACACACTCCAGGTTGGTGATGCGGATATCGGCTGCGGCAAACGTGGACGCAAAATGCGCATATGGATCGCCGCCTTGAGCGATCAGCTCTCCCGCCGCATCGTCGAGCACGCTGTCACCCGCAAAGACCAAACTCACACTCTGAGCTGGAGCGGCTGCGGCAGCCAGGCACAGCCAACACAGGCTGAGGCCGACCCTAACGGCTTTCATGAACAACTGTTTCATGGCTGCACCCCGCCCAGCCAGCAGCGGTAAATCAATTCCCGCTCAATGGGGCCGGCATACAGATGCTGCTCACCGGTGAGCAAATAGGGTTGCGCGGTGACCCGAAACGGCGGCAAGTACTTGCTCTCTTGCATGATCACCGGCCTGGGCTCTTGGTCCAGATAAGCATAGACGAGGATGTGATCGATCTTGGCAGCGCGGCCCACCATGACCATTTTGAAGAAAAACCGACCACCGATATCCACCGCTTCAACACTGTAGGGATCTGACACCGGCTGGGTTGTCAGGACATGGGTTTTACCGGCGTAGGTGACGTCACAGCGCAATTGGGGCGTGGCTTGCGCCGACGTGCACAGGCCAAAGAACAAGCCAAGCACCCAAGCCAGCGTTCGCGTTTTGCAAGTGGAAGCTTTCATGACCGTCAAGGCGGCTAAAAAGGAGGGGCTCATGCGCATTCTCCGGCCTGCGTCAACGCGGTATTCACCCACTGGGCTATCGCCAACGAACTCGTCAAGCCCGGCGACTCGATGCCCAGCAAATTGACCAAGCCCGCCACGCCATGGGTGCGAGGGCCTTGAATCACAAAGTCGGCAGCAGCCTCTTGCGGACCGCTGATTTTGGGCCGAATGCCGGCATAACCGGCTTGCAAAGCACCGTCGGGCAATGCGGGCCAGTATTTGCGCACTTCGGCATAAAACGCATCACCGCGTGCAGGGTCCACCTGCAAATCGTCTTTTGATTCCACCCATTGCACATCGGGCCCGAACTTGGCTTGCCCGCCCAGGTCCAGTGTCAAGTGCACACCCAGCCCCGCAGCCTCGGGCACCGGGTAAATCAAATGTTGAAAGGGTGAACGGCCAGACAAGGTGAAATAGTTGCCCTTGGCGTAATAGGCGGTGGTCTGGTGTTGCGCGGCCAAACCGGTCATGCGCTGGGCCAGATCCGGCGCCGTCAAACCGGCCGAGTTGACCAAGGTTCGACACGCCAGCTCGGTGCCGTCTTGCATCACGAGCACATGCGGATGAGAAGCTGGGCCCTGGCGCAACTGCACGGCTTGCACCGGTGCATTCAGCGCCAGCAGGCCACCGGCGTTTTCCATGTCACCCAAATAAGAAAGCATCAAGGCGTGGCTGTCCACAATGCCGGTGCTGGGCGAATGCAGCGCGGCTTCGCACTGCAGCGCAGGCTCCATGGCCACGGCCTGCGCCCGGGTAAGCAGGGCCAGGTCGTCCACGCCATTTGCGCGTGCTTTGGCTTGGATTTGACTCAGATGCGCCACCTGCTCAGGGGCGTTGGCCACAATCAATTTGCCGCAGCGCTGGTGCCCGACGCTGCGCTCGGCGCAATAGGCATACAACAGGGCTTTGCCTTGCACACACAACTGCGCCTTCAAGGAACCCGCAGGGTAGTAAATACCGGCGTGAATGACCTCGCTGTTGCGCGAACTGGTGCCGGTGCCGATGGCGTTTTCAGCCTCCAGCAGCATCACTTCTTGCCCAGCCAACGCCATGGCGCGCGCCACTGCCAAGCCCACCACGCCGGCACCAATCACGACAGCATCCACCGTATCCATAGCCTCTCCGATCAGTCTTTGCGAACAGTGTTTGCGAATGAAAAAACCCGGACAAGCCGGGTTTTCAATACCAAACCGATTTCGCTTGAAATTAAGCGAAGTTGGTTTCAGCAAACGACCAGTTGACCAATTTGTCGAGGAAAGTCTCGACAAATTTGGGGCGCATATTGCGGTAGTCGATGTAGTAAGCGTGTTCCCACACGTCCACGGTCAGCAAGGCTTTGTCGCCCGTGGTCAGCGGGGTGCCGGCAGCGCCCATGTTGACAATATCCACCGAGCCGTCGGCCTTTTTGACCAACCAAGTCCAGCCGGAACCAAAGTTGCCGACCGCGCTTTTGACAAACGCCTCTTTGAAAGCGGCGTAGCTGCCGAACTTGGCGTTGATGGCTGCAGCCAAAGCGCCTGTAGGCTCGCCGCCGCCTTGGGGCTTCATGCAGTTCCAGAAGAAGGTGTGGTTCCAGATTTGCGCGGAGTTGTTGTAAACACCGCCGCTGGACTTTTTGATGATCTCTTCGAGCGACATGGCCTCGAATTCAGTGCCTTTTTGCAGGTTGTTCAGGTTCACCACATAAGCGTTGTGGTGCTTGCCGTGGTGGAACTCCAAGGTTTCCTGGCTGTAATGGGGGGCCAGAGCGTCAATGGCGTAAGGCAATGCGGGCAGTGTGTGTTCCATCGAGAATCCTCTTGAAATGTGAAAAAAGACCTGTGCATTGTAGGTCGAGCCCAAGGCACAGTCGGATCGGGCCAGGAATGGTCTTAATGCTTGCGGGGTTGTCCCAAAACGGTCACCGTTGCATCACCATCGGCCAGCGTCGCCACCAAGGCCTGCCCGGGGTGTAAGTGCTGCACCGTGGTGACGGCTTGACCGTCTTCACCGGTCAACCAGGCGTAACCGCGCTCCAGCACCAAACGCGGATCGAGCAACTCCAGCCGCAGTTGCGCACGCGCCAAGCGTTCGCGGCGTTGCTGCAGTTCTCGCTGTGCGGCTTGGGGCAAGCGTTCAGCCAAGCGCAGCAGGCTTTGACGGTGCTCGCGCACCGCATGGGTGCGGCCAAATTGCAGCTGCTGGGCCAAACGCCCCAGCACCAAACGGTGGCCGGCCATGCGGGTAGAAGGTCTGCCCAAGCGTGAGGCCAAGGTGTCCACGCGCTGCGCCTGGCGGTCCAGATGCCGATGCACTGCGCTGTCCAGTCGGTCGCGCAGCAAGTCAATGGCATCTCGCCACACTTGCAAGGGTTGCGAAGCCATCTCAGCCGCGGCCGTGGGCGTGGGGGCCCGCACATCGGCCACAAAATCGGCAATGGTGAAGTCGGTCTCATGGCCCACGCCGCAAATGATGGGCACGGGACTGGCCGCCATCGTGCGCGCCAGCTGTTCGTCGTTGAAGGACCACAAATCTTCCATGGAACCCCCACCGCGCACCAGCAAAATTACATCCACAGGCTGGGTGGCTTGCGGGTTATGCAGCGCCGTTTGGGCATACAGCTGCTGCAAGGCCTGCACCAAGGCTGGCGCCGCGCCCGCACCCTGCACTGCAGCAGGCGCCAGTCGCACCGGAATGTGCGGCACCCGCCGTTGCAAGGCGGTGACCACATCGTGCCAAGCGGCGGCGCCCAAAGAGGTCACCACGCCAATCGCACGGGGCATGAGGGGCAGGCTGCGTTTATGGGCCGGATCAAACAAGCCCTCGCCCTCCAACTGGGCTTTGAGCCTTAAAAACTGTTCAAACAAAGCGCCCTGGCCGGCACGGCGCATGGACTCGACCACCAGTTGCAGGTCACCACGGGCCTCGTACACCCCCAAGCGCCCGCGCAACTCCACCAGCTCACCGTCTTTGGGTGAAAAGTCGAGCATGCCTGCCGCGCGCTTGAACATGGCGCAGCGAATTTGGCCGGTCGCGTCTTTGATGGAGAAATAGCAATGGCCACTGACAGCGCGGGAAAAGCCGGAAATCTCGCCCCGGACCGCGACAGGATTGAAGCGCGCATCCAAAGCATCAGCCACAGCGCGGCACAGCGCCCCAACTGCCCATACGCGGCCTGAATTCAGTGGGTTTTCTGCGCTCATGCTTGAATCCACGGGCTTAGCGCAGGCAAGTCATCCACAAAATGAAACGTACGCTCGCGACCAGCCAAAAATGACTTAAAGTACATTAAATTAAACTCACAAGATATTGATTTCATTTAACTAATTTAGTTTTAAACAAAATAAAGACACATCAAATTAAGATAAAAAAGTCCTAATTTCGTGAAAAAACAAAGGTTCTCAACAAAGTTATCCACAGAAAATGTGGGTAACTGGTGTGAGCCCTTGTACTCTATCGCATGGGGCTTCGGCCATAATCAAATCACGATGGAATGCGATACGCCGCACGGGTGCCGTGGCCCATTCTGTTGAATCTGCGCTTGCGTTGTCATCATACAAGTTGCGCAGGCATCCACACCCCAACCGCCCCTGGCTCCAAGAAATTCATGAACCTTGGCATTGAAACCTGGCTCCCCCGCATCTGGCTCACCCGCGGTTGGCATTCCACCGCTCTTTTGCCGCTGTCTTGGGTCTATGAGGGTTTGGTGATGTGTCGGCAGATGCTGTACCGCACTGGCATTTTCAAATCGGAGACGGTCAACGCCACCGTGATTGTGGTGGGCAACATCGTGGCGGGCGGTGGTGGCAAAACCCCGTTGACCATGGCCATCGTGGCGCACCTGAAACAGTCTGGCTACCGTGTGGGCATCGTCTCTCGCGGCTACGGTCGCAGCCACCAAGAGGTGCGCGAGGTGGAGCCCCAATCGTTGGCCCAAGAAGTGGGCGATGAGCCGCTGATGATGAAACGCCGCTGCCAAGTGCCGGTGTTTGTCGCGCGGCGCAGAGCCGAAGCGGCCAAAGCCCTGCTGGCGGCCTATCCGGCCACGCAAATTGTGGTTTGTGACGATGGCTTGCAACACTACGCGCTGGCCCGCGAGATCGAGATCTGCGCTATGGACGCTCGCGGTGTGGGCAACGGCCGTTTACTGCCCGCGGGCCCTTTGCGCGAACCTTGGCCGCGTGCGGTGGATTTGCTGATTCACACCAGCCAGCGGTCCATGGCCATGGGCTACGGCTCCAGCCGTGAGTTGGCCAGCGAAGCCGTTGACGCATCGGGGGCAGTCAAGCCGCTGCAGGATTTACAGTCCCACGCTGTCAACGCGGTGGCGGCCATAGCCCAGCCGCACCTCTTTTTTGACATGCTCCAAGCGCAAGGCCTGCGACTGGGCCAGACGTTTGCATTGCCAGACCACGCGAACTTTGAAGATTGGACGCCTCCGGACGGCAACACCCCCTTGTTGTGCACCGAGAAAGACGCCGTCAAACTGTGGCCACGCCACCCTCACGTGTGGGCGGTTCCCCTAGAGTTCACACCCGAAGCGGCTTTTTGGACCGCCCTTGAAGCCCTGATTCAAGGGCGGCATAAACTCTGAGATTCACAAAGGGGGTTTGAGGCTGGACTATCATTACCCCCATGGACTCCAAATTATTAGAACTGCTGGTTTGCCCTGTTACCAAAGGCCATTTGGACTGGGACAAAGAACGCCAAGAATTGCTGTCGCGCAGCGCCCGATTGGCGTATCCGGTGCGCAATGGCATTCCCATTCTGTTGGAAAACGAAGCCCGCGCCATGAGCGACGAGGAACTGGAAGACCTGCCCCCTCGCACCCCTATAGTTTGAGAGTGCCGGTTCATGTTGCACCCGTTTGAAAGCTCGCCGGTGTTCACCGTGGTGATTCCTGCGCGACTGGCCTCCAGCCGTCTGCCCAACAAACCCCTGGCCGACATCGGCGGTGCGCCCATGGTGGTGCGCGTGGCGCAGCGCGCGCTGCAGTCCGCTGCGGCCCAGGTGGTGGTGGCGGCCGATCACCCCAGCATCGTGCAAGCCTGCCAAGCGCATGGCGTGCAAGCCATTCTGACGCGTGAAGACCACCCCAGCGGCAGTGACCGCTTGGCCGAGGCCTGTCACCTGCTGGGTTTGGCTGACGACGCCCTGGTGGTGAACGTGCAAGGCGACGAACCCTTGATGGACCCGGCTTTGATCAACCAAGTGGCCCACTTGCTCGCCGCCCGACCCGAGGCCAGCATGAGCACAGCCGCGCATGCCATTGATGCGGTGAGCGAGTTCCTCAACCCCAATGTGGTCAAAGTCGTATTGGACGCCCGCCAGTTGGCGATGCTTTTCAGCAGGGCGCCGATTCCGTGGTGGCGTGACGGCAATGCGCAAGGCATCACCGCCCTGCCCGATCCACGCCCTCTGCGCCACATTGGCATCTACGCTTACCGGGCCGGTTTTTTGAAACTCTTCCCCACCCTGCCCCAAGCGCCGATTGAAACCGTCGAAGCGCTGGAGCAAATGCGCGCCATGTGGCACGGCCACAAAATTGCCGTTCATGTCACGCCCCAAGCCCCCGGCCCCGGTGTTGACACGCCTGAAGATTTGCAACGGGCACGCGCTTTATGGACTTCAACCACCGGAGCCTGATCCGAGGGTGTTCCTGGATTTGTTCAACGTAAGTTGTTTGAGAGAATCGCATGATATTCTCAAACAATTGGATGTGAGTTTGGTCTGATTGAAGTCACTCGCAGCCCATGAAACGATAACAATACTCAAGGACCCTCATGAGACTGATCCTGTTGGGCGCACCCGGCGCCGGCAAAGGCACACAAGCCACTTTCATTTGCCAAAAATACGGCATTCCCCAAATTTCGACAGGCGACATGTTGCGCGCCGCCGTCAAAGCCGGCACCCCTTTGGGCCTGCAAGCCAAAGCCGTCATGGAGTCTGGCGGTTTGGTGAGTGACGATCTGATCATCAATTTGGTCAAAGAACGCATTGCCCAAGCCGACTGTGCCAATGGTTTCTTGTTTGACGGTTTCCCGCGCACCATTCCGCAAGCAGACGCGATGAAGGCCGCCGGCGTGAAGCTGGACTATGTGCTGGAAATCGACGTACCGTTTGAAGCCATCATTGAACGCATGAGCGGGCGCCGCTCGCATCCCGCTTCGGGCCGCACCTACCACGTGAGCTTCAACCCGCCTAAAGTGGCGGGCGTGGACGACGTGACGGGTGAACCGCTGGTGCAACGTGCCGACGACCAAGAAGAGACTGTGAAAAAACGCCTGGACGTGTACAGCGCCCAAACCCGTCCTTTGGTGGATTACTACTCCGACTGGGCGAAAAACGAAACTGCAGCAGCGCCCAAGTACCGCGCCATCAGCGGCACCGGCAGCGTAGAAGACATCACGACTCGCGCCATGAGCTCCTTGAGCAGTTAAGCACTGACCCGT
>CAIWWN010000215.1 GCA_903916355.1 uncultured Burkholderiales bacterium | reverse complement strand
GCCCTACTACAGTGAATGTGGGCGGAGAGGTGTATATGCTTGTCTGCCGGCTTGAAATGATACAGGCTGTGATCAAGGGTAAAAAAATCAAACTCGATCGAATCGTAAATATCATGCGTGAACATGCGGGCGTGGAACTGTCCATGAATGTCGATTTGATTCAAAAATTATCAAATCGATTCGGATCGCGGTCCGAAATGACAGATGGCGCTCGAGATGCAAAAAGTACCCATGAAAATTATTAAATACCTTTTATTCGCGGTAACCCATGATGATTCAAAATGACGTTATTTTGTTGGCCGGCGGTTCGGGTTCACGCATGGGCAGTGAGCAGGCCAAGCAGTTCATTCGTGTAGCTGGCAAGCCTGTGCTGGTGCATAGCTTTCAGGCATTGAGGCTGCATCTGCCAGAGGCCTATATTGTGGTGGTTGCGCCTGTTGAGGCGCTGGAGCATGTGCGCGAATTGATTGGTCATGACCCGATGGCTCAAGTGGTACCCGGGGGGAGTTCGCGGCAGGCCTCAACTTTGCAGGGGCTGAAGGCCTTGGCCGAGCGCCGGCCTACAAATGTCATCATCCACGACGCAGCCCGTCCTTTTATCAGTGGCCAGATCATCCACGAGGTTGTCGATGCCCTGGTTAAAAGTGAGGCGGTGGATGTCGCCATACCGACGACTGACACCATCATCGTGGAGCGAGACGGCCACATTCAAACCATTCCTCCCCGTTTGCACATCATGCGTGGTCAGACCCCACAAGCTTTCAGGTATGTCAGTTTGATGCGCAGCTATGTCGAAATTGGAGAGGCGCAACTGGACAAATACACCGACGATTGTGGCATCTATTTGGCGTGCCACCCATTTGGTCAAGTGCGCATCGTCAAAGGGCATGAAGAAAACATCAAGATCACCACGCCGGTAGACTTGGTGTTGGCCGATGAGTTGTTCCGCCTGCGCAGGCCTGACAGCGAAAATGAAAATCAAGGCATTGCCGTACGTGACAAAAAAGCATTGATCTTTGGTGGCTCTGCGGGCATTGGTAAAGCATTGGCGCAGTTGCTAGAAGATGCAGGAGCGCAAGTGTGTGTCCGTTCACGTGCAAGTGGCTGTGACATTACAAAGGAGCGCGATGTGCGCCAAGCCATTGACGAAGCACTGACACTGATGGGCCGTATCGATTACATCATCAATTCTGCGGGTGTCTTAGATACTGGCTTGATTACAGAGCAATCGGGTCTGGATATGGCGCATCAAATTGGCGTGAATTTGACGGGGGCGGCTTACATTGCCAAATGGGGCTACGCACCGTTGGCCACATCAAAGGGCATGTTGCTTCAATTTTCTTCGTCGTCGTATACACGTGGACGGGCGAATTCTGTGATCTACGCTGCGACAAAGGCGGCCATTGTGAACATGACTCAGGGTTTAAGTGAGGAGTGGTCTTCAGAATCCATAAGGGTGAATTGCATAGTGCCAGGTCGAACGGATACTGAGATGCGCCGTGTCAATTTCAGAAATGAATCTCAGGCCTCTTTGAGCAATCCTTTTGAAATAGCTTTAAAGGCTGCAAAAGTGTTGAGTTCAAATTCCAGTGGTCAAATTATTCGGGCTTGAGACAAAATAAAAGCCACCCTTGTCGCCAAGGGTGGCTTTTACTCCCTAGCCAGGTCGCCCTGGCCAAAGAAGCGCTTACTTGAGCAAGGCCAGCACGCTTTGTTGCGACTGGTTGGCTTGCGCCAGCATGGCGGTGGCCGCTTGCGAAATGATCTGGGTGCGCGCCAGTTCAGTCGATGCCTTGGCATAGTCGGTGTCTTCAATACGGCTGCGTGAAGCCGATGCGTTTTGTGAAATGTTGGATAAGTTATCAGCAGCGTAGGTCAAGCGATTGATGTTAGCACCTAAGTTGGAACGCGCCGCGTTGAGGGTTTTGATCGCTGTATCCATATCTGTTATGGAATTTTGGGCGCCAGAGATAGTTGAAAGGGCATGGATACCACTAGGAAGTGCCATTTTCGCGATAGTAACAGTAACCTGGGAGTCAGTCTTATTGTCAGCGCCGACTTGGAAGGTAAACTTACCGCTCGTATGTGAACCATCCAAAATGTTCATACTGTTCCAAGTGGTCGTGGCAGCAACACGGCCAATTTCAGTGGAGAGCGCGGAGAACTCGCCCTGCAGAGCTGTACGATCGCCGCTCACGTTAGTGTCAGAAGAGGCTTGAACAGCGAGTTCACGCATGCGCTGCATCATGTCAGAGACCGTGCTCATAGCGCCATCAGCGGTTTGCAACATGGAGACGGCGTCGTTGGAGTTACGCACCGCCTGGTCCAGACCTTTGATTTGCGAGGTCATTTTGGAGGCGATGGCCAAACCTGCGGCATCGTCTTTGGCACCGTTGATGCGCAAGCCGGTAGACAGCTGTTGCATGGCGGTGGACTGGGCGCGGCTGTTAATAGCCAGCGCATTTTGGGTAATGAGGGAACTGACGTTGGTGTTGATAACTGACATGGTGTTTCTCCTTTAAAGAAAACTGGTGAATTTACAAGAAATCAACTCGAAGTCTTGTTAAACAATGAATCGGTACTTGCTGAAAAAACTTGAGAAAATACTTGAATTATTTACACGCTGGCGCTGTGTAAAAAGCCTTTCAGACTGTCCAGGTTGTGGGCCATCCTGACAGCGGCTTCACTGGGCAATTGGCGAATGACTTCCCCCGTGTTGATATTGCGCACGGTGACAATCGGCACGGCCAAGCTCTTGTCCACCGAGAAACCTAAACCTTGATTGGTGTCCGTCATTTGCTTGTTCAGCATGTTGATGGCTTGCGTCAAATTTTCTTGCTGTTTTTGGGGATCAAAATTAATCTGATTCGGTTTGGGCGCCGTGATTTGCGGTTTGTCCATGGGCTTGACGGCCAAGGCCACACCTTGGCGGTCAACTTCAGGCGCAGCAACGCGCGGCGCGGTAACAGGCATCGCCTGTGGAATGGAGGAAATACTGGTGGCATTGGACATGTTCAGCCCCTTTCTAAAAACATCGGATAGACGTTACGGTGGTTGCTTGTGCCTTGAAGAAAACCCCAAAGGCGACAACAGTGAATAGGTAATCGGCACCGCATGGCCAAACTTGAGGACCAAGATGCAAGTATTTTTAAAAAGAAGAGGGGGTGTCCACCCCCGGGGCCAACTTACTTGTTGGTGTACATGGCCGACATGCCGGCAAAGGTGTTGGTTAAACTGGCTTGCAGGCTCTTGGTCTGGCCCACAATGCTGTCCATGGTGGAGAGTTGCTGTGTGTAACGGGCCAAAATCTTGGTCATCCGATCATCCAACTTGACCAAGTCTTTTTGGTAACTGGCAATGCTGCTGGTTTGGTTGGCGCTTTGGGTGCCTAGACTGCTGGTGTCAGACACCATGTTGCTGAGATTTCTGACTGCGTCGCCGGCGATACCGGCGGCGGCCGTGTAATAAGTGCTGA
This sequence comes from uncultured Burkholderiales bacterium, assembly GCA_903916355.1. Lineage (GTDB taxonomy): Bacteria > Pseudomonadota > Gammaproteobacteria > Burkholderiales > Burkholderiaceae_C > Limnohabitans_A. Next base: position 5,711 of record CAIWWN010000215.1, on the reverse strand, counting down.
CCCCTTCAAGGTTGTTGCTCATCAACTTGGCCACATCGTCAAAGTGTGTGTTCAACACACTGTCTAACTTGGTGCTGTCCAGCGTCATGGTGCCTGTTTTGTCAATCGACACCCCCAAGTCCCGCAAGCTGTTGGGCGCGCCGTTGGCATTGGGCATGACCGCTGAGGGCAAAAACATGTCGCGTATTTGTGTTCGGACGGTGCCCACCAATGAATTGCCAACCAGTGTTGCACCATAGGTGTCTACCGTAGACGCTGGATTGGAGACCGTATCCAACATGGTTTTGGCGTCGTTGTAGGCCGTGACCAAGGCTTGCATTTTGGTTTTGACCGATGTGGTGTCGCGGGCCAAGCCGACCGTGGCACCCGTGCCGGTGGTGGTTGCTGAAAACGTCAGCGTGGTACCCGGGATCAAGTCGGTCAGGGTGTTGGTGCTGGGCGTTAACGGAATGCCGTCCACATTGACAATGCCGTTGGCCGCTGTTTGCAACGACGTGTCAAAGGTGACCGGCGTGGTTGAGTTGCTGGTCAACGTAGGGTCGTTGGTCAACGTAAAGTCGTTGGTCGCACCCGTGGTGCCAGTGACCATGATTTTGTAGGGGTTGGGTGCCTCGCCTGTGTTGACCAATTGGGCGGTTACGCCCAAGCTGGCGCTGTTGATGGCGCTGACTATGCCGCTGGGGGTGTCAGAACCGGCAGCGATGTCAATGTTGCTGGCGGTTGCGTCGTGCACTGACAAAGACAAACGCATGGCCGCACCGCCATTCAGCGCCCCCGTGGCTGATGCAAAGCCAACACTGAGCTTTTTGCCGGCTGTGGCCAGGCTGGTCACCACAATATTGTGGTTGCCTTCGGTGGCATTGGCTGTGGTGGTGATGCTGACCGCGTTGGGTTGGCTGTTGCTGGATGTCAGGCTGTTGAAGCTGCTTTTGTTCTTCAGGTCCGCGAAGGCGGTTTGCAAATTGCTCACAACGTATTTGATGGCCGCGTAGCCTGAAATGCGATTTTGCGCCTTGGTGATCTTGTCGTTGATCAGTGATTTTTGTGGCGAGATCTCAGCGTCTGCCAGGCTTTGGGCCAGCGCCGTTGTGTCTATCCCAGACCCTGTTCCCAGCGATGCGATGATTTGGGCTGCCGCAGTTTTTGCGGTAGTTGCCGTTGTGCTGGTGGTCGCTGTTGTGGCCGCCGTGGACGATGTCGATGAAACTGCGGTTGTGGCCATGACAAATCCTGAGACGGTTGATTACGATTCGCGCTTAACGTGTGTATCGACAGGACTTGCGCAAACTTGAGTTTTATTTGATGAAGTTGAATAAATTCAATTGCGAGATCTTGGCAAAGCTGCTCTGTGATGCTTCGAGCGAGAGCATTTGCTTGTTCATTTTGGTGATGGCGGAGGCCATGTCCAGGTCTTCGACATTGGACAGCGTGGTCTTCAGGGTGAGTGTGGTCGCGTCAATCACTTGCCCTTGTTGGTCAACCACATTCATGTCGGTGCCCACATTGGCTTGCGCCAAGTTCACGCCGCTGGACAAGGTGTCCACTTCGCCCATACCGCGCTGAATGGCGTTGGTGTCGGAGCTGTTGATGCCCGCGATCAAGTCGTCAATCACGCCAAAAAATTCGCGGTGTGAGGTTTGGCCCTTGCTGTCCGTGCGCGTCGCGCCGACAAAGGCTTGGGTGCCCGGGCGATTGAGGGGCACGCTGCGTTGGTCGCCCACTTGCACCTGCATGCGGCTTTCGTCACCTTGGTAGCTGACTTGCCCCGTGCTGTTTTGGGCATAAGGGGGTTGTTTTAAGCGGCTGCCAGAAAAATAGTAGTTTCCATTGGCGTCTGTGGCGTTGGCCAGGCTGAGCATTTGATCGCGCAGGCCTTTGAGTTCGACGCCGAGGGCCGCGCGGTCGTCGGTACTGAGTGTGCCGTTGGCGGCTTGCACTGCAATTTCTTTGGCGCGAACCAATAAATCGGTCATGCTTTGGAGGCTGGTGTCTTCGCCGGTTAGCCGTGTCTGGACGGAGTTGAGTGTGGTGGTGTAACTGCTTTGCTTGGCCAGCACCGATTTGAGCCGTTGGATGTCGGCGGCCTGATCTGGTGCATCAGAAGGGTTGAGCACCTGTTTGCTGGACGAAACTTGGGCTTGGGTGTGCGCCAAATCGGTTTGCACGGTGCTCATTTGTGAAATGGCACTATCAAAAAGATAAGAGGTGGAAATTTGCATGGTTCAAGCCTTGGTTATGACGATTGCAAAATGGTATCAAACAACTGGCCACCCACTTGCAGTACTTTGGCTGCAGCCTGGTAGGCTTGTTGGAAGCGAATCAAATCGGCGGCCTCTTGGTCCAAGCTGACCCCAGAGACTTGGTCCACCGTGGTGACGGCTTGGTCGTGCACGACTTTCAGTGCCGATTGTGCGATAGTGGCTTGTTGGGCAATGTTGCCCACGTTGTTGACGTGGTCGATATAGGCCGTGCTGAGGGTCTTGCCGCCCACCAGGGCTTGGTTTTCTATCGAGGCGAGGGCCAGCATGTTTTCGTTATTGCCTGTGCCGTCGGCATTGCCGTCCATGGTGAATACATCGCCGGCTTGTGGCGGCGTGTTGAACGTGAGTTGCAGGCCTTGGTAGTTGACGCCGGGGTTGAGTTGGCTGGGGTCAAAGCTGCGCTCCGCCACGATGGTGTCGGTGTTGACATCGCGAATGCGGTAATGGGTGGCGTCGACAAAAGTCAGTTCCAGGGGCTGTGATCGCAAAGCGGCTCCTGCGTCCACCGGTTTTCCAGCGTACGAGGCTGACACGCTGGCTGTGCCTGCACCGGTGACAAAAACCATCAGGTCATCTTTAACTGCGCCTTGAATGTAGGCTCCTGTACGCATGCCGATCTGAGCCAGGTCTGCGGGCGTGCCGCTGCCAAAACCGAGCTCAATGGGGGTGTCGGGTGTTTGCGCTTGGGTTTGCGCGGCCGATGCGGTGATGGCGCTGCGAAACACTTGTGCAGGCAGGCCCAGGGCATTACCTGTGGCGTTGGTGCCGGCACTGTCTGTGGCGATTTGGATGCTGTTGTTATTGGGCCCGTTGGTGCTGGTGAGGGTCAAGCTGCCATCCACGCCCACGGCCGCGACGACGGCCGATTGGGTTTTGTTAATGGCATCGGCCAAGTTTTGTACCGTACCAAAGCCTGAGTTTGCAGAGGGTGCCGGAATGGTTTGGCCATTGATGGCCAAGGGGAGTGACAGGTTCAGCTGGTTGGTCGCAACCTTGATTTGGTTGATGTTTGTGGACACCACTGGGGTCGTGCCCAGTGGGCGGGTCATGCTGACGGTGCCGCCATGTAAGCCTGGGGTCATGCCCAGCGCGTTGCCGGTTGTGTTGGAGCCGCCGGAGTAGGACTCAATGTCTATGTTGCTGCCGTCGGCATTGCGCAGCACAAAAGTGCCTTCGGCCGTCAAGCCTGCGGTGACGCCCACATTGGGCGTGCTGTTGATGGCCAGGATCAAAGCCTGTTTGTTGATAAATGGACCCAGGCCGACGTTTTGGCCATTGATGGCCAAGCTGGCCGATAAGTTCAGTTGTTTGTCTGGGATTTGGATTTCATTGCTGGCCGTGGCTGTAACGCCAGAAGGCGTGGGTTGCGCGCCGGTTGCATTGGCCGTATTGAGCCAGTTGGCAACGTCTGTTGCCGAGAGTTTGCCGCCGACTGGGGTCAGGGCGCCCAGGCTGACGCCATTGAGGACGAAGGCACCTGCTGCAAAGCCCGTGCTAAGGGGATTGATGGCGCCGCCCATGATGCTGGCGGGCAGTGCTTGGGTGCTCACCGATTGACCCGAGCTGTCATAAATCGGTTGCTGCAGCACGCTGGCTCGGACACCGTAAAAAACCGTCATGTCTTTGTAACCTGCGGTGCCTGATTTGTTTAAATAATCGGCGCTGAATTGAGCACCCGCTGCCACGCCGTTGGTCGACATGAGGGCGGTGCCGGTCGAGGAGTTGGGGTCGATGGCCGCGCCCAAGATCTGGCGACCATCGCGGGTCATGATCTGCAATTGCTGACCCGGTTGTGCATGGTCTAAAAAGATGCTGACGTCTTGCATTCCGTTTTGCACGGTTGCCACGGCCATGGCGGGGCGCGAATTGTCTATGGAGATCGAGCGGCCAGCACTGGGGCTGTCGTTGTTGACCAAAATATCTTGCAATGCACTGGGACCCGCTGGCGCAGTCGTGCTGGTCGGATCGACGTAATTGACGCTGGCCGTTGTGGCGCTGATGTTGTTGCTGCTGGGGGTGACCCTGAACTGTGCTGCGGCGGATACTTTGAGTGGATCATCGAAGGCCACTTTTATGCTGCCCGCGACCGACGGGGCGGTCGGGTCAATCGTAAACAAGGCGCCGCCGGGATTGCCGTAACCATCGATGCCTTGCTCGTGCACTTTGTTAATGGAGGTGGCTAACGTGGTGGCCAAATTGTCCAAGGCGCTGCGCGAAGTGCCCAGCACTTGTTCTTGAAAGGCCAACAGGCCCGACAAGCTGCCGCTGGTGATGCTGTTTAACGTGGACGGGGTGCCGTACTGGTCCAGTATCAGCGCGGTCTTGCCGGGCGAGTCTGCGTTGTTCGCTGTCGAGATGAGTTTGCTGGTGTTGCCACTCACCACCACGTCTTGGGTGATGGAGCTACCTAAACTGACAGTGACCGTGCCATTCGGGGTGAAAGAGGCGTTGACGTGGGCGTAGGACGAGAGGTCCAACAGCAGCTTGTCGCGTTGGTCCAGCAGGTCGGGCGGTTGCTTGTCTTCGGTTTGTTGGCCGGTCAGCTGTTTGTTGACGTTGGCCAGCTCACCAAAAATGGTGTTCATTTTACTGACGCTGCTTTGCACGGCTTGATCGGTTTCTGACTGGACCATGTCCAATTGCGAAGACAACTCGGTGAATCTGGATGTCAGGCCTTGTGCATCGCGCACAAAGCTGCCGCGCATGACGGACGATGCAGGATCGGATGAAAGGGCGCGGGCAGAAGTGAAGAACTGGTCGAGGGCGCTGCTCAGTCCGGTGCTGGCGCCGCCCATGACGTCAATTACGCGATTGGCATAGTCGACCATCGGGGTTTGACTAGACAAGTCAGAGTTGCTGTTGCGCAGATTGGACGCTGCAAAGGCATCGTACTGGCGTTGTACGCCTGTCACCATGACGCCAGTGCCTAAAAAGATGTTGCCAACTTTACTGACCGGGTTGGCCTCCAGCGTAACCGCTTGCCTTGTGTAGCCCACCGTCGAGACGTTGGCAATGTTGTTGCTGATCGTTCCCAGGGCGCGTTGGTAGGCGGCGACAGCATTGCCGGCAACAGCGGTGATATCGGTCATGGTGCGCCTCCGCTAAGCAGTTTTTTCGGCGCAGTGAGCAATATGGCACCTTGCGGGCGGGGTAAATCGTTCATCAATTTTTTGGCCGCTTGCAAAGACAGGCCCACTTGGGCCGGATTCAGGCTCATACCGGCCTGTGCTGCTTCGGCACTGGTGTCGCGACTTTTCAACACATCGGCGGTGGCGGGTGTGCTGGCTTTGCGGGCTTCCAAGCTTTTGACCAGCATATCGGCCAGGCCCATGCTGTTGCGCTTGGACAGTTGCACCGACACTTCTTTGTCAAACATGGACTCAAATTGGTCTGAGGTGTTGGATTCAATCAGGTCGCTTTTGACAACGGAGTCGCGCATGGACTTCATGG
>CAIWWN010000214.1 GCA_903916355.1 uncultured Burkholderiales bacterium | reverse complement strand
CCCAAACCAGACCCATCGTGACCGACACCACTACAATTTAACCGCGCAACTCCAAACCGCTGCAAACCGGTCACGATCGCCAGAACGATCGGTCACGGTCGCCAGAATACGCACGAGAGACTTCAGGTCAGCCTGTCTGCGCATTCGGTTGCCGCCTGAATCAGCTACCTCATTAGAAGCTGAATGTTGAATGACCGCAATGGGCTAAGCGATCGTCATCTGTGTCGCGGTTGCGGTCTTTCGCTTCGCATTGGAAAATCAGGTTAATTGCTCAAGCGGTCCTTGTCCTTTACCCCTTCGTGATGGGACTGGCATACGCTGAGCTGGCCGGGTACGATCTCTGGTGTGTACGGGCGACCTTAAAGGCAAGCAAGGGACTTACGGAGGTCAATCTACTGAAGTTAAAGCCCATTTGACGTACAAGCGAGGTAATACCGATGTTTCCACTAGCCCGATCCGTGCTTGGCATCCTTTTCTCACTTTTTCTCGGAGTAGTCGGCACGGCTCACTCTCAAGAGGCACTCCAGTTACAGCGGCAGGACCAAAAGCTTATTGAAGCGACGGCCTATTCCCCAGCCTCGCCGACCTGCCGTGGGATCGGAGTCATTTCGCCGGGGGCCGGAGGTACTGCAAAGGGCTATCGTTATTTGGGAGAAGCCATGTCCACCCTCGGATATCTTGCCGTAGTGGTAGGTCATCCTGAGAGTGGGCGACGTGTCGTGCGCGAGCAAGTCAGTAGCAAAGGGCTTCGAGAGGGACTGGCTGAACTGATCACAGAGCCCGATGCCTATCGCGGCAGGTTTATGGACATCGCTGCTGCGAAGCGTTGGGCGAAGGACCGATGCAAGGCAGAGGAATCGGTGTTGATTGGACACTCCATGGGCGCCGCAACGGCCATGATGGAAGCTGGTGCGAGAAGCAAGGTTGGCGTACAGGGCACTGACGCCTTCAGCGTCTACATCGCTCTATCACCTCAAGGCGATGGGTTGATCTTCCCTGAAAACGCATGGTCGGACATTCAAAAGCCGGTGTTACTGCTCACGGGTACCAAAGACACCGAACTGGGTGGAGCCTCTTGGGAAACCAGGACCGAACCGTTTAAAAATATGCCATTGGGGTGCAAGTGGTTGGGCGTCATCGACGGATCCAGTCACTTGAATTTCGCCGGGATTGGCCTGTCGCGCAATACTGAGGCGCTAGCCTCCCTGACCATCGGCAACTTCCTAAACGCGCTTCACCATAGTGATTGCAGTTCCCCGGCGCAAGTGCAGGGCATCGTAGTCTCCACAAAGTGAACGACTGCACTGCTCAGAATCGAAATTCCGCTGTGTACGCTTTCAGAAGTTTTTCAACTATTGAGTATTTGACCGCTCTGGATCTATATCTGCCTATTTACTCAAAATTTTTAGATTTTTTCTCTAGCACTTTGTTCACCCTGATCGCACAATGTCCCACAAAGCCGCATGCGTCCTGCTCAGTCAGTAGGACCTTGGCAGTCCAATCACGTGCTCAGCAATGTAAGCCAGAATCAAATTAGTTGAAATCGGTGCGGTGCGCTGAACGCGGGCTTCTCGCCATTTGCGTTCTACGTCATATTCTCGGGCATAGGCAAAGCCACCATGGGTTTGCACACAAGCCTCTCCCGCCTCCCACGCCGCTTCTGCGCTGAGCAACTTGGACAAATTGGCCTCTTCACCACACGGGTGACCCGCTTCAAACAGAGCCGCCGCCTTGCGCAGCATCAACTCGGCCGCTTGCGATGCCGCATAGGCTTTGGCGATCGGGAACTGAATGCCTTGGTTCATGCCAATGGGTCGGTCAAAAACTACGCGTTCATTGGCGTATTTTGTCGCCGTTCGAATGAACCATTTCGCATCGCCAATCGATTCGTGTGAAACCAAAATTCGTTCAGCATTCATGCCGTCCAAAATATAGCGAAACCCTTTGCCTTCTTCGCCAATCAAGTTTTCCGCCGGTACGCGCAAACCATCGTAAAAAACCTCTGTGGTGTTGTGATTGATCATGGCCTTGATCGGCCGGATGGTCATACCATGGCCGATCGCATCGCGCATATCGACCAAGAAAACGGACAGGCCGTCTGTTTTCTTGGTCACCTGCTCTAAAGGGGTGGTGCGCACCAACAACAGCATCAAATCAGAAAACAATGCCCGCGACGTCCAGATCTTTTGCCCATGAATCACATAGTGATCGCCATCTCGCACAGCACGCGTTTTGAGTTTGGTGGTATCGGTACCTGTCGTGGGTTCGGTCACACCAAACGCTTGCAATCGCAAATCACCTCTGGCAATGGCCGGCAGGTACTTTTCTTTTTGCGCAGCACTGCCATGCCGCAGCAAGGTGCCCATGGTGTACATCTGGGCATGCACTGCGGCCGCATTGGCACCACTGGCATGGATTTCTTCCAACACCACGCCCGCCGCACGCAAGGGCAATTGCGCACCGCCGTAAGCCTCAGGAATCAATGCGGCCAAATATCCCGCTTGCGTCAGCGCTTGGACAAAGGCCTGCGGATACGCCTCTTGTTCGTCCAATGCTCGCCAATAGGCGCCTGGGAAAGCAGCACAAATTTTGCGGACACTGTCGCGAATTTCTGGAAAGTCGTCGCCCAAGGCGATGCTGATTTCTGGTAATTTCATAGTCACAATGGCATTCCCTATTCCGGCTTGATGCCAGCTTGCTGAATTAATTTACCCCGTTGCTCTAATTCCTTGCGCACCTGCTCGGCAAATTCTTCAGAGGTATTGGCGACAACCATCAAACCCATTCCATCCAATTTGAGTGCGACTTCGGGATCGCGAAGCGCCTTGACCAACTCACCATGCAAACGCTTGCTCACAGCCACAGGCAACTTTGCCGGTGCAAAAAACCCGAGCCAGGAATTCATTTCAAAGCCAGGCAAAGTTTCAGCAAATGTGGGCACTTGGGGCAAGCCAGGGTAACGGCTGGTTTGCGTGAATCCAATCGCCTTGAGTTTGCCGCTTTTGATGTGCGGCAGCACGGTGATCAAACTGGAAAAAACCATCGGAATTTGTCCGCCCAGCAGGTCCGTGATGGCCGGTCCCCCACCGCGATAAGCCACATGGACCAGGGGAGTGCCGGTGAACTGCTTGAGCAATTCACCGGCGAGATGGTGTGGAGAGCCTGTACCCGAACTGCCGTAAGACAACTGATCAGGATGTTGTTTGAAATAAGCAATCAGTTCAGCCAAGTTTTTAGCTGGAATGCCGGGGTGGACGACCAAGACGATGGGATTGGCCACAGCCTGGGTCAAAGCCGTAAAGTCTTTGACCGGATGAAAGGTCGGCGATGCCGTCAAAAATACGTTGGCCGTATGCGTTGCATCGGTACCCACCATCAGGGTGTAACCATCGGGCAAGGATTTTGCGACAAAGTCCGAACCAATATTGCCACTGGCCCCTCCTTTGTTGTCAACGATCACCGATTGCCCCATGCTGACTGACAGTTTTTGTGCCACGATACGACCCAGACTGTCGGTGGATGCGCCCGGTGGATAGGGCACAACCATGCGCAATGGTTTCGAGGGAAATTCTGATTGCGCCATGACCAGCGGCGCCAGCAGCATCAAGCCCCAAGCCAAACCTAACTTGAGAAAGTGACTGTTCATGAGGAATCTCCTGTAATTCAATTCAAGCGGCGATTCCGTCGTCCAGAAGACGACCCCACCATCGCGCACCATTCAATGTACGGACAATATAATGCTCTGACTCACCTTGTCAATCATTCACAGTCACAAAGGCTCAGATGGAAAATGTCAACTTGCAACGCCCCATGGCCGGACGTACCGCCATCGTTACCGGCTCTGGCCGCAACATTGGTCGCGCCATCGCCCTTTCGCTCGCGCATCAAGGTGCCAATGTGGTGGTGAATGGGCACAGTGATAGCGCAGCAGTAGACAGCGTCGTGAAGGACATTCAAGCCGCAGGTGGTCAAGCCATGGGTGTGATGGCAGATGTCTCGGACGACACTCAGGTCAGCGATTTGGTGCAACGCACAGTGGACCGCTTTGGCAGCACCGACATGATCATCTCCAACGTGGCCATTCGCCGCAAACAGCACTTTTTGGACATTTCGCCGAAAGACTGGCAAGACGTCATACAAACCAACTTAACACCCGCTTTTTACTTGGCAAGACATGCCATACCGCACATGCTGGAAAAACAATGGGGCCGCTTGGTTTTGATTTCTGGTTTTGATGGTTTTTGGGGGCAAGTCCCCGAGCGAGCCCACAACATTGCGGCGAAATCAGGACTGCATGGTTTGGCCATGGCCTTGGCCCGGGAATTTGGTGCCCACGGTATCACGGCCAATACCGTGGCGCCAGGCGCCATTGACACGGTGCGCGACTGGACGCAATACACCCACCAGGAACGGCAAAAAATTGAATCCGAAATCCCGCTCGGTCGCTACGGCAAACCCGATGAAGTCGCTGCCGCATGCGACCTCTTGTGCTCCGAACGTGGCGCTTTTATTTCAGGACAGGTCATTCATGTGAATGGTGGCCACTACATGTACTGACCCGGGAGACACAGGTTTCGAGACGACGGAAATCAGTTCAATTGCAAGCTCGGGTAAGCACCATCAATCAAAGTGAACTGTTCCAGCACCGCTTGACTCACTTTTTTTCGGCTCACTTTGCCTTGCGCATTACGCGCCAACAGGGGCACGGCCACATACAAACGCGGTTGCTTGTATTTGGACAGGGCCGCCACCCGTTGCCGGGCTTCGTCTTCCCATCCCGGTTGCACATCTTGCGCCACGGTGATGATCACTTCGCCCCAATAATCGGACGACAGTGATGTGACGCACAGCGCACCATACAAAGCGCCCCCCGTTTGGGCGGCCTCAATCTCGTCGGGATTGACCCGGTAGCCGCCGGTTTTGATCACATCGGCAACGCGTCCGGTCAAGACCAAACGACCAACTTCATCGATAAAACCCAAATCACCAGTGGCATGCCAGCCTTGGGCATCATGGCCCACGACACCTTCTGGAAAGATCAAGCCAGCGCATTGTTGTGGTGCCCGTAAAAAGACCTCGCCCTGTTCGCTCTCTTCATCTTCAGTGGTCGCCTCAATCCGCAACTCCACACCCGGCACCGGCCAACCCACGCAGGCGCCGGCGGGTCTTGTGGGCTGCGCAAAATACGCATGCGTTTGCGCTGGAGTCATGACCGTGATGGGGTTCACACACTCCGACTTGCCATAGGTGATGCGCACCACCGGGCCAAACATGTCGCAAGTGGCTTTGTATAAAGTTGCCGTCATCGCCTGCGTGCCCGTGAAAATACAGCGCAAGCCGGTAAAGCGTCGGCCCGCAAAGGCCTGCGTGATTTTGGCCAGTACCGTGGGCGGCGCAAACATAGCTTGCAAATCGCCACGGGTCAACAGAGGTTCTAATTTATCGGTATCGACGCCGTCGTGCAGCAGCACATGCCCACCCAGGTCACACCATGCAAAAGTGAGCAACGATGCGCCATGCACAAATGGCGTCATCAACAACAAGGGGGCGCCCGCATCCGGCACAAAAGGCATGGTCGCTTTGAGCATTTGCTCACCCACCCAGCGCGCACCATGGGTATAGATCACCCCCTTGGGTTTACCTGTGGTGCCCGATGTGAACAAGATCCGGCCCGTGTCCGATGCAGGCACAACAGGCAGTGGACCGCTCAGTGCTGTTTCCTGCGCGGGCCAAAGGTCCTGCATCAGCAAGGGCTGCATGCCGCAGGCGCGCACCTGCTCTACCCGCTCAGCGCGTGTGATGACGGCTTGCACCTGGGCCAAACCACAGCACCACTGCAGTTCGGGCTCCGTCAATGACCAGGACAAAGGCGTTTCGGCGCCGCCCATCAAGCGGATGGCGTATGCGCAGCGAACCGCATCCAATGAATTGGGGAGCCACACCCCGATCGATTGACCCGATGCGAAACCCCGCGCCAAGAGTGCCTGCGCACATTGATGCGCCTGCTGGCTCAGTTGCGCATAGCTGAGACCGTGCCCCTGGTCATCGGCCACGGCCGTCGCGCTGCCCATGCGGGCTGCCAACACCCTGAGTTGGTCAGACCAGGCGATCGTGTGCATCAGAGGTGGTTCGGCTCGCGTCAATCGGCTTTGGCGCCAGAGGCTTTCACAGCGGCAGCCCAATTGGTCAATTCAAACTTGATGTGCTCCACGGCCTGTTCAGGGGTGGTTTCAAAAGTCTCCGCACCCAGCGTCATCAGGCGCTCTTTGATGGCAGGCTTTTGCAAAGCCAACACCAACTCCGCATTCATTTTGGTAATGATGGGTTTGGGAGTTTGAATGGGCGCCAATAAGGCGGCCCATGTTTGGGCTGCAAAACCAGGCACGCCGGCTTCGGCCACAGTGGGCACCTCAGGCATGGACACCGAGCGTTTTTTGCTGCCCACCGCAATGACTTTGAGTTTACCGCTCTTGATGTGTGGAATCACGGGTGGGCCCGACTCGAACATCATGTTGATCTCGCCGCCGATCAAGGCGGTCAAGGCTGCTGCAGCACCTTTGTAGGGCACATGGGTAATTTGCATGCCGGTTTGGCTTTTCAGCATTTCCATGGTCAGGTGATTGGTCAGGCCACTGCCGCCAGAACCATAGTTGGTCTTGCCCGGGTTTTGCTTGACATAGGCAATCAGCTCTTTCAGGTTGTTGGCCGGAAAGTCTTTGTTGATCACCAAAAACTGCGGCACGATCACCGCCGTCCCGATCGGCTGAAAATCCCGCAAGGTGTCATAGCTCAGCTTGGAATACAAAGCCGGGTTGATGGTCAAGGGACCACTCGATGCCATCAGCAGGGTATAGCCATCGGCCGGTGCCACTTTGGCCGTCTCCATGCCCACAATCGCAGCCGCTCCGCCCTTGTTGTCCACATAAAAACTCTGTCCCATGGTCTCCGTGAATTCCTGCGACAGGATGCGGGCAATCACATCGGTGGCCTGCCCCACAGGAAAAGGCACGATGACCTTGACCGGTTTAGTGGGATAGGTCGATTGCGCCGCGGCAGTGAAAGCCGTCAAGCCCAAGACCCATGCCATGAGGTATTTTTTCATCTTGTTTCCTTGAGGTGAATTCAAAAAATGGTTCTGTCAAAAGCGCAAATGCGATTGCGCAGTCAGCGCATTGAGTTTCTTCAACAACGCGCTGCCATCAAGGGGCGCGGATTGAACGCAATCCAAAAACTTGGTCTGTAAGTCCAAACCCTGCAAAGGCAACATGGCGTTACCGCGTGCAAAGCGGATGTCGCCAGAGTCAAGGACCGCGCCGCTGTGCAGGTGAATCTGCACACGGTCGTGCATGGCAAACACCGGCTCAATCGTGCACTGCGTATCGACCGTGCTGATCTTCACTTTGGACATGGCCTCTTTGACCGCAGGCTCTTGCACAAAGGCATCACTCAGTTCATTCAAGCCGACTTTGCCGCGCACCAAGGACGCGGCAACAGCAAACTCCATGCTGAATTTGGCTTCCAGTCCGGTGTGCGGTTGGTGGTTGCGCAACATCGAGGCTTGCGCCACGCCAATGTGCGTTTGCACATGCGCCACCTCTTTCAGGTCAAAACCATGACTTGCCGATAAATCCAAGACGCCGTCAATCACCCGGTGCGTGGCATAACAGGTCGGGTATTTTTTGATGGACAACCCCGACTCCAAAATGCGAAATCGCTGACCCAAGTCCGCAGCAGCCGAGCTTCGGTCCACGGCCCCATGAGGTGACAAGGCCGACAAGAATCCGGCCGCGTGCTCCAGCGCATCGGGCGCAGCGGTCAGTCCTTTTTGCACCCAGCGAACCGCTTCGATGGCGCAGGCGGCGGCACGTCCTGCGTGCAGGGGTTTGGTCATGGTGCCGAAATTGGCCACCAAGCCGCTGGCCATGCTGGCCGCCAAGGCAATCACATGCTGGCATTGCTGCGCATTCAGGCCATACAGGTGCGCCACTGCGGCACTGGCACCGACGGTGCCCAACACCGCCGTGGGGTGCCAGCCTTTCAAATGGTAGGCGTCTTTTTCGCGAACAAACAGTTCAGCCCACACCTCGTAGCCAATCAGATACGCGCGCAAAGCCTGATCACCTGTGGCATTCACATGCTGACCTGCCGCCAGCACAGCCGGCACCAGGACTGTGCTGGGGTGCCCGCCCAGGGCCACATCGTCAAAATCCAATGCATGGCCTGCGGTGGCGTTGATCAAGGCGGCATCACTGGCACTGGCCATGGCCGAGCTCATCAGCACCGCAGCCTCTTGAGCGGAGGATTGCTTGTCGGCCACAAAGGATTGCGCCATGCGCACCACCGGCTCGTCCCGACCGGCCAGCATGGTGCCCAGGGTGTCGATGAAGCCCGATTGCACAATCTCGACCACCCGGTCGGGCAAGGGCGCGAAATTCGGTTGGCTGGCGAACTGGGCCAAGGATGCAGTTAAACCGGTCATACAGACCCTTTTCAGAGATTAGAAAGAACGTGGCAAGCCCAACACATGTTCGGCCACATACGACAGCACCAGATTGGTGGAAATGGGTGCGATTTGCATCAAGCGGGTTTCACGCCATTTGCGCTCCACGTCGTATTCGCGGGCATAGCCAAAGCCGCCATGGGTTTGCAAACAGGCTTCAGCGGCATGCCAAGCCGCCTCGGAGGCCAGCAGCTTGGCCATATTGACTTCAGGCGCACAGGCTTGGCCCGCTGCAAACAAGGCGCTGGCTTTGCGCAGCAACAAATCGGCGGCCTCGGTTTCCGCATGGGCGCGCGCAATCGGAAACGCAATCGCTTGGTTCTGTCCAATGGGGCGGTCAAACACCACCCGCTCTTTGGCGTAGTTCACGGCTGTTTTGACAAACCAGCGCGCGTCGCCAATGGATTCCGATGACACCAAAATACGCTCGGCGTTCATGCCGTCCAGGATGTACCTGAAGCCCTTGCCCTCTTCACCGATCAGGTTTTCAGCAGGCACTTTCATGCCATCAAAAAACACTTCGGTGGCGTGGTGGTTGATCATCGCCTTGATGGGCTTGATCTCCAGCCCGTGACCCAGGGCTTCACGAATGTCGACCAAAAACACCGACAAGCCTTCGGTTTTTTTGCTCACTTGATCCAAGGGCGTGGTGCGGGCCAGCAGCAACATCAAATCTGAGTGCAAGGCGCGCGAAGTCCACACCTTTTGCCCATGGACCACATAGTGATCGCCGTTTTTCACGGCACGGGTTTTGAGTTTGGTGGTGTCGGTGCCGGAGGTCGGCTCGGTGACGCCAAAGGCCTGCAAACGCAACTCGCCTGAGGCAATTTTCGGCAAGTACTGGGCCTTCTGAGCGAGCGAACCGTGACGCAACAAGGTCCCCATGATGTACATCTGCGCATGACAAGCACCGGCATTGCAGCCCGCAGCGTGTATCTCTTCCAAAATCACCGCCGCAGCGCGCAATGGCAAGCCGGAGCCGCCATACTCTTGCGGAATCAACGCGGCCAGATAACCGGCTTGGGTGAGCGTTTGCACAAACTCGGTGGGGTAGGCAATGCGTTCTTCCAGGTCGCGCCAATAAGCCCCTGGGAAACCCACGCAAATTTTGCGAATGCTTTCCCGTATTTCAGGAAAATCTTGGCCCAAGTCCATTTGGACATCGACGGCGGTCAGTTCGGTCATGAGATCACTACCTGTTTCATTTCAAGTTCAAGCCAGCTCGGATTCAAGTTGGCGACGACCGGGTTGGTCAAAGTGCTTGGGCAAACCGGCACGGGCCAGGGCACCATGCATTTCAATGTCAGGCAAGGCTTTGCGCACCATCTCGCGGATGGCCAGAAGTTGCGCCAGGTCGACCCCGGTCCGCAAACCCATGGACTCGAGCATGAAACACAAATCGTCCATGACGATGTTGCCTGTGGCACCGGGGGCGAAGGGGCAGCCCCCCATGCCGGCCAAGGAGGCATCGAAGCGGCGCACTCCGCACTCGAGTGCCGCGGTGACATTGGCCAAACCAATGCCTCGCGTGTCGTGAAAGTGTGCGGCCACCGGAATCGGGCCGACCGCATCCATCACCGCCTTGAACACGGTGCGCACTTGTTGGGGATCGGCATAACCCACGGTATCGGGCACCACAATTTCTTGCGCACCCGCCTCGGCAAACGCCACGGCGTACTTCACCACATCGGCCACCGGCACACGACCCTCATAGGAGCAGCCAAACGCTGTGGCCAAGCCGCCCACCAGAATCGGGCGGCGCTGCATGGGTTGCGCACGCACCAACTCGACAATGCGGCTGAAGTCGGCCAGCGACTCTTCGCGTTCGCGGCGCACATTTTTCAGGTTGTGCGTCTTGCTGACCGACATCACAAAATTGAGTTTCTGCGCCCCCAGCTCAATGCCGCGTTCTGCGCCACGGTAATTGGGAATCAGCGCCGAGACCATCAAGCCCGGAATCTTCAGGGCCTCGACGGTCACGGCCTCGGCATCCACAAACTGCGGCACCACGCGGGCCGGCACATAGGACGTCACTTCGATCTCAGACACGCCGGCGGCAGCTTCAGCCCGGATCCAAGCCAGCTTGGTCTCGGTGGGCATGAAGACGGGGTGAATTTGCAGGCCATCGCGCAGGCCCACTTCACGCACATACACATCAATCTCTTGCATTTCAATCTCCTGAATAGGTGGGGCGCATTCAGCGCCCCTTGAATACGGCTTTGCGCTTTTCATTGAAGGCCAAAACACCTTCATAACGGTCTTCTGTTTCAACCAGGTGGTTGTAGGCCTCCACCTCGAAACGAAACGCCGTGCGCAATTCCATTTGATGGCCGTAGCGCACAGACTTTTTGATTTGCCGCACAGACAAGGGCGCATTGCCCGCAATGGTCTGCGCGGTTTTGATGGCCATCGGCAAAACATCAGCCGGCTCGGCAATGGCATTGAAGATGCCCCACTCCAGGGCTTTTTGCGCATGGATGGGCTGGCCCGTCATCAGCATTTCTTTGGCTTTGCGCTCGCCAATGGCGCGCGGTAAGTTTTGCGTCCCCCCCGCGCCCGGCATGATGCCCAAGGTCACCTCGGTCAAAGCAAAGCGCGCAGCGGTAGAGGCATAGGCAAAGTCGCACGACAATACGGTTTCAAAGCCGCCCGCATAGGCGTGGCCGTTCACTGCTGCAATTACTGGGATGGGCAGATCGGTCAGCGCCCAATACATGCGCTCAAACAACTGATGCTGTTTGATCCATTGGGCTTTGGTCATGCCATTGCGCTCTTTCAGGTCGCCCCCCGCGCAAAATATTTTCTCGCCTGCACCGGTCAACACAATGCAGCGCACCTCGCCTGGATCTTCCGTCAATCGAGTCCACAAGTCCAAAAAGTCGGCCCCCATCTGGGTGTTGAGCGCATTGCCCACATGAGGGCGATTGAGCGTGATCAACAGTACATGGGGGTCCACCATGTGGGTCAATAAAGTTTCGTAAGCAGGCCAGTTCATACCTTGGTTTCTCCTGTTTTGAAAATCAGGTGTTGATGCTCCCCCAGCTTGGGAGGGGCACAGAGGGATTGGGGTCGTTGGCCATCCAAGCGCAAAGGCAAGCCAAAGAACCGCATGCCGGTTCCTGGGACCTCCTGAATCAATTTCAGAGCCTCCGTTTGGGGGTGCGCCACCATTTGCGCAATGTTCTGCACCGCTGAGCAGGGAATGCCCGCCTCTTCAAAACAAGCCACCCAGGTTTGCGTGTCCTGCGTCAGCAAGCGCGCATCGAGCATGCTGTACAACGCAGCCTGGTGCTGGACACGGCTGGGGTTATCGACAAAGCGGGGGTCTTCCAGCCACTCGGGGTGACCTAGCGCGTTGGCCAGTCGTTTGAAAAGACCATCGCTGCCTGCAGCGACCACAATTTCGCCATCTTGCGTGGCGTAAGCCTTGTAGGGCGCGATGCCCGTTGCACCCGACCCTTGCTTTTGCGCCACCTGACCTGAGGCCAGGTATTGCGAAGCCAGCAGCGAGACCCAGGAGGTGGCGGTTTCAAACAAAGACACATCGACCACACAACCGACACCCGTTTTTTGGCGCTCATACAAGGCGGTCAGAATGCCGATCATGGCCCACAGGCCGGTCCCCATGTCGACAATTGAAGCGCCAACCCGAACGGCCGGTCGACCCTCCTCGCCTGTGGTGCTCATGATGCCGCCAAAGGCTTGCATCAAAGGGTCATAACCCGGTCGGTCTTTGAGTGGGCCTTCACTGCCAAAGGCACCCAGATTGCAATAAATCAAACTGGGCTTGTCGGCACATAAGCGGGGGCCGTCGATGCCCAGTTTCTCCACTTGGCCAGGCCGCAGGTTTTGCAACACCACATCGGCTTCGGTCTGAATGAAGGCCTTGACTGCCTCGACATGCGCGGGGTCCCGGAAATTGCACACCACAGACGCCTTGTTTCGGTTCAGGGCCTGGAAAAGAGCGGAAGCGCCCTCCCAAAATGGAGGACCCCATTGGCGCGCATCATCGCCCTCTTGCTTTTCAATTTTGACAACCCGTGCACCCAGTTCACTCAAGATGTGAGCGGCAAAAGGCGCCGCCACGCTGTGACCCAATTCGACCACCACCAAGCCCTCAAAAGGTCGGATGACAGGTGTTTCAAGGGGCGAACGCGGTAGGGTCATGGCAAGAAAGATTCACAAAAAACTAAATGTACGGACATTCTGATACGACATAATCAGTTTGTCAACTTTTGACCCTCTACCGACTTCATGCAGAAAAATACCGACACCAAACCCCGTTATCTGGTTTTGCGCGAACAGCTGGAACAGGACATCGCCAAAGGGGTTTACCCGGTCGGCAGCGTCTTTCCCACTGAAGGGCAACTGGGCCTGAGCTACCAAGTCAGCCGACATACCGTGCGGGAAGCCACCCGCACCTTGGTCGAGCGCGGCTTGATCGCCAAACGGGCTGGTTTTGGCACCGTGGTCTGCGCCAAACAAGCTGCAGCGCCCTACATTGCGGCCCTGGGCACTGTGGATGAACTGTTTAAATACACCCAAGCCACACGCTTGGAACTGCTTGATCAGAAATGGATGTCGGCGGACATGGCCATGGCCATGAACCTGGACTGCGAGCGGGATTCGCAATGGCTGGTGCTGAACACGCAAAGGCTCACGCTGGACAATGCCACCGCCATTTCGTTCACGCAAATTTACCTGCGGCCTGAATTTGCAGCCATTGCAGATCAGCTCCATGGCCAGCACAAGAGCATTTTCAAGATGCTCGAAGAGGATCATCAGCAACACATCGGACAGATCCAGCAAGACATCGAAGCCAAACTGATGCCTTTGAAAGCAGCCAAGTTGCTGGACGTTCCGAAAAACAGCCCCGCCTTGCATGTGCGCCGAGCCTACCTCGATGCGAAAGGCCGGCTGCTGGCGGTGTCCTCCAACCTGTATGCCGCCAGTCGCTTCCGGCTCAAAACCTCATGGTTGCTGCCCGCCACACCGCGCAAGAAAAAACCAAGCCAACGCTGATCACTTGAGCATGTCGCGCTTGTGCACGATGTTGACCACGGACTCACTGCCAAACTCCGGGTGATGCAAATAAGCCAGCACTTGGCGGGCGGCTTCGCTGGGCGAGGTCAGTGCGCCTGTGGCTTGCAATTGGATGTAACGCGCTTTGTCGGGAAACAGATCCGCATCCCCATTGCGCAACTCCTTCTGCATATCGGTATCGATCACGCCGGGCGCCAAAGAAACGATGCGCGCTCCCGCCGAACGCCTCTCTTCATCTAAGGCCACGCAGCGGCTGAACTGGTCCATTCCCGCTTTGGCGGCCCCGTACAAAGCCGCGCCAGCCATCGCGCGCTGGCTCATGCCTGAGGAAATATTCAAGACCTGTTGCACACTGGGCCAACCCTCGGTCGCTTGCAAGAATGCAGCCGTCAACTGCAACGGGGCAATCAGGTCCACGGTAATGGCTTGCGCGATGGTGGCAGGCGCAATGGTCTGCAATGGCGCCATGGCCCCCAAAGTGCCGGCATTGTTGATCAAGGTGACACTCGCCCATCGACCATGTTTTTTCGATGCAAGCCAAGCGGCCAAGCGTTGCGCCACAGGCGCAGGATCGGCCAGATTTTCACACCACTGCACCAGCGAAACGCCCGCCACGTCGGCCGCCCGTGCCAACTCGGGCGATGCGGTTCTGGACAGGCACAGCACCTGATGGTTGGGCTTCAGTAATTGACGGGCCATCTCCAAGCCCATGCCTTTGGAAGCCCCGGTGATGATGTAAATGTGTTGACTCATGGCGTTGGTGTGGTTGGTCATGGCGTGGATTTTTGTTTGTGGTGATTTACCCTTAGGTGAGCCCAAGGCGATTGACATTCCAATGAGGCCATTATATTGTCCGTACATATGGAAGGCCCTCTTCAGGACCCTTCTGGCATCAGGACAAAGTCTCTATGAATCCCAAAAGCTCCGGCTCCCAGGCGTTGAAACGCTTCAAAGTATTGGACTTGACCCGCATCCGCTCCGGCCCAACCTGTGTGCGTACCTTGGCCGATTTTGGCGCTGAAGTCATTCGCATTGAATCACCTGCAGGACTCGACCCTAACGAAGGCGCTTTGGGGGGACGGGAAACGTATGACATGCTCAATTTGCATCGCAACAAACGCTCCATCACCCTGAATCTGAAAGAGGCCGAAGCCAAGGACATTTTTTACAAACTGGTGGCCCAGGCCGACGTGGTGGTCGAAAACTACCGCCCCGATGTGAAGTTCCGTTTGGGCATCGACTACGACACCTTGGCCGCCCTCAACCCGCGCATCATTTTGGCCAGTATTTCAGGGTTTGGCGAGGATGGCCCCTACCGCAAGCGGCCCGGCTTTGACCAAATTGCCCAAGGTATGGGCGGCATGATGTCGGTCACCGGCATGCCCGGCCAAGGCCCTGTGCGCGCCGGCATTGCGATTGCCGACTCAGGCGCTGGCGTTTTTGCCGCCACGGGCATTTTGATTGCGCTGCTGGAACGAGAGAGTTCAGGCCAAGGTCAGTGGGTGCAGTCCAATCTGTTGCAATCGATGATCAGCCTGTGCGATTTTCAGGCGGCTCGGTTTTTGATCGATGGCGAAATCCCCGAGCAAAGCGGCAATGACCACCCGTTTGCCACGCCCATGGGCACGTTCAAAGCCAGTGATGGCTATTTCAACATCGGCGCCTCGGGCACCAACCAGTACCGGGCCTTGTGCGATGTGCTGGGCCGCACCGATTTGCGTGATGAGCCCCGGTACCAAAAAAATCCCGAACGCCTCAAAGACCGCGAATACCTGAACGGCGAACTGAACAAAGGCTTCGCCAGCCAAACCACTGCGCATTGGGTGCAAGCCCTGAACGATGCCGGTGTGCCTTGCGGCCCCATCTACAACATGCAGCAGGTCTTTGAAGACCCTCAAGTACAACACTTGAATGCGGCCGTTCCCTTGAAGCACCCCAGACGGGGAGACATCCGCGTACTGGCCCAGCCCTTCAAACTCTCTCGCACCCCCAGTTCAGTGCGCTTCACCCAGCGCGATCTGGGCGAGGACAATGAAGCGATTCTGAGTGAACTGGGTTATTCGCCCGAATCCATTGCGCAATTTAAAGTAAAGAAAGTGATCTGACCATGAGCAACACCCCTGAAACTGCAGGCCGACTGGACCACCATGTCGAAGGCCATGTGGGTTATGTGAGCTTCAACAATCCCGCCAAATTCAATGCCATGAACTACGACATGTGGTGCGCCCTGCCTGTGGCCATGCAGGCCTTGGTTGACGACCCCCAAGTGCGCTTGATTGTCTTGCAAGGCGCTGGCGAAAAAGCCTTTGTCTCGGGTGCCGATATTTCGCAATTCAACACCCACCGCAATGGCGACGCCAGCACCCATTACAACGAAGCCACACAAGCCGGCTACGCCTCTGTACTGGACTGCCCTAAGCCGACCTTGGCCAAAATTCGCGGCATTTGCATGGGGGGTGGTTTAGGCCTGGCCCTCAATTGCGATGTGCGCATGGCGGCAGCGGATGGCAAATTCCGCATGCCCGCTGGCCGCTTGGGCTTGGGTTACGCCTTCGATGGCGTCAAGCGTTTCACGGAAGTGTTGGGCACCGCCAATACCGCCGATTTGTTTTTCAGTGCGCGCATTTTTGGCGCCGAAGAAGCCCTGCGCATCGGCTTGCTCAAACAGGTCGTTGCGCTGGAAGAGTTTGATGCGGTGGTCAGCGCCTACGCGCAAATGGTGTGTGAAAACGCCCCTTTGACCTTGGCCGCCGCCAAGCGCTCCTTGCTGGAGTTGCGCAAGAACCCCCATGAACGCGATCTGCAAGGCGTCAACGCCATGGTGAACGCTTGCTTCGTCAGCGAAGACTACAAAGAAGGTCGCAAAGCCTTTGCAGAAAAACGCGTTCCTCAATTTCAAGGCCGATAAGGAGATACACCATGCGATCACGTACAGGGTGGTTCATCGCCTTAGGGCTGATGGTGGTCTGCGCGGCATCAGCCCAGACTTATCCGAACAAACCGATCAAATTCGTGGTGGGCTACCCCCCCGGGGGCTCCGGCGACTTTGTCACGCGAACCATTGGCGAAGCCATAGCCACAGAGCTGGGGCAATCGGCGGTGATCGACAACCGCCCGGGTGCGGCAGGCAACCTGGCCAGCGAAATCGTCAACAAATCGCCGGCGGATGGCTACACCCTGTTGGTGGGCGGCAACCCTTACATCAACAAAGCACTGTACAAAAAACTGTCCTACGACATCGAAAAAGATTTCCAACCCATCACGCTGCTGGGCAACGGGCCCATGGTGATTGCGGTGAACAGCGGCTTGCCCGTGCACAACATCAAAGAGCTGATTGCTTACGCCAAAAAGAATCCCGACAAACTCAACTTTGGCTCCAGCGGCAATGGCTCTGCGCCTCACTTGGCGGGTATTTTGTTCAACAGCGTCGCCGAGACAGACATGCTGCACATTCCTTTCAAAGGCGGCGCCCCTGCGGTGCAGTCCTTGATCGCAGGGGACACGCAAGTCATTTTCGGCACCTCGCCGGTGGTGCTACCGCAAGTGCGTGGCGGGCGAGTTCGCCCCTTGGCCATCACCACGCAAGAACGCTCTGCCGCCATTCCCAACATCATGGGCATGAAAGAGGCGGGCTTGGCGGACTACAACATCAGTTTTTCGTTCGGTCTTTACGCCCCCATGAAAACACCGCCTGACGATGTGAAAAAAATCTTTGATGCGGCCGTGAAAGTGCTCAAGCGCCAGGACATTAGAGAGAAATTGGCCACCCAAGGCATGGACCCTTTGCCCAACAATTCACCCAACGAATTTCGTTTGCAAAACCAGCGTGAAGCACCGATGTGGAACAAACTGATTGAGGCCTCTGGCGCCAAGGTGGACTGAGATGCAAGCCTATGCCATCAAAACCTTGAATGACCAAGCCGTGGTCGAAATTGTGGAACGCGCCGAGCCTGCATTGGGGCCGACACAAATTCGCATTCAGATGCATGCGGCCAGCTTGAACCGAGGTGAGTTCATCGTCGGCCACGGTTTGCATGGCAAGTCCGATGTGCCGCAAGCCGTGGGCCTGGAGGGTGCCGGAACGGTCTTGGAGATAGGCGCAGATGTCACAGGTTTTACGCTGGGCCAACGCGTCATGGGCCGATGCCCAGGCGCCTTTGCCCTGCGCACCGTGATGGAACAACGTGAAGCCATGCCCATCCCCGATGGCTTGAGCTGGGAAGAAGCCGCCGCAGTCCCCCTGACCTACCTGACGGCCTATGACGCCCTGTTCGAGCAAGGTCAATTGCAAGCGGGGGAATGGGTGCTGATCAATGGTGTGACCTCGGGGGTCGGCGTGGCCGCCTTGCAAATGGCCAAGGCGCGGGGCGCGCATGTGATCGGCACCTCCGGTTCGGCCGACAAATTGGCCAAGCTCCAAGGCCAGGGCATGACCTTGGCGCTGCAGACACGCGATGCAAATTTTCATGCTGCGGTGATGCAGGCCACAGAAAATCAAGGGGTCAATTTGGTGGTCAACACCGTCGGAGGGTCGGTGTTTGCCGAAGACATCCGTTGCCTGGGGTTTGAAGGCCGCCTGGCCATGGTGGGCTATGTGGACGGCGAACTGAGTTCCCCCATCGACCTGCAGGCGCTGCATGCCAAGCGCTTGCGTCTTTTTGGTGTGTCCAACAAATTGCGCAGCCCTTTGCAAAAAGCGGCGGCCATTCCGGGATTCATGAAAGATGTTTGGCCGGCTTTGAATCGGGGGGAGTTTCGCCCCTTCATCGACCAGGTGTTTCCATTCTCACAATTGGCCCAAGCCAAAGACAGCATGCAAGCCAATCACCATGTGGGCAAAATCGTTTTGTCGATGGCATAAACGCCTGCGCTTGAGCGAAATGGGGTACGCTGCTCATCACTGATGTGCCCTCACGTCATCTGACATCGGAGTTTCCATGCCTCAACCCACCCGTTCCTTTCGCCCCTTAGGGCGGCAGATATTCTTGGCTGCACTGCTGGGCCTGAGCGCCAGCAGCTGGGCGGCTCCCGATGCGGCGGTCTGGGCTTCAGTGCAGCAACAAAAACAACCCCTGCTCGGCACCTTGCGCGATCTGGTGGCCATTGAATCAGGCAGTGGCGACCGCGAAGGTTTGGACCGCATTTCACAGCTCATCTTCGATCGACTTCAAGCCTTGGGTGGGCAGGTTCAATTCATTGAGGCCCCGGCCAATGCGTACCGCATGCAGGACACCCCGGCGCACATCGGCCGCATGGTCAAGGCCACCTTCAAAGGCGAGGGCAGCAAAAAAATCTTACTGATCGCCCATATGGACACGGTCTACCTCAAAGGCATGGGCGCCAAGCAGCCTTACCGCGTGGAGGGCAACAAAGCCTATGGGCTGGGCATCGGTGATGACAAGGCCGGCATCGCCGTGATCTTGCACACCTTGGCGACACTGCAAGCCATCAACTTCAAAGCGTATGGCCAGATCACCGTGTTGATCAATGGCGATGAAGAGATCAGTTCACCCGGTTCACGGCAGACCCTGACGCAGCTGGGCCAAGAGCATGACTTGACCCTGTCCCACGAGGGCTCGCCCGTCAACTCCGATCAACTGTCCTTGGCCACCGCGGGCATTGCCGCTGTGAACCTCAAGGTGACGGGTAAAGCATCCCATGCCGGCAGCGCCCCGGAGAGAGGTCTGAACGCAATTTACGAGTTATCCCACCAGATTCTGCAAACGCGTAATTTTTCGGACCCCAGCAAGGGCGTGAAAATGAACTGGACCCTGATTTCGGGGGGCACCAACCGCAATGTGATCCCCGCCGAAGCCAAAGCGGCGGCCGATGTGCGGGTGGAACGCATTGAAGACTATGCCAATTTGGAATCGAAAATTGCCAGCACGATTCAAAACACCTTGATCACCGGCACCAAGGTAGACATGACCTTTGAGAAACGCCGTCCGCCTCTGGAGTTCAACCCGGCGCAGTTGGTCGTGGGTCGGCATGCGCAAAAAATCTATGGCGAGATCGATCGTCCTTTGAAAATTTTGGACAGCGTGGCCGGCGGGGGCACCGATGCCGCTTTTGCTGCGCTGAACACGCCAAATCCAGTGCTTGAGCGTTTTGGTTTGCTGAGCTTTGGCGCTCACTCCAACGACGATGAATACATCTTGATCGACTCGATTGAACCTCGCTTGTACTTGGCGACACGCTTGATCATGGATTTTTCTCGCGGACAAGTCCGGTAAATCCAACAGGGCCTCTAAAGGGTCCGAGTGCGCGTTAAGCCTTGAGAGGTGGGTCAGGAAGCAAACACACCTCGGCCACGAGCAAGTTGTTGTCTTTGGCAAAGTTCATCACGAAATCCCAGGCCATGGGTTCGTAGTCGCGCAGGTCTCGGTTCACCACCACACATTTAACGCCGCCCATGGTGGTCGGAATGCACCAGGGGGAGTAACTCAAATGGCTGCCCGGTTGCACACCACCGGGGCGAAACTGGCTCATGACTCCCGCCAATCTTTCAGCCCAGTCGCTCGGGCGAAAGGTCTTGCCGTCCAGGGTCAGACCCTGAATAAAGACTTCTTTGGAGGAGGTGGGGACCATCGGGTAGAGGGGCTTTCAAAACGATGACAACGCCAGGGATCGCCCAATGCTGCAATGCACCATGATTGTATCTTATATAAGACCTCACTAGTGTCCGGTAAATTTCATGCTTGATATCCGCAAACGTAGGCCACATAAGCCCTGCAAGCCGATTTGCGATTCCGGCGATTTGAAACGCGAATTTGCCGCCAAGGCTTACCTTT
>CAIWWN010000213.1 GCA_903916355.1 uncultured Burkholderiales bacterium | reverse complement strand
GCGAGCGACGATGCTCACACCGTCCGAAACAGACGGGGTATCAGGCTGGCCGCGACTGGCCACATCGTCAACAGCCAGGGCGACTTGCGGCAAGGCAGGCACTCCACCAGCGCCGCCAGGCAGATTTGTCCTTGGTTGCTGTTTCAGGACGCAGCAGATAAAAACGCGTTGCAAGGATGGATGGCGACACGAATATCTCAGAGCCCGCAGAGAACAGGCTGCTCGACATCCATGCGAATACACGGTTGATTGCGGCTGCCACTGCCAGTACAATATGATTCTGTACTCAACCGATAAGCAGTGGCATGGCCGCGCCTCGCCCTAGGCGAGGGCTAACAACCGATCCATTAACCCACCCGCTAATAAATCTCGCAACATGATCAGAGGGTCACGGGTGTTGCTAACTGCAGGCGTAGTCGCGGATGGAGTGCTTGTTGTGGGTTGGTACGACACCATAGGAGGGACGGGTGGCGGGGCCCAAGGCGACACTACATTTGACCAAGTGCGACCGACGACTTGCTGTTGTGCATTGGGAGTGGCATCCTTCAATTTGGTTTCCATCGACTGCACCTTCTGAAGAAGTTGTTTCTGGCCTTGCGCCACTGTTTCAAGGCTGACGGGATTCGCCTCGTGTTTGCGCATGCAGTTTGACGCTTTCACGTTACAGCATTCACCTAGAACGCAAAATTCACCACGAGAGTGCAACGCTCTCATGATCACGCTAGGATGGACTTTTCGAGACAGCGCCATGGACACTCTGTTTTTGAGGGCAACTGCCGCAGGTGATACACCTTTGATAGCGTCGAACAGCATCACCTCAGTAATTGGCAAAATAGATTGTGGCACTGCTGAGGCAACCGTCGGTGATGACTTCTTGCCCCCGCCGACTTCTTGCCATTTCTCAGTTGCTGCGGCCCGATCTTGTTCCGCTTTCTCTGCGACCTTTTTGGCCTCGGCTGCCGCTTTTTCAGCAGCTGCTTTGGCCAGAGAAGCCTTCTCGATCTCAGACAGTCCGTTTGCTAATGCCAACGCCTTCTTAGCCTTGGAAGCGCGCGCCGCTGCCTTCTTTTTTGCCGTTTTACTCAACGGCATTGTGGCTTCACCATCGACCTTGTCAGTTGACTGCGATACGGTGCTGGACTTGGTAACATTGCCCGTCTTGTTTGCGACCCCAGTACCATTTGAATGACCTTTGGCGTTCCCACGAAATTGGATGCGTTGTTTCCATGCACCCCCAAGTTGCGAAATACACATACCCACCTCAGACATGCTGTTGATAACCAACAACCCGTCGCCTTCGCCAAAGTGGGTGACGGGTTGATAATGAAGGGACGGGTACTCCTGGTAGGCGACTACGACTGTGGGCAAACTGCCATCAAAGCCCTTGTGAAACGCCAATTTGCAGCCAGTCTGGTGTCCAGAAACTAGGGTGGCAATATTAAGAATACGAGCTGCCCGCATCATTTTGTCAGCTACCTTGACCCCAAAGTTGCCGCATAGGAATCCCGACTCGAAGTTCGTCAATGCTGTCAACCAAATATGCTGCACTTGTGGGATCTTCTCCGAAAGCTCTACTTGAACACGTTGATCGGCTTGCAATTTGGCATCGAAAGATGTGACCGCATCGCCGTCCACAAAGTTGGTAAATGCATCAATGACACTCAGCAGTGCTGTCGCCTTTTCGGCGGTCAGTTTCTTGTGGTCCCATTCTTGACTCTCCCATGCTTCGCCTTCATCATTAGAAAATGCCTTTGACGACACCGCTTT
>CAIWWN010000212.1 GCA_903916355.1 uncultured Burkholderiales bacterium | reverse complement strand
TTCACGGCCTTGCAAGCCGAGATCACGCCGCTGGCGATGGTGTCGCACTTCATGATGCCGCCGAAGATGTTGACCAAAATGCCTTTGACATTCTTGTTGGCCAACATGATCTTGAACGCTTCGGTGACTTTTTCAGCCGTCGCGCCGCCGCCCACGTCCAAGAAGTTGGCGGGCTCGCCGCCGAACAACTTGATGGTGTCCATGGTGGCCATGGCCAAGCCGGCGCCGTTGACCAAGCAACCGATGTTGCCGTCGAGCGAGATGTAGGCCAGGTCGAACTTAGAAGCTTCCACTTCAGCCGGATCTTCTTCGTCCAGATCGCGGTAAGCGACGATTTCAGGGTGACGGAACAAGGCGTTGGCGTCGAAGTTGAACTTCGCGTCCAAAGCCATGACCTTGCCTTTGCTGTCGCGGTTCAGTGGGTTGATTTCAACCAAGGAAGCGTCGGTGTCCATGTAGCACTGGTACAGCTTCTTGAAGATGTCCACGGCCTGAGCAGTGGAGTCTGCAGGCATGCCAATGGCGTCTGCAATCTTCTTGGCTTGGGCATCGCCCAGACCGGTCAACGGGTCGATGAACTCGGTGATGATTTTCTCGGGGGTGGCGTGAGCCACTTCCTCGATGTCCATACCGCCTTCGCTGGACGCGATGAACGCCAGCTTTTGCGAAGCGCGGTCGGTCACGATCGAGACGTAATATTCTTTGTGGATGTCGGCGCCGTCTTCGATGTACAGGCGACGCACTTTTTGACCCTCGGGGCCAGTTTGGTGCGTCTTGAGCTGCATGCCCAGGATCTCGCCTGCAATGCGCTTGACGTCGTCAATGGTTTTGGCCACTTTCACGCCGCCGCCCTTGCCGCGACCGCCTGCATGGATCTGCGCCTTGACCACCCACACTGGGCCGCCGAGTTTTTGGGCAGCTTCAACCGCCTCTTGAACCGTGAACGCTGGAATGCCGCGGGGAATGGGCACACCAAATTGACGCAAGATTTCCTTGCCTTGGTACTCGTGAATCTTCATGAGGTTTCTCTCAGAGAGGTGGATGGTTTCACCAGTTTGCCGGGAAGTGCGGGGGCACTCGACTGCAAGCGCTGGACACTGTAGCCCATGACTGTATCATGCTGCAATGCACAAATCTTGAGCCTTGCGACTTACATTGACATGACGCCGGGCACCACCTGAAAGGGAGTCACACAGGATGGCGACACTATTTATTGACGGCGAAGCGGGCACCACGGGCCTGCAAATTCGCGAGCGGTTGGCGCTGATGCCGCAGGTTCAGGTGCTCAGCATCAACCCGGCCCGGCGCAAAGACCCCGAGGCCAAGCGCGAATTGATGGCGGCGGCCGATCTGGTGGTCCTCTGCCTGCACGACGATGCGGCGATCGAGTCGGTGGCCATGATTGACAGCCTGAGCGGGCGCAAGCCGCGCATTGTCGACGCCTCTACCGCCCACCGCTGCCACCCGGATTGGGTGTTTGGCTTTCCTGAATTAGCCCCTGGCCAGCGCGAAGCGGTGCAAAAAGCCGAACGCGTGGCCAATCCGGGCTGTTACGCCACGGGTGCCATTGCCATCTTGCGCCCGCTGGTGGACGCCGGCTTGCTGCCCAAGGACTTTGCGGTGTGTCTGCCTTCGGTCAGCGGCTATTCGGGCGGCGGGCGCAGCATGATCGAAGACTACGAAGCCGGCAAAGCGCCGCTTTATGAGGCCTATGCCTTGGGTTTGAAGCACAAACATGTGCCCGAAATCATGCGCTACAGCGGCCTGACCACGCGGCCCTTGTTCGTGCCAGCGGTGGGCAATTTCCGCCAGGGCATGCTGGTGCAACTGCCTTTGCACTTGGACCCACTGCCTGGCAAGCCCCGGGTGGCCGACCTGCACGCCGCGCTCAGCGCCTACTATGCGGCCAGTCACGCGGCGGGGGGCTGGGTGAGTGTGGAGACTGCGACTGAAAGCGCCAAACTGGATGCGTTGGCCTTGAATGACACCAACCAGCTCGAAATCCGGGTGTTTGGCAACGAAGAAGCTCGCCAGGCCGTGGTCATCGCCCGTCTGGACAACCTGGGTAAAGGTGCCAGCGGCGCTGCGGTGCAAAACATCCAGTTGATGCTGGGTTTGTAAGCGTCAACGCACAGGCCTTGTTCATTCAAGGGCGTGCCTTGATGCGGGATAACAAGCCGGCCAGCCATGCCGCTTTAATCGTCGTCGGCGCCGCTGACCACGCGGCGCACCGCTTCAGCGGCAAAACCCCGGGTCAGCAAAAAGCGCATTTGCTTGGCCCGCGCGTTCGCGTCGGCGGCGGGTTCGCCAAATTTTTTGCGCCAAACTTCGCGCGCCCGGTCCACTTCGGTGTCGCGCAAGCCTTGCAGCGCTTCAGACACCGCATGCGCATCGAGCCCCTTGGCTTGCAACTCCTGCTTCAGCCGTGAGCTGCCCAGTTTGCTGGCGCGCCGGTTGACCACCGACTCGAGCACGCGTTGCTCATTGATGAAGTCCTTGGCCTGCAACTCATCCAAGGCTTGCGCCAACTCGCCAGGCACTTCTTCAAAGGCGCGCAGCTTGCGCTCAAGCTCTTGCCGTGAATGCTCACGCTGCGACAACAAACGCAAGGCACGGCCTTTGAGTGAGGGCTGAAAACCCAAACCCTGGGCGGGCTTGGTGCGTTGAAAGCCCAAGCCCTGCAGGGGCGTGTCTTGGTCTGCGTGGTTCATGCCGCGGTGCGCTCTCAGGCGATGACTTCTTTCGGTTCTTTGGCTTCTTTGGCGGTCTTAGGTGCCTTGGGGGCCGGGGCTTCAACGGCAGCCACCAGCAAAGGAATGCCCAAAGATTCGCGCACCTTGTTTTCGATTTCAAACGACAAGCTGGGGTTCTCGCGCAAAAATTCACGCGCATTGTCGCGGCCTTGGCCAATTTTTTCGCCCTGGTAAGCGTACCAAGCGCCTGACTTTTCGATGACCTTGGCGGTCACGCCCATGTCGATGATTTCGCCCTGACGGCTGATGCCCTCGCCAAACAAAATATCGAACTCGGCGGTCTTGAAGGGCGAGGCCACTTTGTTTTTGACCACCTTCACGCGCGTCTCGTTACCGATCGCCTCGTCACCTTTCTTGATGGTGCCGGTGCGGCGAATGTCCAAGCGCACCGAGGCGTAGAACTTCAGCGCGTTGCCGCCGGTGGTGGTTTCGGGCGAACCGAACATCACGCCAATTTTCATGCGGATCTGGTTGATGAAAATGACCATGCAGTTGGTCTTTTTGATGGTGGCGGTCAGCTTGCGCAGGGCTTGGCTCATCAAACGGGCTTGCAGGCCGGGCAGGCTGTCGCCCATATCGCCTTCGAGTTCGGCTTTGGGCGTCAAGGCTGCGACCGAGTCGATGACCACCAAGTCCACCGCGCCGGAGCGCACCAGGCTGTCCACGATCTCCAGCGCTTGCTCGCCGGTATCGGGTTGGCTGATCAAGAGGTCTTGCAGATTCACACCCAGGTTCTGCGCGTACTGGATGTCCAGGGCGTGTTCGGCGTCCACAAAAGCGCATTGGCCGCCGATTTTTTGCATTTCCGCAATCACTTGCAGGGTCAAGGTGGTTTTACCGGACGACTCAGGACCGTAAATTTCGACCACCCGCCCACGGGGTAAACCGCCGACGCCCAGTGCAATGTCCAGCCCCAAGGAGCCGGTAGAGACGACCTGGATGTCTTCGATCACTTCGCCTTCACCTAAGCGCATGATCGTGCCTTTGCCGAATTGCTTTTCGATTTGGGCCAGTGCGGCTTGCAGGGCTTTGCCTTTTTCGCTGTTGATGTCGCTCATGAAAATCTCCTTAAGAATCAGGGGGTTGAATCGGTAGCACCGTTTTGCAATTGCATTTAACTGGATGCTTGAACAGTACTTTAACGGCTTATTGGAACTTGTAAACACTTTTATTGGTCAGTTTGCTTTACTATTTGGCCATGTCTTCTTTTGATGTGATCACGTCCAATGCTGCCGCCCCCCAGGTGGACGACCGTTGGCGCCAGATGCACCTGGGACGCTTGCTGGGCCATGCGATGCGTAAGTTCGATGAACGGGTGCTGCATTTGATGGCACATGACGCCGGCGTGCCCCTGGTACTGGCCAATTTGGCGGCGCGCGACCAGATCAGCGCAGCGCACATCCACATCACGCGCCATTTGGCGATGCAGGGCTCACGCTTGACCGTGTTGGCGCAAGCGGCCGGCATGAGCAAGCAGGCCATGGGCGATTTGGTGGACCAATGCGAGGCTTGGGGGCTGGTCAAGCGAGAGCGTGATGGACAGGACGCCAGAGCGAAAAAAGTCGTCTTCACCGCCGATGGGCTGGCTTGGCTAGACGCCTTTAAAACGGCGGTGGCGCAGGTGGAAAGCGAGTTCAAAGAGTCGGTCGGCCAAGACGTGGCGACCGTGGTGGCGCTGGGGCTCGAAGCCTACGCACAAGCCTGAATCTGCTAAGGCCTAGAATTTGGTACTGCGCGCCATCTTTGCCGCGTAAGACACAAGGAGATGCTATGGATGCCTCCCTGCCTACGGGCACGGAAACAAGACTGCTGAATGCTGATGGCATGAGCCGCCGCCTGTCAGGACGAGAGACTTCGAGTAATCGGGGTGGATCCTCTGATGGATACGGCAT
>CAIWWN010000211.1 GCA_903916355.1 uncultured Burkholderiales bacterium | reverse complement strand
ATATAAGAGAGCAGCCGACTTCTTCGCAACACAACACAAATTCCTCTTGCTACCCGGGAGGCATCCATATAAGACAATATGCACAGTGAACCCCAAAATTCCTTACCCGTCTTGATCGCCGGTGGCGGCATCGGCGGCTTGGCGGCCGCCTTGGCGTTGACGCGCCAGGGCTTTCACGTCAAGGTGCTGGAGCAGGCGCCTGAAATTGGCGAAATTGGTGCCGGCATTCAGCTGGGGCCCAATGCTTTTCACGCCTTTGACGCGCTGGGCGTGGGTGAAAAAGCCCGTAGTCGCGCCGTCTACACCGACTACATGGTGATGCACGATGCGATGGACGAGTACCAGGTCGGCAAGATCCCAACCGGGCCCGAATTCATTGCGCGCTTTGGCAATCCCTACGCCGTGATCCACCGGGTGGATGTGCACCAATCACTGCTCGAAGGCGCGCAAGAAACCGGCAGGGTCGAGATCGTCACCTCCAGCCGGGTCGAGCGCATTGAGCAAGATGCCGACAGCGTCACGGTGTTCGACCAACATGGCCAAGCACACCGCGGCCAGGCGCTGATTGGCGCAGATGGCGTCAAGTCGGTGGTGCGGGCGCAGTTTGTCAACGACCCGGCGCGCGTCACAGGCCATGTGGTGTACCGCGCCGTGGTGGAGAGAAAAGATTTCCCTGTGGACCTGCAATGGAACGCGGCCAGCATTTGGGTCGGCCCGAATTGCCACCTGGTGCATTACCCCTTGCGCGGCGGCGAGCAGTACAACGTGGTGGTGACTTTTCACAGCCGCGAGCAAGAAGAATGGGGCGTGCGCGACGGCAGCAAAGAGGAGGTGCAAAGCTACTTTCAAGGCATTTGCCCCAAAGCCCGCCAACTGATTGACCTGCCCAAAACCTGGAAACGCTGGGCCACGGCCGACCGCGAACCGATTGGCCAATGGTCGTTCGGCCGCGTCACCCTGCTGGGCGACGCCGCGCACCCGACCACCCAGTACATGGCGCAAGGCGCCTGCATGGCGATTGAAGACGCTGTGACGCTGGGCGAAGCCCTGCGCACCGTGAACAACGACTTTGCCAAAGCCTTTGACCTGTACCAACGCGCCCGCGTCTCACGCACCGCACGCATTGTGCTGTCGGGCCGCGAAATGGGCCGGCTGTACCACGCCAAAGGCGTGGAGCGGCTGGTGCGCAACGACTTGTGGCGTGGCCGCACGCCTGAGCGCTTTTACGATGCGATGGAGTGGCTGTACGGCTGGAACGTCAGCAACTGCCTGTCTGCTGCCGCGCACTGAAACCCAACAAAACAACTGGAGAGACCAATGAACGAACTCGGACGCCTTGAAGATCTGCCCGCCGACTATGTAGCCGACATGCGCAAGCTCAATCTGGTGCCGCTGTGGCCCAGCTTGCGTGGTGTGTTGCCGCCACTCAAGCCGCGCCCCAACACCCAAGCCACGATGTGGGCCTATGCCGACATCAAACCCTTGCTGCTTAAAGCCGGTGAGTTAACGCCAATTGAAAAAGCCGAGCGCCGCGTGTTGGTGCTGGCCAATCCGGGCCACGGCTTGGAAAAAATGCAGGCCAGCGCCGCCATGTACCTGGGCATGCAACTGCTCTTGCCAGGAGAGTGGGCGCCGTCGCACCGGCACACGCCCAACGCGGTGCGCATGATTGTGGAAGGCGAGGGCGCCTACACCACGGTGGACGGCGAGAAGTGCCCGATGAGCCGCGGCGACTTGATCTTGACGCCCACCGGGCTGTGGCACGAACACGGCCATGACGGCACGGAGCCCGTGGTCTGGCTGGATGTGCTGGACCTGCCGCTGGTGTATTACATGGAGGCCTCCTACCACATCAACGGCGATCGCCAAGCGGTGAAAGCCGAACGCGGCGACCGCGCCTACGCCCGTGGCGGCCTGCTGCCCACGCCCCTATTTGAACGCAGTTCCAAAAAATACCCCATGCTGCGTTACCCCTGGAGCGAAGCGCGCGCGGCCTTGCTCACCTTGGCCGCGGACCAACCTGCGCAAGCCTGCGTGCAGATCACCTATGTGAACCCTGAGACCGGCGAAGACGCTGAAAACATCTTGGGCTTTTACGCCCTGATGCTGCGCCCTGGCCAAACATTGCAGTTGCCTGCGCGCTCACCGGCCTGTGTGTTCCACGTCATTGAAGGCGGCGCCGAGGTGCAGATTGACACCCACCATTTCACACTGGGCGAGGCCGACACCTGCTGCGCCCCGGGCTACACCCCCGTCACTTTGACCAACCGCCATGCCGAACAGCCCACGTTCATTTTCATGGCCGATGAATCCCCCTTGCACCGCAAACTCGGTGTGTATGAAGTTCGCAACTGATCCCTGAAAACAAACCATGACTACAACT
>CAIWWN010000210.1 GCA_903916355.1 uncultured Burkholderiales bacterium | reverse complement strand
GTGGCCTTCGGCGTACATGGGTTTGTCGATGGGGCGAATCACGTCTTGGTCGGCACGCGGCTCATCCGGAATGTCTTGCAGATTCTCGGCAATGGTTTTGCCCGTGATGGTCATGCAGTCGCCATGCAGCAAACCTGCGGCCAGCAAGGTCTTCATCACTTGCGGAATGCCGCCAGCTTGGTGCAGGTCCACGGCCAGGTACTTGCCGCTGGGTTTTAGGTCGCAAATCACCGGGATCTTCTTGCGCATGCGCTCAAAGTCGTCGATGGTCCACTCCACGCCGGCGGTGTGGGCGATGGCCAAAAAGTGCAGCACCGCGTTGGTCGAGCCGCCTGTGGCCATGATCACGGCCACGGCATTTTCCAAAGCTTGCTTGGTGACGATGTCACGTGGTTTCAGATCCTTTTTGATGGCTTCAATCAGCACCTTGGCAGACGCTTTGGCCGAATTTGCTGTTTCATCGTGTGGGTTGGCCATGGTTGACGAGTAGGGCAGGGACATGCCCAAAGCCTCAAAGGCCGACGACATGGTGTTGGCGGTGTACATGCCGCCACACGAGCCAGTGCCGGGAATCGCACGCATTTCGATTTCGCGCAAATCGGCGTCGCTCATCTTGCCGGCCGCGTTTTCGCCCACGGCTTCAAACACGCTGACGATGTTCAGGTCACGGCCTTGGTAGCGGCCGGGCAAAATGGTGCCGCCGTAGACATAGATAGCGGGCACGTTGGCGCGCAAGATGCCCATCATGCCGCCAGGCATGTTTTTGTCGCAACCGCCGACCACCAGCACGCCGTCCATCCACTGGCCTTGCACGCAGGTTTCGATGCAATCTGAAATCACTTCACGGCTGACCAGCGAGTACTTCATGCCCTCGGTGCCCATGGCCATGCCGTCAGAAATGGTAGGCGTGCCAAAAATTTGCGCGTTGCCGCCGGCTTCTTCAATACCGGCTACGGCCGCATCGGCCAGTTTTTGCAGGCCGCTGTTGCAAGGGGTGATGGTGCTGTGACCGTTGGCCACGCCGACCATGGGTTTGACGAAATCACTCTCTTCGTAACCCATGGCGTAGTACATCGAACGGTTGGGTGCCCGCGATTTGCCTTGCGTGATGTTGGCGCTGCGGCGGTTGATCGGCGTGATGGGAATGATTTTGTCGCTCATGGTGTTTTTCAAGTGTGAAATTCGGTCAGAGTGGGGCTGCAGATGAACCCTGCGCATGTGATCCGCATATTCTAACGGCCTCCACCCCGGGTGAGGGTGGCAAACGGGTCCCCAAGCGTGCACAATGCGCAGCATGCTGATTCACCCTCAAATTGATCCCGTCGCCCTGCAATTGGGGCCTGTCGCAGTCCATTGGTACGGCTTGACCTATCTGGCTGCTTTTGGTTTGTTTTTGTTTCTAGGCTTGCGTCGCTTGCAGCACCCCGCCTTTGTCCGTTTAGAAGGCGAGCAAGCCTGGCACCGGCAGGATGTGGAAGACATGTTGTTCATGGGCGTGATGGGCGTGGTGTTGGGTGGGCGCGTGGGCTATTGCCTGTTCTACAAGCCCTTGTATTACCTGTTTAACCCTTTGGAGATTTTGGCGGTCTGGCAAGGCGGCATGAGTTTTCATGGTGGATTGCTTGGCGTGATCGTGGCCATGCTGTGGTTTGCCCGTTCGCGCCGCCGGCCCTTCTTGCAGGTCATGGACTTTGTGGCGCCCTGCGTGCCCACCGGTCTGGCGGCAGGTCGTGTGGGCAACTTCATCAACGGCGAGTTGTGGGGCCGCGCGGCCGACCCGGCCTTGCCTTGGGCCATGGTGTTTCACGGCGCGGGCGATTTGCCGCGCCATCCTTCGCAGGTCTACCAGTTCTTGCTTGAAGGCTTGTTGTTGTTTGTGTTGCTGTGGCTGTATGCGCGCAAAGACCGCCCGATGGGGCATGTGTCGGGGGCCTTCTTGCTGGGCTATGGGTTTTTCCGATTTGTTGCTGAATTCTTCCGCGAGCCCGATGCGCACCTGGGCCTGCTGTCCTTGGGCATGAGCATGGGGCAATGGCTGTGCGTGCCCATGGTGCTGGGCGGCGCAGCGATGTTGATGATGAAGCCAAGCCCCAAAACTATGACTTGAGTGATTTTTCTATGATGACCCATTCCGCGGCACCCGGTGCCAGCTTCGACTTCGCCCCCAATCAGCGCTATCCCGATCCGCGCGTCGAAGTGATGGACCCTTCGTTTGCCAAGTACCGCATCTTCAGCAGCTCGGTCGAAATGCTGGGAAGCGGCATGCGCTGGGCTGAGGGCCCGGTCTGGTTTGGCGATGGCCGCTACCTGCTGGTCAGCGACATCCCAAACAACCGGATCATGCGCTACGACGAGGCCAGCGGCGCTTGGGGCGTGTTTCGTTCACCTTCCAACTTTGCCAATGGGCTGTGCCGTGACCGACAAGGGCGCTTGCTGGCCTGCGAGCATGGTGGCCGCCGCATCACCCGCACCGAATACGACGGCCGTATCACCGTGCTGGCCGACCAGTTTGAGGGTCACCCGCTCAATTCCCCCAACGACATCGTGTGTCAGTCCAACGGCGCCATTTGGTTCACCGACCCGCCGTTCGGCATTGGCGGGCATTGGGAGGGCGAGAAAGCCCAGGCGCAGTTGCCGCACGCGGTTTACCGCATCGACCCTGCTACAGGCGCGCTGCAGCAGGTGTTAACCGACCTGGCCGGCCCCAATGGTTTGGCCTTTTCGCCAGACGAACAGGTGCTCTACCTCGTTGAAAGCCGCGCCCAACCTTGCCGCAAGGTCTGGGCTTACGACTTGGACGCTTCAGGGCAGCTGTCTGGCAAGCGCTTGGTGATTGACGCCGAGGGGCCTGGCGCGTTGGATGGCATTGCTGTGGACCAGGACGGCAACATCTGGTGCGGCTGGGGCAGCGACGGCCGGCAGGGTGCGCGGCTTGAAGAACTCGATGGGGTGCGCGTGTTCAACCCGCAAGGCTTGGCCATTGGCCATATTCACCTGCCCGAGCGCTGCGCGAATGTGTGTTTTGGTGGCACTTTGGGCAACCGCTTGTTTATGGCGGCAAGCCATTCACTTTACGCTTTGTATGTGGAAACCCAGGGCTGAAGCGGTACATCACTGAGCATTGCAGTGTTTCGCAGTACCCGAATTCACCGAGGTGCTGACAGTCGACCGACAGCAGCCGATCAACCGCGGCGATTTGAATTTGGGGTGCCCGTAACTCGACTGTCGCGTTTGCTGTCACCGGATCAGACGTGTTGACGGACTTCAGTCGGCCATAAGCGGCCAATGCGGTTTTGGCATCAACCCGTGCTTCAGGCCCGAAGCCGTCACTCGGTGAATCTGACTGAATCAAAGAAAAAAGTGGAAAGCAGTCAATCGCAATGACCAAGCTTTTGCTGAGCTTATCATTTGCAGCAGTTGCACTTCACTTTTGAAACAGCCCTGTGTCCCTGCTACGCGGCCAGAGTCTGGCTGTGTGAATTAAGGTCAGTATGTACACTGAATCGCCGCTGATTTCGTACACAAGCCTGTATTTCTCGTGTGCCACGAGTTCACGAGTACCGGCAACTTTTCCGGGACGACCTAGCTTGGGGTGATCGGCAAGTCGGTTGGCTGAGTCACTGAAAAGGCTGTCCATCCGCTCCGCCGCTGCAGGATTGTCTGTGGCTATATAGTCCCAAATTTCAATTCGATCCTGCAGCGCTTCGGGTGCCCAGACAACCCTCACAACAGACCTGCGACTTTGGCTCGACGCGCTATAAATTGCTCTTCAACCTCCTCATTCGAAATACCCAAACCAGCTTCTATTGATTTGCGTGCTGCCTGAACCTTTTGCTCCAAGAAATCGTCGTACTC
>CAIWWN010000209.1 GCA_903916355.1 uncultured Burkholderiales bacterium | reverse complement strand
TGGGGTTTACCAGTCCCTTTGGACGGCTCAAGCTCCTGAGGGTGGCAGAAATGCCGAGACTTTCGTACTCACGCCTGGACGGATTCTCGAATGGGACCAATTAGCGGTGAAAATACGGGCTGTTTATCTTTTCTAGCGTTGACACAGTGACCCCAGCATCTCCCAAGACTCTCGATCTCTCCGGTTTGGATACCCTGACCGGCGGCGTTTTCACCGCCCCCACCTCTGGCGAGCGCAGCGCCCGTTTACGTGAGTGGCTTTTGACCGAACCCTCCTTAGAGCACATGCAAGACGTTTACAAAGAACTGTCTTCGCGTGACAAGGGCGCGGCCAAAAATTTGCGTGAAAAGTTGGATGAGCTCAAAAAAGCCCGAGGCCAAGACGCCTTGGCCGCCGAGTGGGCTGAGCGCGCGCAGCAGTTGCTGGGCAGTGCTCGCCTCAATATTGCAGACGCCTTGGCTTGGCAGCGTGATGCCGCCAAAGCCGGTGCCCCGCTGTCGCGCGAGCCTCTGGCAAGTCTGAAGGTGCAGTTGGCCGAAGTGGTGAAAACCGTGGACGACTTGCAGCACCAGGTGATGGTGCAGCGTGAAGCTGCAGTCTTGCTGGCCCAGCGGGTGGAAGTGTTGTCCACCAAAAGCTGGAAAGAAGCCCAAGCTGTACACGCCTCTTTGCAAGTCGATGTGGCCCAATGGCAGCAACAGGCGCAAGACCTGACCGCGCAGGCCGGCTGGCCCAGCGTGGACATGAAATTCCCGCCCCAGCTGGAGGCTTCGCGCAACCAGTTAAAGGGTGTCTGGGATGCCTTTGAGGCCGCCTTGTCACAAGCCCATGCGGCGCAAACCGACCACGGCGCCCCCTTGCCACAGGTGCTGGTGCGGGCCGACGAACTGCGCGCTTTGCGCGGTGAAGTGGCGGTCGTTGCCCCGGTGGCCGAAGGCGAGAAGCCAGCCAAGCCTGCCAAACCCAAATTAGATCCGGCGCAACGCCAAGCGATGCGCGAGCAAGCCACCCAAGCGGTGCTGGCGGTGTTGACGGCGGTGGAAACCGAAGTCACCGAAGGCCATGGCAAAGCCAGCGCTGGCGCGGCCAATGCCCTGCGCCAGGTGCTGAAAGAACACGGCCGCCATTTAGACACCGCCCTGGACGCCCGCGTTCATGCCGCTTTGACCGCTGCAGGCGAACTCGAAGGCTGGCAGCGCTGGCGTGCCGACCAACTGCGCCAAGAGTTGGTGGCCAAGGCCGAGGCCTTGTTCAAGCCGGTGGTGGCGCGCAAGCCTAAAGGCCCACGCGTGGCGGCTGAGACGGCTGCAGCGCCTGAGGACTCCGTGGCGCATGCGAGCACAGAAGCACCAGCTGCGGTGGACGCCGTGGTGGAAGTGACTATTGCGCAAGACGCCAACCTGGAAGCTGCAGCCGAGGCCGCTGATGTCGCGGCGCCTGAAGTCACTGCTGAAATCACCGCCGAACCCGCACCGGCCAAGATTCCCGCCATGGGCGGGCGCAAGATGCAGGAAACCCTGCGTCAATTGCGCGACCAGTGGAAGCTCACCGACCAAGGTGGCAACCCCAACCATGCGTTGTGGAAGCGCTTTGACGCCGCTTGCAACGAGGCTTACAAAGTGGTTCAAGAGTGGCTGGACAAGCTCAAGCACGAGGCCGTCGAACACCGCGGTCAGCGCCTGGCCATGATGGAAGAGCTGCGCGCTTGGGGCCAAGCCCACGCCGAGAACACCGACTGGAAACTGCAACTGCGCACCCTGCACCAGTTTGGTGACCGCTGGCGCAATGCGGGTCATTTGAGCGAAAAGGCCTTTGCCGAATTGCAACCGCAGTGGAAAAAAGTCATTCAGCAAGCGGCTGCACCCCTGGAGGCGGCTCAAAAAGCCAGTCTCGAACGCCGTCAAGCCCTGATCACCGAAGCCGAAGTCTTGGGCGCAGCCCCCGGCTTGCGTGTCGATGCCGTCAAGGTGTTGCAGCAACGCTGGCAAACCGAAGCCCAAGCCGTGCCGCTGGAGCGCAAGCTTGAGCAAAAGCTGTGGGAGGCATTCCGTCAACCGATTGACGACGCTTTCAACCGCAAGACGGTGGAGCGCGAGCAGGTGTCCTCGCAGATCAGTGCCCATGACCGCGCGGTGCTCGACGCCTCGCGCGCCCTGGAAACCGCCAACACCAGTGGCGATGTGCAGAAAATCCGTGCGGCCATGCAGGGCTTGGATGCGGCTTTGCGCGGGCAAGCCGTGGCTGTGGCGGCTGAGCAAGCCGCTGCCAGCGCGCCTGTGGCAGCGCCTGTTGCCGCGTCTGCTCCCGCAGCGGCGCAAGCCGATGCCGAAGTCAGCGCGCCAGAGCAGCAAGCTGAAACAGCGCCGGTCGAATCCGCTGCGCCAGCCGCTGAAACCGCCGAGGCCTCCGATGAGGCAGTGGCCGGTACAGATACCGAGACCGAGCCCGCAGCCCCCGAAGTGGTTGTGCCTGCCGCACCCGTCAAAGCACCGGCCCGTCCTGTGGTGGCCGTGCGCGGCGACGACCGCCCTGGCCAAAAGCGCACCGAGCTGGCACCTGCCGGTCGCGGTGGCAAATTTGGGGATCGCCGCGAAGGCGGTCGCGATGGACGGCCTTCTGACCGAGGTGACCGTGGCGGTCGACCCAATGACCGTTTCGGTGACCGTGCCGAGCGCCCGGACCGCGGCCCGCGTTTGGGTGATGCCGCTTTCCGGGCCCAGCGCGATGCGCTGGAACACGCTGAAATGACCTTGCGTAAATTGGCCTCACAAGCCCATGGCGAGACCCTGGGCAACTTGATGAACGCTTGGGAAACCCGTCAAACCGAGGCTTTGCCTTCGGCGCAAGACCTGGGCAAAGGCGTCAATGCCGCCACCCGCACAGCTTGGGCCCAGTCGGTGCAAGCCGCACCGGCTCCGCAAGCGGCCTCACAAGCCGCTTTGCTGCGCTTGGAAATGGCCGCCGAAGTGCCGACACCTGCCGAGTTCTTGAACGAGCGCCGTGCGCTGCAGCTGCAATTGCTGACGCGTCGCAACGAGCCCGGTCCGGTGGACACCTGGCGCCAGGACGTGGGCGCGGTGCTGGCTTCGGCGCACGATGGCCACTCGGCCCGCCGTTTGCAAAACGTCTTGAAGCAATTGCTTAAGCGTTAAGCGCGCGTCGACAACAAAATGGCCGCAATATGCGGCCATTTTTCTTTGCGGTCTGGCATCCGGTGTAAGGGGTTTAGATGCGGTTCAGATCAAATCCATGCGTTCATGCTGGCCGTTTTCAAACAACCTGAGCACCTGGGCCCTGGGGGGTTGTGCGCTCGCATCCCAGTCGCTCAGCACCCAGCGCGCGTGGGCTTGGCCTGAGGCGTCGCCAGGCAGTCGATGGTCGGCCGCTTGATGGGTGTGACCGTGAATCAAGGTGTGCGCACCAGCCTGGTCCAGCCAGCTTTGACACAGGGTGCTGTCCGCGTCGGCATAGCGCTCTGCAGAGCCCAAGCGCTTTCGTGCTTCGCTCTCATTGCGAATGCCACGCGCCACCGCCTGCCGCTGGGCCAAGGGTTGCTTTAAAAAGTCGCTGCGCCATTCGGGCGTGCGAACCTGGCGGCGAAACTGTTGGTAGGCCACATCGGCCAGGCACAAAGCGTCGCCGTGGCTGAGCAGCCAGGACGCAGCGCCAAAGCGCAACAGCGTGGGGTCGGCCAAAAAATGAGCGTGGCAGTCCTGCACAAAAGACTCGCCGATCAAGAAATCCCGGTTCCCATGCATCAAGCCCAGGTACCGGCGTTGGCCTGCGTTTTTCAGCACCTCGGCACAGGACTGCAAAAAAGGGCTTTGCGCAACCGCGTCGTCACCCACCCAGACCTCAAACAAATCACCCAGAATCAACACTGCGTCGGCAGGGGTGTGATCCATATAACGCTGCCAAACGGCAAAAGTCTCAGGCTCTCTGGCCTGTAAATGCAGGTCTGAAATCAGGTCGACCGTGCGCCAAGTCGCAGGCGCTTGCAACTGCGACACAGGCGGAGCGGTCAATGTCATCAGCAGATCAGATGGCCACGGCTTTTTGAATGATCACGTCTTCTTTAGGTACGTCGTCATGGAAGCCTTTGCGACCTGTGGGCACCGCTTTGATCTGGTCCACGATCTCCGTGCCCTTGATCACTTTGCCAAACACGGCGTAACCCCAGTCTTGCAGCGAGGGCGCGGTGTGGTTCAAAAACTCGTTGTCAGACACGTTGATGAAGAACTGCGCCGTAGCCGAGTGCGGCGCCTGCGTGCGCGCCATGGCCAGGGTGTAGTTGTTGTTCTTCACGCCGTTATTGGCTTCGTTGTCGATGGGTGCGTCCGTTGGCTTTTGCGTCATGCCGGGCTCAAAACCGCCGCCTTGCACCATAAAGCCGGGAATCACACGGTGAAAAACGGTGTTGTCGTAATGGCCTTTGGCGACGTAGCTCAAAAAGTTAGCGGTGCTTTTGGGCGCATTTTCGGCATCGAGCTCGATGGTGATGACGCCTAGGTCTGCAATGTGCAGTTCGACTTGAGGATTGCTCATGGTGTTTTCAAAAGGGTGATGGAGTTGATGAGGATCGGCGTCTTGGGAACGTCGGAGGGAAAGGGGCCACCCGCGCCGGTGGGGGCAGATTTGATTTTTTGCACCACGTCCATGCCGGACACGACTTTGCCAAAAACGGTATACCCGAAAAGTTGTTGGGCATTGAGCAAGTTGGCGCGTGGCACGTTGTCATACGTGCGGCCTTGGTATTCAAAGCGCTTGACGGGATCACCCTCGGGAATCGGCGTGGGGTCCAAAAAAGCGTTGTCGGTCACGTTGATGAAAAACTGCGCCGTGGCCGATTGCGGGTCGTTGGTCCGTGCCATGGCCAAGGTGCCGATTTGGTTTTTCAGACCGGCGGCCAGGCTCTCACGGCCTTCGTGCGCCACGGGGGGGCGTGTCTTGCGCTCGGTGTATTTGGTATCAAAGCCGCCGCCTTGCACCATGAAGCTGCTGATCACCCGGTGAAAAACAGTGCCGTCGTAATGCTTGTCTTTGACGTATTGCAAAAAATTGGCCACGGTTTTAGGCGCTTTGGCGGGATACAACTCGGCCACGATCTCACCCTCGGAGGTGACGATTTTGACGCGGGCAATGTCATCAGCATGCGCGGCAAGACAGGTCAGGGACAAGAGTGCCGAGAGGCAAAGGGTAGAG
>CAIWWN010000208.1 GCA_903916355.1 uncultured Burkholderiales bacterium | reverse complement strand
GTGCTGACCATTGCGTACTTTGATGGGTTGGGAGTTCCAAGGCTGTCGTGACCTCAAACTCTCGAACCGCCGGGTGCGGACCCGCATGCCCGGTGGTGTGGCAGGGGCGGCTGCAACAATTGCAGCCCCCCTATGCCGATGTTGACCTTCTTAGACGAGGACGTCGACTTCATGGCCCAGTCCGTCCCAGGCACCGCGCCTTGAAGGTTGACGTGATCGGCTTTTGAGGGAGGAGGCGCTTTGACGA
This sequence comes from uncultured Burkholderiales bacterium, assembly GCA_903916355.1. Lineage (GTDB taxonomy): Bacteria > Pseudomonadota > Gammaproteobacteria > Burkholderiales > Burkholderiaceae_C > Limnohabitans_A. The sequence continues at coordinate 1,928 of CAIWWN010000208.1, read as the reverse complement.
CCTGCTGACGACACTGACCGCTGCTTGCCCACACCTTCTGGCGCCGTGCGCTTTTGAACCCGAGCGGTGGGATCGATCGAGGGCATTGAACGCCATGTGGCTGCTTGGAGGGAAATGGCTGGGATACGCATGGGTCTTTTTGCAGAACTTGTGTTTTGAGTATCGGCACAAAGTCTTAAAACCTGAGCGGGGATGTGCGCTCGCTGCGGCCTCAGCCCCCCGGTCCTTAGCGCACGCAATAAAAATGCAAATCTTCGCCGCGCGCTTCTTCGGGTTGCCTCACTGGAGAAGGGGTGCGCAGGTTGGGCGAGAGCACTTTGCCACCCGCCAAAGTCCAGACATCGTGGTTCAGGCTGACGCCGCCGTTCCAGTCGCCCAGCATGGCCAGCATTTCATACTCTTCCCAAGTGGGTAAACGTGCTTTGACGGAGGCACAGGCTTTTTCCGCTAAGGCGGGCGTGGGTGCGTGGCTGACTGGGGAGCCCGGGGCTCCCACCAAAGTCAAGGGTTTGCCATTCACATGGACCACAGCGGGAAAGCGCGTGGCTTGGAACTGCTGGAACAGCTTGGCTGCAACGGCGTTGGCGGCCCATTCGGGTTCGCCCTTGGCGCTGAAGTTATAGGTCTCGCCGCCGTGCAAATTCACGTGCAGCGTCAGCAAAATATCGTTGCTGCAACTGGGCGCATAAGCGTAAGTGCCCCAGGCAATGCCGGACAGGTGGGCCAATTGTTTGGCATCCACTCTTTCTTGCCTGTGTTGTTCCTTCAATTCATTGAGCAGTTCGATCAAGGTGGTGGGGTTGAAAAAACTCAGCTTTCTTTCTTTGGGTTGCACATCGCGGTAAATTTGGTCGAGCGACGCTTTGATCACGCTCTCCAGGGTGACGTCCATGCCCGTACCCACACTGGCCATTTGGCGTTGCTGATTAATCAGATTGTCGATGGTGACGATGGCTTGAACGGCGTCGGGTGTCTCGGCGCCCATGGCCATCAACTGGCTCACCTCCAAAATCATTTCTTTGCGGCTCGCGCTGCGACTGCGGCCATAGGCATCTTGGTATTGGCACAGGTCTTGGCCACGAATGAAGGGGATGGTGGGCCACAAGGTCGTGGCGGAGGTGGCTTCAGTCCACATCGCGCTCAGCATCGCCAATCCCGCTAGAGTCCATGTCCCCCAATTTTGCCAGCCACCCAGCAAGGGGGAGGAAACGTGTGTTTGAGACTGAAATAAGGGCATGGCAATGCAGTTCTGGGGGTGAGCAGAACTGCATTGTGTTTTCAATGCAAATACCCGGCATTGACTTGCGTCAAGCCGAAATCGATGAAACTGGTTTTCTTATCGCTTTTAGCGATTGTTGAACTGCGGTGCGCGTTTGTTCAAAAACGCATCCATGCCTTCTGTTTGGTCGGCGGTGGCAAACAGCGCGTGGAAAATGCGGCGCTCGAACATCACGCCGTCAGACAGACCGCTCTCAAAGGCGCGGTTCACGCTTTCTTTGGCGGCCATGACGGAAAGCTGGCCGTAGCCGCAAATCATCAACGCCGCGCCCAGGGCTTCGTTCATCATTTTGTCCAGCGGCACCACGCGGCTGACCAGTCCGGCGCGCTCGGCTTCTTGCGCGTCCATCATGCGGCCCGTGAGCACCAGATCCATGGCTTTGGACTTACCTATGGCGCGCGGCAAACGCTGCGTGCCGCCAGCACCGGGAATGATGCCGATCTTGATTTCGGGTTGGCCAAACTTGGCGTTCTCGGCGGCGATGATGAAGTCGCACATCATGGCCAACTCGCAACCGCCGCCCAAAGCGAAGCCGCTCACAGCGGCAATCACCGGTTTGCGGATGCTGCGGATGGTTTCCCAGTTGCGGGTGATGAAGTCTTCTCAAAACGGTGGTGCAATAATAATTTAAATTTCTAATTTAAACTTT
>CAIWWN010000207.1 GCA_903916355.1 uncultured Burkholderiales bacterium | reverse complement strand
GCTTGGCAGCGCCTTCTATGCGGTTCTTGTCCATCGGCTCGCGATTTACGCTCCACGCTTCCTTCCCACGCTCGGTCACCCTCACGCAGTTGCGCTTCACTTTGCTCACTGTGACCAGCTCGCAGCGGGACTTGCACCCGATCGGCATAGGGGGGCCGCAATTATTGCAGCCGCCCCTGCCACACCACCGGGCATGCGGGTCCGCACCCGGCGGTTCGGGAGCTTGAGGTCATGAGAGATAGAGACTGGGCACACCTAGTCCCTCGAAGTAAGCAATGGACAGCACTCGATTGATTTGACCGGTGCTGTTCCACCACCATCGGCGCGCATGCGCCGCTACTCGTTTTGCCACTTCAACAGATGCACCCAAGGCACTTAGTGCCCGGAACGTTGTCGCCCCTCGCTTCCAGTGTTTGAGATGAATAGCTCGAAGTCGGCGTCGAATCCATTCGTCTAGCCCTCGCCAGACGTCCGGCATCTGTGCCAACTGGTAGTAAGCCTTCCATCCCAGGAGATACCGCTTCAGTTGCTCAATGACATCCTGCACGCTTTTGCCACCTGAGCGCCAGGTCAACTGTCTGACCCTTTGCTTGAACTTCGCCAGCGCCTTGTCAGCCACCTTGCACCTGACCTTCTCCTTGTACAGCCAGAAAGTAAAGCCCAGGAACTTACGCCCCTCAACATGCGCTACCGCGCTCTTGGCCTTGTTGATTGTCAGTTTCAAACGACCGTATAGCAGGCGCAACATTTCCATCACCCGCTCGCCCGCACGAAGACTACACACGTACACGTTGCAATCATCGGCGTAGCGTACGAAACGGTGGCCCCGCCGCTCCAATTCCCGGTCAACTTCATCGAGCAAGACATTGGCCAACAGCGGGGACAGTGGCCCGCCTTGCGGCGTGCCCTCATCCCGGCCCATGACCACCCCACCATCCATGATCCCCGCGTTCAGATACGACCGAACCAACCGGATCATTCCGGCATCGTCGATGCGCTTCTGTAGACGGTCGACCAAGATATCGTGGTTGACCCGATCAAAGAACTTTTCCAAGTCTACGTCCACTACCACGCGATGGCCCGACTGCACAAACGACTGCGCGGCCAACACCGCATCATGCGCCCGCCGTCCAGGCCGGAACCCGTAGCTATGCTCGCTGAAGGTCAGATCAAGCACGGGTTGAAGCACTTGTAGCAACGCCTGCTGGATCAGCCGATCCGTCACCGTCGGGATGCCCAGCTCGCGCTGGCTGCCGTCCGGCTTGGGAATCATCACCTTGCGTACCGGACTGGGCCGGTACTTGCCTGCCAGCAACTCTTGACGTATCTGCGGCCATTTGGTTTGCAACAGGCATTGCGTCTGCTCGATATCGAGCCCGTCCACGCCCGCTGCGCCCTTGTTGGCCTTGACCCGCTTCCATGCCGCTTGCAGATTCTCTCTCGTCAGCGCCGCCTCCAGCAGGCCACCAGTGCCTGCCATCTGCTTTGCCGACCCTGTGCGCGGGTGCTCAAGAGGCGGGCCGCAGGCTTCGTCGCTGGCAAGATCACGCCGGGCTTCACCCCGCGCTACGCTTGCCCGCCCGGACAACTCCGGCATCTGACGCATGGCCTTTGACATCCTCTTGTCCTCGCTCACTCACTCTCGTTCGGTCCTTCACCTCTCGCTGGTAGCCTGCGCGGCCCCGCTACCCGGCTACTACGACCTCTGCTGACTTCTCGCTCCGGTATAGCCGTCGTCCTTTCAGACATGAGGCGAGATATCCCCGAGTAAGAACACATACCTTCACCACACAACCGCCGCATCTACGCTGCCTCGCCTTGGTCACAAGAGCTTCGCGGTTCCTGGCCCGCTCGCCCTGCTCGGCATCGCCTTCTATGCAGTTCTTGTTCATCAGCTCGTGGTTTACGCTCTACGCTTCCTCCCCACGCTCGGTCGCCCTCACGCAGTTGCGCTTCACTTTGCTCACTGTGACCAGCTCGCAGCGGGACTTGCACCCGCAGGTATGCGCCCATGTCGGGCACACCAGGTGTGCGCCCATGCTGGGCGCACCAGGCGAAAAAAAACCCCGCAAAGCGGGGTTTTTCTCAATCCAAGATGGATCAGTTGGCGCGTGTGCCCACAACTTCGATCTCAACGCGGCGGTTTTTAGCGCGGCCGGCATCGGTCTTGTTGTCAGCAACAGGTTGCTTCTCGCCCTTGCCTTCGGTGTAAACACGGTTCTTTTCCATGCCTTTAGACACCAAGTAGGCCTTGACAGCGTCAGCACGCTTGACAGACAACTTTTGGTTGTAAGCATCAGAGCCGACGGCGTCAGTGTGACCCACAGCGATGATGACTTCCAGGTTGATGGCTTTCACTTTGCCAGACAGATCGTCCAACTTGGCTTTGCCTTCGGCCTTCAACACCGACTTGTCAAAGTCAAAGAACGCATCAGCAGCGTAAGTGACTTTGGTGGCGGCGGCTGGCGCAGGTGCGGGAGCAGCAGCTTTAGGGGCAGGAGCAGCGGCCATTGGGGCTGGTGCAGGTGCGGGAGCGGGTGCAGCAGCGGCTTTGGGCGCCACGACAGCACCATCACAACCGGCCGATGCAGTAGCAGGAGTCCAATTGGCATCGCGCCAGCACAATTCGTTGGTGCCGTTTTTCCAGGTCAGATCGCCTGCGCCATTACGCCAGTTGTCGACGTTTTGAGCGCCGGCTGCTGTTGCAAGTGCTGCGGTGGCAATCAACATCGCCAATGTATTGAGTTTCTTCATGGTTCTCCTCATGGGGGATTAAGCCGCAGACTTGCTGCGTGAAATGGAACGCATCGAGTGACCATCACTCGTTACGGTGAATTCATTGTGCCACAGCCAGACAAGCTATTCTGTTACGAGTTGTTGTGCCAAGTCACAGTCAGACATATTTTAAGTCTATATGTTGCATATTGACCACATCGCAATGCCTCTAAAATGACTCTTTTCACCTTGCGCTGAATACACCCCTCTCATGACCCAGTTTGCCAAAGAAACCCTGCCCATCAGTCTAGAAGAGGAAATGCGGCGCAGTTACCTCGATTACGCCATGAGCGTGATTGTGGGTCGTGCCCTGCCCGATGCCCGGGACGGCTTAAAGCCGGTACACCGCCGCGTGCTGTTTGCCATGCACGAGCTGAACAACGACTGGAACCGGCCTTACAAAAAGTCTGCCCGTATCGTGGGTGACGTGATCGGCAAGTACCACCCCCATGGTGACCAGTCGGTCTATGACACCATCGTTCGGATGGCGCAAGATTTTTCGATGCGCCATATGCTAGTGGACGGCCAGGGTAACTTCGGCTCGGTGGACGGCGACAACGCAGCCGCCATGCGTTACACCGAAATCCGTTTGGCCAAGATTGCTCATGAAATGTTGGGCGACATTGACAAAGAAACCGTCGACTTCGGCCCCAACTACGACGGCTCTGAAAAAGAGCCGCTGGTGCTGCCTTCGCGCATTCCCAACTTATTGGTCAACGGCTCCGGCGGTATTGCCGTGGGCATGGCCACCAACATCCCGCCGCACAACTTGAATGAAGTGGTGGACGCTTGCCTGCACATGCTGCGCAAGCCCGACGCCACCATTGACGAATTGATGGAAATCATTCCAGCACCGGACTTCCCGACCGCCGGCGTGATCTACGGCATCAGCGGCGTGAAAGACGGTTACCGCACGGGCCGCGGCCGCGTGGTGATGCGCGCCAAGTGCCATTTCGAGGACATCGATCGCGGTCAACGCCAAGCCATCATCGTCGACGAGTTGCCCTACCAAGTGAACAAAAAGACCTTGCAAGAACGCATGGCCGAGTTGGTACACGAAAAGAAAATAGAAGACATCAGCCACATCCAAGACGAGTCAGACAAGTCAGGCATGCGCCTAGTGATTGAACTCAAGCGCGGCGCCGTGCCTGAGGTGGTGCTGAACAATCTGTACAAGCAAACCCAGCTGCAAGACACCTTCGGCATCAACATGGTGGCGCTGATCGACGGCCAGCCCAAACTGTGTAATTTGAAGGACTTGATCACGGTGTTTTTGCAGCACCGCCGCGAAGTGGTGACACGCCGCACCGTCTTCACCCTGCGCAAAGCGCGCGAGCGCGGCCATGTGCTGGAAGGCCTGGCCGTGGCCTTGGCCAACATCGACGAATTCATTGCGATCATCCGCAGCGCACCCACGCCGCCGGTGGCCAAGTCGGAACTGATGGCACGCCGCTGGGACAGCAAGCTGGTGCGTGAAATGCTGACCCGCACCCGCTTGGACGGCGGCGTGATCAACGCCGACGACTACCGCCCCGACGGGCTTGAAAAAGAATTCGGCATGGCCCAAGACGGCCTGTACACCTTGAGCGACACGCAGGCGCAAGAAATTTTGCAAATGCGCTTGCAACGCCTGACCGGTCTGGAACAAGACAAGATCGTGGCCGAGTACAAAGAAGTCATGGCCGAGATCGACGACCTGCTGGACATCTTGTCCAAGCCCGAGCGCGTCTCCACCATCATCAGCGACGAACTCACGGCCCTGCGCCAAGAGTTTGGCCAAACCAAGATCGGCACACGCCGCAGCTTCATTGAGCACAACGCCCAAGACCTGGCCACAGAAGACCTGATCACCCCGACCGACATGGTGGTCACGCTGTCACACAGCGGCTACATCAAGAGCCAACCCTTGTCTGAGTACCGCGCGCAAAAACGCGGCGGTCGCGGCAAGCAAGCCACGGCCACCAAAGAAGACGATTGGATCGACCAACTCTTCATTGCCAACACGCACGACTACTTGCTGTGCTTCTCCAACCGCGGCCGTTTGTACTGGCTCAAAGTATGGGAAGTGCCGGCCGGTTCACGCGGCTCGCGCGGTCGCCCCATTGTCAATATGTTCCCGCTGCAAGAGGGTGAAAAAATCAACGTGGTTTTGGCCCTGACCGGCGAGATGCGCACCTTTCCTGAAGACCATTTTGTCTTCATGGCGACTTCCATGGGCACGGTCAAGAAGACCTCGCTCGACGAATTCAGCAACCCACGCAAAGGCGGCATCATTGCCGTCAACCTGGACGAAGGCGACTTCCTGATTGGCGCGGCATTGACCGACGGCAAGCACGATGTGATGCTGTTCAGCGACGGCGGCAAAGCCGTGCGCTTTGACGAAAACGACGTGCGCCCCTTGGGTCGCAGCGCCCGCGGCGTGCGCGGCATGATGATCGAAGAGTCCCAAAGTGTGATTGCCATGCTGGTGTCCGAGCAAGACGACGCGACGGTCATCGAAGGCGCTGAAGCGGCGCCCCGCGCCAGCGTGTTGACCGCCACAGAAAACGGCTACGGCAAACGCACCAGCATCACTGAATACACCCGCCACGGTCGCGGCACCAAAGGCATGATCGCCATCCAGCAATCCGAGCGCAACGGCAAAGTGGTAGCCGCCACCTTGGTGCAGGCCGATGACGAAATCATGCTGATCACCGACACCGGCGTGCTGGTACGCACCCGCGTGGCCGAGATCCGCGAACTGGGCCGCGCCACACAAGGCGTGACCCTGATTGGCTTGGACGAAGGCGCCAAGTTGTCGGGCCTGCAACGCATTGTGGAAAACGACGCCAACCCCGACGTGACAGGTGAGGACCTGCCCGCTGACGATGCGCCCGCCAATGACACGACAACTGGCACGGAAGAATAAAACCCCATGGCCAATGACCTGCGCTTGCTGCGCGATTTCGAACCCACACCAGCCTGAATGTCAGGCGAGACACACCAAAGGCCCGCATGAGCCAACCTATTCAATCCGAAGGCTTGGCCGCGCTGCGCGTGCAAATCGACAGCCTAGACAAGCAGCTCCTGAGTTTGCTGAACCAACGTGCCAACGTGGCCGAGCAAGTGGGCGCCATCAAACGCGCCGAAGGCTCGCCCTTTTTTCGGCCTGACCGCGTGGCCCAGGTGATTGAGAAAATCACCCAAGCCAACCCTGGTCCTTTGCAAAACCAACACATCGCTGCCATCTGGCGCGAAATCATGTCGGCCTGCCTGGCGCTGGAAGCGCCGCAGCGCGTGGCGGTGCTGGGGCCGCAAGGCACTTTCTGCGAGCAAGCCGCCATCGAGTTTTTTGGCAGCGCCGCGAGCCTGATTTACTGCGCCAACTTTGACGAAGTGTTTCACGCCACCGCCGCTGGCACCGCCCAATATGGCGTGGTCGGCATGGAAAATTCGACCGAAGGCGTGGTGGCCCGCTCCCTCGATTTGTTCTTGCGCTCGCCGGTGCATGTGGTAGGCGAAATCAGTTTGCTGGTGCGCTTTAACCTGCTGCGTCAAACCAACTCTTTGGACGGCATTGAGGCCGTACTGGCCCACCCGCAGGCCTTGGCCCAATGCCAAGGCTGGCTGTCCACCCATTTGCCCAATGTGGAGCGACGCGCGGTGTCCAGCAATGCAGAAGGCGCCCGCTTGGCCGCCACCAACCCAGCTTGGGCTGCACTGGCCAGCGAGCGCGCGGCCGGGCAATTTGGCCTGCACATCGTGCACCATGCGATACAAGACGAAGCCTACAACCGCACCCGTTTTGCAGTCATCAGCCTGCCACAAACCATGGCCACGCCACCCGCTTCGGGCCAGGACTGCACCAGCTTGGTCGTGTCCGTGCCCAACCGCCCGGGCGCGGTGCATGACCTGCTCGTGCCCTTGAAAAACAATGGCGTGTCGATGACGCGCTTTGAATCCCGCCCCGCCAAATCCGGGCAGTGGGAATATTATTTCTACATCGACTTACAAGGCCATATCAGCCAGCCGCATGTGGCCGCCGCCTTGGCGGAACTGCAAGGCCTGTGCGCCTTCTACAAAGTCTTGGGCTCCTACCCCGTCAGCGAATAAACCGTGCGCATGAAGTTTGAAAAACTGGCCTTGATCGGCTGCGGCCTGATGGGCGGCTCCTTTGCCCTGGCCTTGAAAAAAGCCGGAATGGTGAACCAGGTGGTGGGCTTCAGCGCCTCCGAGGGCACGCGCCAAAGAGCGCTCGAACTGGGTGTGATTGACGTGATCGCGCCCAGCGCCGCCGAAGCGGTTCAAGACGCCGACCTGGTGCTGGTGGCCGTGCCGGTGAGCGCCACGCAGGCCACCTTCGCCGCGATTGCCCCTACCTTGTCGGCGCAAACCTTGTTGATGGATGTGGGCTCCACCAAATGCGATGTGGTGGCTGCGGCCATGGCCACCTTGGGCGAGCGACTGCCTTGCTTTGTGCCTGCGCACCCGATTGCTGGCAAAGAGGTGGCCGGTGTGGAACATGCCGACCCCGAGCTGTACCAAAACCGCCAACTGATCTTGACGCCCCTGCCCTGCAACGGTCTGCGCAAAATCACCCAGGCCCACAACGTTTGGGAAGCCCTGGGCAGCCAGGTCATCACCCTCACGCCCGAAGAACACGACGCGACGTTTGCGGCGGTGAGTCACCTGCCGCACTTGGTCGCGTTTGCGCTGGTCAATGCGGTGGCGCAGCAACCTGATGGTGCCGATCATTTGTCCATGGCCGGCCCAGGCTTCCGGGATTTCTCGCGTATCGCCGCCTCCGACCCTGCCGTGTGGCGCGACATCTTGTTGGCCAACCGCACCCAGGTCTTGCTGCAATCGGCTTTGCTACGCCAGGCGCTAGACCAGTTGGAAACCGCCATGACCGAAGGCGATGCCAGCACACTGGAGCAACTGATTGCACAAGCCAGCCAAACCCGCGCCGAATGGCGGTTGGGTGGCCTGGACCCCGACCTGGTTACACAACCTTGACCGCCTGCTTGCGTTAACGACTTTGAACCATGTACGCCACCGCCTTTCTTGACCTCCCCCCCTTGGCCGGTGCTGCAGGCACGGTCACCCTGCCCGGCTCCAAAAGCATCTCGAACCGGGTGCTGCTCTTGTCGGCGCTGTGCAGCGGCACCACCGAGATCCACGACCTGCTGGACTCGGACGACACGCGGGTGATGTTGGCTGCGCTGCGCCAACTCGGCTGCGGCATTCAAGTTCAAGGCACGCGCGTGAGCGTGACCGGTCAGGGTGGTCAGCTCACAAGCGCTCAGCCAATTGAATTTTTCATGGGCAACGCCGGCACCGCCATGCGCCCACTCACGGCTGCCTTGGCCATGCTGGGCGGCGACTTCACACTCAAAGGCGTGGCACGCATGCACGAGCGCCCGATTGGCGACTTGGTCGACGCGCTGCGCGAACTCGGTTGCCGCATCGACTACCTGGGCAATGAAGGCTTTCCGCCGCTGCACATTGGCCAGCCCACCTTGAAACTGGACGCGCCCATCTCCGTGCGCGGCGATGTCTCCAGCCAATTTTTAACCGCCTTGCTCATGGCCTTGCCCTTGGCCGCTGCCCAGCGCAGCATCGCCATCGAGGTGGTGGGTGAACTGATTTCCAAGCCCTACATTGAAATCACACTCAATTTGCTTCAGCGCTACGGCATCCACGTGGAGCGCCAGGGCTGGCAGCGTTTTGTGATTCCCGCCGGCAGCCGCTACCAGTCGCCAGGCACGATTCACGTCGAGGCGGATGCCTCTTCGGCCAGTTACTTCATTGCCCTGGGCGCCATCGCCCAAGGCACAGGCATTCGCGTGCAAGGCGTGGGCGCCGATTCGATCCAAGGTGACATCCGTTTTGTCGAAGCCGCGCAGTTGATGGGCGCCCAGGTCAGCAGCGGCCCCAACTGGCTGCATATTCAGCGCGGCAGTTGGCCACTCAAAGGCATTGAGCTCGACTGCAACCACATCCCCGACGCAGCCATGACCCTGGCGGTGATGGCTTTGTTCGCCGACAGCCCGACCACGCTGCGCAATATTGCCAGCTGGCGCGTGAAAGAAACCGACCGCATTGCCGCCATGGCGATCGAAAGCCGCAAACTCGGCGCCACCGTGGAAGAAGGCCCGGACTGGATCACCATCCACCCATTGAGCGCAGGCCAATGGCAAGCGGCCAGCATCCACACCTACGACGACCACCGCGTGGCCATGTGCTTTTCGCTGGCGGCCTTCAATCCTGACCACGTCCCGGTGCGCATTGAAGACCCCCAATGCGTGGCCAAAACCTTCCCCGATTATTTCGAGGCCTTGTTCGCCCTGGCCACCGCCCAGCCCGGCGCGATCCCGGTGATCTGCATCGACGGCCCCACGGCCTCGGGCAAGGGCACGCTGGCCAGCCGCGTGGCCGAGCGCTTGGGTTACCACTACCTGGATTCGGGCGCGCTGTACCGCGTCACTGCCTATGCGGCCCTGCAAGCGGGCTTGCAGCTTGAGCCGCAGCACGAAACGGCCATTGCCGCGCTGGCCGAAACCCTGCCCGTGCGCTTTGCCGGAGAACAGGTGCTGCTCGACGGTGTGGACGTGACCGATGCGATTCGCAGCGAAGAAGGCGGCATGAACGCCTCCAAAGTCTCTACTTTGCCTGCAGTGCGCACCGCCTTGGTGGCGCTCCAACACAGTTTTGCGCGCTTGCCAGGCCTTTTGGCCGATGGCCGTGACATGGGCACGGTGATCTTCCCGCAAGCGCCGTTGAAGGTGTTTTTGACCGCCAGCGCCGCAGAGCGCGCCGAGCGCCGTTATAAACAATTGATTTCTAAGGGTTTTTCGGCTAAACTCGACTCTCTTCGCGCAGATTTGGAGGCGCGTGATGCCCGGGACATGTCCCGCAGCGTTGCCCCTCTCAAGCCCGCGCAAGATGCTTTGCAACTGGACAACTCACACTTGAGCATTGAGCAATCAGTGGACCAAGTATTGACCTGGTGGCAAAGCAAGGCCCAGACCGTCCCCTCCGCGCTGCATGCGCACAGGCGGCCTGGATCCCCAACCTAACCGCGACTCTGTCGCAAACCAACCGCCGCTATCAGCCTTTCAAACGATCGCAATCGTGCGTTCGTCAAACCTGTTTGCGGATGAGGAAAATCAATGTCTGAATCATTTGCCGCCCTATTTGAAGAATCTCTGACGCGCACGGAAATGCGCCCAGGCGAAGTCATCACCGCTGAAGTCGTGCGCATCGAGCACAACTTTGTGGTCGTGAACGCTGGCCTCAAGTCTGAAGCCTACGTGCCCCTGGAAGAGTTCAAAACCGATACGGGCGAAGTTGAAGTCCAAGTGGGTGACTTCGTGTCTGTGGCCATCGGCTCGATCGAAAACGGCTACGGCGACACCATCTTGTCGCGCGACACCGCCAAGCGTTTGGCTTCGTGGTTGTCCCTGGAAAAAGCGCTGGAATCTGGCGAATTCGTCACCGGCACCACCAGCGGCAAAGTCAAAGGTGGCCTGACCGTTTTGGTCAACGGCATCCGCGCTTTCTTGCCCGGCTCCTTGGTCGACACACGTCCGACCAAAGACCTGTCGCCATGGGAAAACAAGACCATGGAATTCAAGGTCATCAAGCTCGACCGCAAGCGCAACAACGTCGTGTTGTCACGCCGCGCTGTGGTGGAAGCCTCGATGGGCGAAGAACGCGCCAAGCTGATGGAAACGCTGCGCGAAGGCTCAGTGGTCCACGGTGTGGTCAAGAACATCACCGAATACGGTGCGTTCGTGGACTTGGGCGGTATCGATGGCTTGCTGCACATCACCGACATGGCCTGGCGCCGTGTCCGTCACCCTTCTGAAGTGGTCACGGCCGGTCAAGAAAT
>CAIWWN010000206.1 GCA_903916355.1 uncultured Burkholderiales bacterium | reverse complement strand
GCGAGTTGCGCTGCATCATTGGCCCCAACGGCGCCGGCAAGACCACGATGATGGACATCATCACCGGCAAGACCCGACCCGACGAGGGTACGGTGTTCTTTGGCAGCACGATTGATTTGCTGCGCCACAACGAACCCGAAATTGCCCAGTTGGGGATTGGCCGCAAATTCCAAAAGCCCACTGTGTTTGAGCACCTGAGCGTGTTTGAAAACTTGGAGCTGGCGTTGAAAATGCCCAAGGGCGTGAAAGCCTCCATGTTCTTCAAGCTCGACTCACGCCAAAGCGACCGTTTGGCCGAGGTGCTGCACACCATCCATTTGGCTGACAGCGTGCGCGTGCAAGCGGGCACCTTGAGTCATGGCCAAAAGCAATGGCTGGAAATTGGCATGCTGCTGATGCAAGACCCCAAACTCTTGCTGCTGGACGAACCCGTGGCCGGCATGACCGACCACGAGACCGAGCGCACTGCCGAGTTGTTTTTGTCCCTCAAAGGAAAACATTCCTTGATGGTGGTGGAACACGATATGAGTTTCATTCGCACCATTTCTGACATCGTCACCGTGCTGTGCGATGGCGCGGTGCTGGCCCAAGGCACGCTCGATCAGGTGCAAGCCGACGAGCGGGTGATTGAAGTGTATTTGGGACGATGACTATGTTGAGCGTTAAAAACATTCACCAGTATTACAGCGGCTCGCACATCTTGCGCGATGTGAGTTTAAGCGCCGCGCAGGGGCAGGTCACGGTCTTGCTCGGGCGCAATGGCGTAGGCAAAACCACCTTGCTCAAATCGTTGATGGGCCTGGTGCCGATCAAGAGCGGCAGCGTGCAATTGGAAGGCCGCGATTTAACCAGCGCCAAACCCTACGAGCGCGCCAGTGCCGGCATTGGCTACGTGCCACAGGGGCGTGAAATCTTTGCGCGCCTGACGGTGGAAGACAATCTGCGCATGGGCCTGGCGACGCAGCCGGGCGGCACGCCGATTCCCCCTGAATTGTTTGAACTCTTTCCGGTGCTGAAACAAATGCTGCACCGCCGCGGTGGCGATCTCTCAGGCGGCCAGCAACAGCAGTTGGCGATTGCCCGTGCTTTGGCGGCGCGGCCGCGCTTGTTGATTTTGGACGAACCCACCGAAGGCATTCAGCCCAGCATCATCAAGGACATTGGCCGCGTGATCCGCAAGCTCGCTGATGAAGGCATGCAAGGCCAACGCATGGCCGTGCTCTTGTGTGAGCAGTACTACGACTTTGCTGAAGAGCTGGCCGACCAGTACCTTGTGATGGAGCGCGGTGAGGTGATTGCGCAAGGCCCGGGCAGCGAGATGAAGGAAAAGAACATTCAGCAGCTGGTGGCGATTTAACGAGCTTTGACTGAGACGCGGCCTGTGCAGGCTCGCGCATCAGGGCTACAAATTCCACAAACGCGGCGGCGTGCCGCCCAGCTGCCACAGGGCGTTTCGCCAAGCCACCCAGACTTGTTTGAGCAAATGCACCGCGGGCTCGGTGACTGGCGCCAGCACGCGCAACACCATCACCTGCGGATGCGGCGACGTGACACCCGACAACCAGCGCAGGTCGTGGGCTTCCAGGCACTCGCGTGCAGCCTCCAAGCCCTGCGCCAGTCGCGCGGTGGCGATGGGGGTGCCACTGGCAAACACCAATGTGGCCATGCAGCGCTGACCGGCCAGGCCCAAAGGGCTGTTGAGCAAACGGGTGTCTTGGCCACGCAAAGTACCGCGCTCCAGCCAGACGCCAGGTATTTCGAGATGCTGCCTGAAAGTGCCTTGCACAAAGGGCAGTTCGGTGGCCGGCAAGCCCAGTGCGGTGATGTCCCAGGTCATGAGTTCGGCGCCGGGTGCCAAGTCGAACAGGGCGCGGTTTAAGGCGTCGCATTGGTTGTAGGCAATCGCTTCCAGCGGCAGCCATTCCAAGCGTGCCCCGGCTTCAAGGCGGGCATGCACTTGTTGCGTGGCCAGGCCGGCTTCAGATCTGTAAAACCGGGTGGCCCCGGGCGTGGTGACCAGGCCGTGGGCGCCGGGTCCTACGCTGACTTTGATGTCCAGCATGTCGCCGCCCACCAAACCGCCGGGTGGGTGCACCAGCACGTTGTGGCAGATGGCGTCACCCTCTGGGTACAGGCTTTTTAAAATTCGCAGCGGGCCGCTGTGCAGGTAACGCGCCACCGTGCGGTGATCTTCATTCAGATAGTCGAGTGAGAGCGCCGCGTGCCAGGTCATGCCGGTATTTTAGGGCGGTGTTGCGAGCCCAAGGGGCAGATGCATCAGCCGTTGCTTTGTTCGGCTTTGACCTGGTTGGCGATGGCGTCCACCTGCTCGTTGGACATGCCGTATTTGGCTTGCAAGGTTTTGAGTTTCAATTGCTCTTCTTCGGTCACCACGCCATCGGCCAACACTTCGCGCACTTCCATTTCATAAATGGACTCACGCCGTTGCACCTGCGCGGTGTAGGCCGTGGCCACCACACCGGTCAGAATGGCGGCCAGGGCAATGGCCAGAATCTGTGTGATGATCACCAAGATGGTGCCCAGGTAGGTCACGGGGTCCACGTTGCCCCAGCCCGAAATGATGGTCAGCACAAACCAATGCATGGCCGCCGGAATAGACGGGAAGATTTCAGGTTGGTCGTGCCCTTCGATGATGTAGATCAGCGAGGAAAACAGCAAGCAGCTTATGAAAAGCAAAAACATGGCCGAAGAAAAAGAATCTTTTTCTGCCTTGATGGCTTCGAGCATGTCTTCCATCGCGCTGTTGTAGCGTGACAGTTTGAAAATCCGCAGCAGCCGGAACATGCGCAGGACGCGCAAGTCGGCACCTGGAAAAAGCAGTTGCAAATAGAACGGCACGGTGCTGAAGAAATCGACCAGTCCGAACATGCTGAACACATATTCTTTGCGGCCTTTCCAAGGGCTGTCGCCTGGGCCCGTGTGTTTTTCGCTGTAGGTCCACACACGCAGCACATACTCCAGCGAGAACACCATCACGCTGAACAAGTCGAAGATATGAAAATAAGACTCATAGGCTTCGTGAATGGAATGCACAGACTCCAAAATGATGGCGACCACGTTGGCCACAACCAAGCCGGCGATGACGATCTCGCAGGCATGGCTGGCCCGGTCTACGACCGCGCCTTCTAAAATTTCATAGATTCTGCGTTTGATTCGGGGCAGGCGGCCAGTAGGGGCTTGACTCATGACAGCGCTGCTTTTTCAGCATTGATTTCATCGACCATTTTTTTCACATCCGCATCGGACAAGCGGTACTGCGTCTGCAAATTTTTGAGGGTGTTGCGTTCTGCATCACTGACCACACCGTCCTCCAAAACCTTGCGCAGCTGCAACAGGTAAGCCGATTTTTTGCGCGACAGCTGGGTGGCAAAAGCAGAGGCCACAATACCCGTCATGATCGCGGCCATGCACACGCCCAAAAAGCCGGTGAGTAAAGCAATCACTTCGCCCGCCTTGGTCACCGGTTCGACGTTGCCGTAGCCCGAGGTTATGGTCACGATAGACCAGTAAATCGCATGCGGTATGGAACCAAAAAATTCGGGCTGCTCGTGCCCCTCTGCAAAGTGCATCAAAGAGGCTGAGACCACGGTGGAGATCAGCAACAAAAAGGCGGCCGAGCCGAAGGCGCGGCGCTCGGCATACACGGCTTGAAACAAGTCTTGCAGCGCGGTGTTGTATTTGGACAGCTTCAAAATTCGCAACAGGCGCAAGACCCGCAAGATGCGCAAATCCAGACCCGGGAAAAAAATGTGCACGTAATGTGGGGCGGTGGCAAAAAAGTCGACCAAACCAAAAGCGCTGAAGATGTAGCCCTTGCGGCCCTTCCAGGCCCCTCCTTGTTCAGGTGTAAAGCGTGCCCCCAAGGACCAGACGCGCAAGACGTATTCGACGGTGAAGAACATCACGCTCCAAAACTCCAGTTCATGGAAGAACTCTTTGTACTCTGCGTGAATTTTAGGCACCGAGTCCAAAATCACCGCCGAACAGTTGACCAAGACGACCACGGTGATCATCCATTCCACATACCGACTGAGCGGTTGGTGAGGAGCCCCAGCCAGGATCTCCATCACGTTTTTTTGTAATTTACCGAGCATGAGGGGAATGAAAAATTAAAAAGTTAAACTTTAAATCGATAAAAATATCAATTTAGCAGTAATGATACCTCAAAATTTCTATCACTTACCTTGTATTTGTTGCCATAAAGCCATTTCGCTGGCCGTGAGACGGTCCGAGGTTTTGGCGGCTTGTTCAAACTCGCCAGGCGTCATTTGCATGCCCAATTGACGCAGCTCGCTGATGGATGTTTTGAAGTATTCGATCGCGTGCTCCGGGCGTCTGGCGATGGTATGGATGGGAAGGGCTTTGAGGTTGTCCTCAATTTCTTTTTCCTTCATCACCGTGTCGATCAAGGCATTCAGTTCTTCCACACTCAGGTGCATGCGCTCAGCTTCTTCGCGAATGAACTGGGCTTCTGATTCGACAATCTTGCCATCCTTCAAAATTTGGAACAAATTCGCTTTCAATGCCTCACGGTCCTTGATCAATTCATCGCTGAAGGCCGAGGCCAACAGCGCTGCAGGGATCGCGAAGATACCGATACCTAGCAGAGCGAGGATGGAGGTCATCGCTCGGCCCAAAGGGGTGACGGGTGAAATGTCACCATAGCCCACCGAGGCTAAGGTGATCACCGCCCAGTAAATGGACTGGGGAATGTTCTCGAATTTTTCGGGTTGCGCATCATGCTCCAGCAAATAGCCCAAGCTGGCCGTCAACACCAAAAGCAAACCCATGATGAAGGAGGCGGCGCTCATGATGGGCCATTCCCGTGCAATCACGCGGAACAGCACATCGGTGGCGTCGCTGTTGCGTGTCAGCTTGAGCAGTCGCGACAGTCGGAACACCCGCAAGAACCGCAAGTCGAGCAAGTGGTGCAAAAACACTTCCAAGAAGAAGGGCAGGATGGCGATGAAGTCGATGAACGTTGCGGGCGACTTGGCTTGTTTAAATCGGCCCATGAACGAGCCTTTGTGTCCGGGTTCCTCCACGCAGGCGTACAAGCGCATGAAGTATTCCAAAGAAAAGATGCCTACGGCGACACCGTCCAAAATCACAAACTGCAAATTCAGGATGTAGTGAATGCTCTCTACCGACTCCAAAATCACAGCCATCACCGACAACAGCACCCAGATGCCGATAAACACATCAAAGATCTTTTGCAGTTCCCCACCAAATTTGCTGGGGAACACCAGCGCATGGACTTTTTGGCGGAAGGTGCGGCCGGCGTTTAAGACCTGAAAGTCTTTGTAGGCCGGCACCACAATCCTGAAGAGTTTCAAGATCCGCAGCAGTCGCAGAGCCCGCAATACGCGCAAATCCACAGGCAAGAAGGCCTGCAAATAAAAGGGCGCCACAGCCAAGAAGTCAATGATGGCGAAGGGGCTGCTGACGAAACCCAAGCGAGCAAATTTTTTCGAGTTGAACTCGGGATCTTCTGGCGCCATGTACAGGCGCATCAGGTATTCCACAGTGAAGACTGCGACGGAAAAAATATCGAACCAATGGAACCAATGTTTGTTCGGCTCAAACACCGCGGGCACATGTTCAAACAACAAGGTGAACAGGTTGGCCACAATCAAGATACCCAGCCACTTGTCTACCCCTTTTTGCATATTGCCGGGTATCGTGGTGTCCAGCAACCAAGAGAACAACCACTTTCGCATGGGCAGGTTGCTGGGGATATTGGCGACCTCGTCTTTGCCCAGCAAAGACGCGACATTCAAGTCCTTGAGATAGATTGTTTTATCGTTTTCCATGCTGTACCTCAGAACTCAAAGTCGGAAATTTTGATGGGATAGCCGCCTTTGTCACAGACGGCGATGCGCAATTGCAATTTGGCGGTGATCAGGTCTTCGTTGGTGAAGGGTTTGACGACCATCGGAATTGCTGAGCCCGCAGGCGTGGCGATCAAGTTCTCGATCACGATGCCCCCCGTGGTAGACAAGTCTTCTTTGTTGCACTTCTCAATCAGTTCCGGCGGTTTGTCGAAGAAAGTGTTGACCAAGCCCTTCAAGCTGGTTTGAGTCTGGATGTAGGCGGCACATTCGCCCCAGGTGCCTGGCTCCGCTTTGCCAGAGCAGGGGGCGTGGCTAAATCCGTCCTCAAAGCGAGTGGTGCCCGCCGTGGTCAGCCATTCGACCCAGGCTTCGCCGTTGCGTTTGGCCACCTCGGTCTTCATACCTTCTTGGTAGTTGACCGTGGTTAACCAGAACACGAAGACCATCAAGCAGGCCATGAGGGCTACAAAAGCCATGTCGTAGGCGTTCATTCCCGTCTTGACGGGTTCATTCACAGCGTCGGTTGTCGTCATCGATGGTCCTTGTGGGGTACAGCTCAATTTCACAAAATAATTGAGACTGCATTATTGACATTAAATCGAAAAAATTGATACCCATCAATCAAATTCGATAAAAAAAACGTGCCAAAGCACGTTTTTCTGATGAAGTTGATCCGGTTAGATCATTGATCGCCCTGTGAGCCCCGATGCGCCCATCCCGTGGTGTGCTTTTCGATGTAACTGAATAACTCGTACATCACCATGGCCATGGCCCCCACCACCACCAGGCCTGAGAAAGCCAGGCCCATTTGCATGGCCGAGCCCGCAGAGATCAATAAGTAGCCAATGCCTTCGTTGGCGGCCGTCATCTCGGACACGGTGGTGCCGACAAAAGCCAGGGTGATAGCGACTTTGAGAGAGCCGTAAAAATAAGGCATCGAGCGTGGCAGACCGACTTTGACCAACACGTCCCAGCGTTTGGCGCCCAACACGCGCAGCACGTCTTCCAGCTCAGGCTCCAAGGTCGCCAAACCGGTCGCGATGTTGACCATGATGGGGAAAAAGCTGATCAAAAATGCAGTCAAGATGGCGGGGCCAATGCCGATGCCAAACCACACCACCAAGATGGGCACAAAAGCCGCCTTGGGCAAGGCATTGAAGGCGGTCATCAACGGATACACCGCCGCATAAGCCAAGCGGGAGCTGCCGATCACAAAACCCAGCAGTGTGCCCACCACAATGGCAATGCCAAAGCCCACCATCGTTACCCAATAGGTGCGCCAAGCGTGTGCCGCGATCACGTCACGGTATTCCACCGTTTGCTCGGCAATGCGCCAAGGGCTAGGGAAAATAAATTCCGATACATGCAAGGCCGAGCAAAGGCCTTGCCAGATCAAAATCGTCGCCACCAGCAAAACCCAAGGTGACCAGCGTTCCAGCGTTTGTTGTTTCATGACAGCTTCATTGGTTGATGGCGGCACCGTTTTGGCGCATGGCACCAATGTGGCCACGCAGCTCATGCACGATGTTGGTGAACTCAGGGGTGTAGGTGATTTCCAAATCCCTTGGACGCGGCAAATCGATATCGCGTTTGACCACAAATCGGCCCGGGGTCTTGCTCATCACATACACCGTGTCGGCCAGGAACACCGATTCGCGCAAATCGTGGGTGACCAAAATCACGTTGAACCTTTGCTCTGTCCACAGGTCGCGCAAGATGCACCACAGCTCTTCGCGGGTGAAGGCATCGAGCGCGCCAAACGGCTCGTCCAGCAGCAGCATCTTGGGTTCATGAATCAAGGCGCGGCAAATGCTGGCGCGTTGTTGCATGCCGCCAGACAGTTGCCAAGGAAACTTCTTTTCGTAGCCGCCCAAACCCACTGTTTGCAAGAGCTTGATGGCGCGCGCCTCATACTCGGCGCGCTTTTGCTTGAAGTTCGAGCGGTACGGCTCAACGATTTCCAGCGGCAGCAGCACGTTGTCCAGTGTGGTGCGCCATGGCAGAAGCGACGAGGCTTGGAAGGCCATCCCACTGATCTTCAGTGGCCCCGTGACCGGCGCACCGTCGACCAAAATACGGCCCTTGCTGGGCATGCGCAAGCCGGTGGTCAGCTTCATGAAGGTGGACTTGCCACAGCCTGAGGGTCCCACAATGGCAATGAACTCACCCTGTTTAACCTGCAGATTGATGTCTTCTACAGCGTAATGATTGGCTGCCAACAACTCGTCGTTGTAGGCGAGCCAAACGTTTTGAAAATCAACAAAGTTGGGTGAGGTCATAAGTGCAGCTGGATGGACCTGGATTACTTTTTCGGCTTGGGCAAGATGTCCAGCTCTTTGGCGGTGGGCAGGAAGCTGCCGTTCCAAATGGTATCGGGGTTGACACGCGACTTGGTGTTGAACGCGTCCGACACTTGCGAGGCCATCAGCGACAGACGCGGGCCTTTGATTTGACCAAAGCCTTCGGCACGGGCGTCAGGGCTGTTGATCACGGTGTCAATGGCCAGCTTGAGGCGGCGGATTTCCAGTTCGGTGTTGATGATGCCGTCACGGGCTTTCACGTCGTTGATGGCGGCTGCGGGATCGGTGATCACGTCTTTAGCCCCCTTGGTAAAGGCCAGCAAGAACGCTTTCACGGCAGCGGGGTTCTCTTTGATCAACTTGGGTGACGCGATGATGGCGTTGCCATAGAGCTTGACGCCGTAGTCCGGGTATTGCAGCACGGCCACGTCTTCGGCCTTGACGCCGCGCGCCTCAATGTTGAGCAGCGAAGTGAAGGTGAAACCGGTGATGGCGTCCACATCGCCGCGCACCAGCATGGTTTCACGCAAAGTGGGGTCCATGGCGGTCCAGGTGACGTTGCTGATGCCGTTGGCTTTGGCAAAAATCGGGAAAGCGCGGCGACCGGCGTCAAACACAGGTGCACCGAGTTTCTTGCCGCTCAAATCAGCCGGGGTTTTGATGCCGCTCTTCTTCAGTGACATGACCGAGGCGGGGGTGTTGTTGTACACCATCATCACCGCCACGGGCTTGTTCGGCACGTCCGGGTTGTTGGCGTGGAACTCCATCAAAGCGGCCAAGTCGGCAAAGCCAATGTCGTACGAGCCTGAGGCCACGCGGGTGACCGCACCGCCCGAGCCATTACCGGCGTCCACAGTCACGTCCAGCTTGGCATCTTTAAAGTAACCCTTGGCGACAGGCGTCAAAAACAAGGCCGCAGGACCTTCAAAGCGCCAGTCGAGTTGGAATTTGATCGGTGTGGTTTGCGCTTGGGCGATGCCGAAAGCGGCAACAGCCGCCAAAACAGCAGTTGTACGGAGGAAAAAACGTTTGCTCATTGAAGGACTCCTGGGGCATAGCCATGCCAATTGACGATATGAAAGAACTAGCAATATCAATGCCATTATCCGGCAAAGCGCAGGTCAGTTGTCTCAGGTGAATCCCCAAAAAGAGGCGTAGGCGGCTCAGACCACTGTCCTTGCTCCCCATGCCTGCTTTTTGCTGTTGAACGCAGCAGGTATTTAAGTGCGTTTTTGCGCAGCCGCCAATGCCGTCATGTTCAGCACCCGGCGCACTGTGGCGGCCGGGGTCAGGATGTGCGCTGTACCTGCCGCGCCCATCAAGATGGGGCCCACGGTCACGCCGCCGCTGGTGGTGGTTTTCAGCACGTTGTACAAAATGTTGGCCGCATCCAAATTGGGGCAGACCAATAAATTGGCGGAGCCGCTCAGGGTGCTGTCTTCAACATAGGCACGGCGAATTTCAGGTTGCAGGGCGGCGTCGCCGTGCAGCTCGCCATCGCACTCGATGTCGGGGTGTTGCGCCACAAACAGATCGCGCGCCAGGCGCATCTTGCGGGCCGAGGCGCGCTTGGACGAGCCGTAACTGGAGTGCGACAAGAACGCCACCTTGGGCACGATGCCAAAGCGCTGGACTTCTTGCGCGGCCATGGCTGCGATCTCGGCCAGTTGCTCGGCGCTGGGGTCTTCTTGCACATAGGTGTCGGTGATGAACAGAGGGCCTTGGTTGGTCATCAATGCATTCACAGCGGCGTAGTTGGCCACCCCTTCGCGTTTGCCCAAGATGCTGTCAATGCGCTCCAAATGCGTCATGTAGGTGCCAGCCAAACCGCAAATCAGCGCATCGGCATCGCCCAGCGACACCATCAGCGAGCCGATGATGGTGTTGGAGCGACGCACGGCCGCTTTGGCCACGGCGGGTGTGGCACCATTGCGTTTCATGAGCAGGTGGTAATGCTCCCAATACTGGCGAAAGCGCGGGTCGTCTTCGGGGTTGACGTTGCTCACGTCCACACCCAAGCGCATGCGCAGGCCGGCTTTTTCGATGCGTGCGGCAATCACCGAGGGGCGGCCGATCAAGATCGGTTGTGCCACGTTTTCGTCGATGGCCATTTGCGCGGCGCGCAAAGCGCGGTCATCTTCGCCGTCGGCATAGGCCACACGCTTGAGGTCTTTGGGCACGGCCTTGGCGGCGCTGAAGACCGGCTGCATCAAGATGCCAGTTTGCGTGACAAAGCTTTGCAGTTGCTGGCGGTACGCGTCCATGTCCGTGATCGGACGGGTGGCCACACCAGAGTCTGCGGCGGCTTGGGCCACGGCCGGGGCGATGCGCAAAATCAGGCGCGAGTCAAACGGTGTGGGAATGATGTAGTCGCGGCCAAAGGACAGCTCTTTGCCTTCATAGGCGCTGGCCACTTCTTCGCTGATGTCGGCCTTGGCCAGATCGGCAATTTGGCGCACGCAGGCCAGTTTCATGGCCTCGGTGATCTTGGTGGCGCCGCAATCCAGTGCGCCGCGAAAGATGTAGGGGAAGCACAAAACGTTGTTCACCTGGTTAGGGTAGTCCGAACGGCCGGTGGCAATGATGCAGTCGGGGCGTGCGGCTTTGGCCAGCTCGGGGCGAATCTCGGGCTCGGGGTTGGCCAGCGCCAAGATGATCGGATCGCGGGCCATGGTTTTGACCATCTCCACCGTCATCACGCCGGGGGCGGAGCAACCCAAGAACACATCAGCGCCGTTGACCGCATCGGCCAAAGTGCGCAGTTCGGTTTTTTGTGCATAGCGCGCTTTGGATTCGTCGTAACCGCCAGGGCGGCCTTCGTAGATCACGCCTTTGGAGTCACACACAAACACGTTGGTAGCCTGGATGCCCAAGCCCAGAAAAACGTCCAGACAGGCCAGCGCCGCAGCGCCCGCGCCAGACACCGCCACTTTGACACTGCCAATGTCTTTGCCCACCAGCTCCAAGCCGTTGAGCATGGCCGCAGCGGAAATGATGGCGGTGCCGTGCTGGTCGTCATGGAACACCGGAATGTTCATGCGCTCGCGCAGTTTTTTCTCGATGTAAAAACACTCAGGGGCTTTGATGTCTTCCAGGTTGATGCCGCCCAAGGTCGGCTCCATGGCGGCAATGATGTCCACCAGTTTGTCGGGATCACGCTCGGCCAACTCGATGTCAAACACGTCAATGCCAGCGAACTTTTTGAACAGACAGCCTTTGCCCTCCATCACCGGCTTGGCCGCCAGCGGGCCAATGTCGCCCAGGCCCAACACGGCGGTGCCGTTGGTGATCACCGCGACCAAGTTGCCACGCGAGGTGTATTCATGCGCTTTGCTCGGATCGGCTTCTATGTCCAAACAAGGGTAGGCCACGCCAGGGGAATAGGCCAGCGACAAATCGCGCTGGTTCGACAAGGGCTTGGTGGGGGTGACCGAAATTTTGCCGCGTGTGGGAAAGCGGTGGTAATCACGGGCGGCTTCGCGCAGGGCGTGTTCGGCGGGGGAGAGAGGTTGTGTCATGACAGTCGGTCTTTGTTGTGAAGTCTCAAACCAGAGCGTAACCGATCTGTCTTTCTATGAATGAAAGCAAAGTCCCCCAACGCATCCCTGCGCTGAGGGTGCTGGGAGATTCAATGCGCTTCGGCGTTTTTGGCCGCGGCAATGGCGGCGCTGTCGTCATGGCTGGCGCCGTTGAAGAACAGATTCAACAGCACAGCACAGATGGAGGACAGCAAAATGCCGGACTCGATCAGGGGGTGCAGGTTGTGCGGCATCCATTGTTTGAAGTTGGGCGCAATCAGCGGGATCATGCCGATGCCGATCGAGATGGCCACGATGAGGCCGTTGAAGCGATTGGCCTTGAAGTCCACGCCGCCCAAAATGCGGATGCCAGTGGCCGCCACCATGCCAAACATCACCAGACCCGCGCCGCCCAGCACCACGGTGGGCAAGGACTCGACCAGCGCCGCCATTTTGGGCAGCAGGCCCAGCGCGATCAAAATCAAACCGCCGGCCACACAGACAAAACGGCTCTTGACGCCGGTGACCGCCACCAAGCCCACATTTTGCGAGAAGCTGGTGTAGGGGAAGGTGTTGAAAATACCGCCAATCAAAGTACCCAAACCGTCGGTGCGCAGACCACGCGTCAACGCGGCCCTGTCCACGGTGCGGTCGGTCATCTCGCCCAACGCCAAGAACATGCCGGTGGACTCGATCATCACCACGATCATCACCAAGGTCATGGTCAAGATCAGCACCGGATCGAACACCGGCATACCAAAGTTGAAGGGCATCACCAGGCCAAACCAGTCGGCTTTGGCCACTTTGTCAAAGGTCATCAACCCGGTGGCGGTGGCCACCACGCCGCCAATCACGATGCCCAGCAGCACCGAAATATTCGCCACAAAACCCTTGGCGTAACGGGCGATCAACAAAATAGACACCAGCACCAAAGACGCAATGCCGATGCCACCGAGGTCGGCATATTTGGGGTTGGGCATTTTGCCCAGCAAGGCCAGGTCTTTGGGCGGCAGCGGCAGGGTCGCGCCCGGGGCGCTGGCGGCTGCGGTGGCCGCGTCCAACCATTGTTTGTGTTCAGGCGCCACGATGCTGGGTGCGGTCGGGCCAAAGGGGTTGCCAAAAATCCAGTTGATGCCAATGCGCATCAAGCTGATGCCGATCACCGCAATGATGGTGCCGGTGACCACCGGCGGAAAGAAGCGCAACATGCGCGAGACCAGCGGCGCGATCAAGATCGAGATGACGCCCGCGCCGATGATGGCGCCAAAAATCAGTTGCGCCCCTGCGGCGCCCGGGTTGGCGTTGGCCATGGCCACCATGGGGGCCACCGAGGCAAACGTCACGCCCATCATCACCGGCAGGCGAATGCCGAACCACTGGGTCACGCCCAAGGACTGGATCAGCGTGACCAGGCCGCAACAAAACAAATCGGCCGAAATCAAATAGGCCACTTCTTGCGGGCTGAGCTTGAGCGCGCGACCGACGATAAGCGGCACGGCAATGGCGCCGGCATACATGACCAGCACGTGCTGCAGGCCCAAAGCCGCAAGCTGCCCGGTGGGCAGGCGTTCATCAACAGGGTGGGGGGTGGCATTCATGGAGAGGACTCCTGGGCGATTAAGAGGGTGAAAGTAGGGGTGAACTAACCAAACTGGCAATAGGCATGCCTTTTTGTGTTTTGAACTGTATACAAAAATAAAGACAAGCGAACGAGTAAAAACCCTGAGCTTCAACCTGACTGAGTTTGAAAGTCCCCTTGATGGTGCATGGCGTAACATCGCGCACTCACATCGGGCCTCTGGCACTGGCGTGACCCACCTGCCTTCGAGGCATCGGAGCCCGGCCAGCCGGTTTCCTGTATGCGCCGACAGGTTCTTCCTCATTTAACGGAGTCTTTTCATGACCACCGCACGTCGTACCCTCCTCCAGGGCGCGGCAGCATGGGGCGCGCTGTCTGCTGCGTCCCCTTCTGCCATGGCTCAGCCTTTTCTGTTCTCACCCACCACGGAGTTGATGCCCAAGGGCAAAAAACGCCGCGTTGTCATCTTGGGCGGCGGCTGGGGCGGCCTGGCCACGGCGCGCCATTTGCGCGAAGACGCGCCCGACCTGGAAGTGGTGCTCCTGGAAAAGAACCCGCTGTTCTGGTCTTGCCCTTTGAGCAACAAATGGCTGGTGGACGTGGTCGACACCTCGTTCTTGGTGCATTCGTACACCGCTGCGGCCGAGCGTCTGGGTTACACCTATGTGCAGACCGAAATCACCGACATTGACCGCGACAAAAAACGTGTTCACACGGCGCAAGGTTTTGTGGATTACGACTGGTTGGTGGTCTCTGCCGGCATTCGCGTGACGTACGAGCCCTGGTTTGGCAACGACCGGGCGGCTGCGGCCTATACGCACAAGCATTTTTCCAGCGCCTATGTGCCCAGCTCCGAGCACTTGGCCTTGAAGCAAAAAATCAAAGGCTTCAAGGGCGGCACCTTTGTCATGACGCTGCCGCCACCGCCGCACCGCTGCCCGCCGTCGCCCTATGAGCGCGCCTGTTTGATGGCCGACTATTTTCAGAAAAACAAAATCCCGGCGAAGATTTTGATCCTCGACCCCAAGCCGCGCATCATGCCGATTGGCGGCGGCTACCGCATGGCGTTTGACGAGCTGTACCACGACACCATCACCTACGTGCCCAACGCCGGCGTGAAAGAGCTGGACCCGTACAACAAAGTGGTGAAAACCATGGCCGGCGACTTTAAGTTTGACGACGCCATTTTCATGGGCCACCACCAAGCAGCCGACCTCGTTTGGAAGATGGGTGCGATCGGTAAAACAGCCGAAGGCAAACCCACCACCTGGGCCGCGGTGCACCCCGAGTTCTACAACATGAAGGACGACCCGAATGTGTTCGTGATCGGCGACAGCGTGGGTGCGGTGTCACCGCAGTTTGGTCACTACCCCAAGAGCGGCCACATTGCCAACCGCATGGGCCGCAGTGTCTCCACCTACATCGCGCAGCAGTCGAAAAACAAGCCCATGAAGCCGGTCATCATCGACAACCTGTGCTACATGCTGGTCAGCACCGAGCCGCTGGAAGCGATCAACGTCAAGTTTGACTACAAGATGGGGCCAGAGGGCCACTTGCTGCAAACCGTCACCGACGACAACTTCCGCCGCCCAGAGCTTTGGCAAGCCGACTTGCAGTGGTACGGCAATATGGTGAAAGACTTTACGGGGGCGTAACAGCGATTGAGGCCGCCCGAAAGCTCAGCCCAGCAAATCCAGCAACGTCCGTGCCACCACCTTGGTGGCGCGGCGCAGGTCTTCGAGTTGCACATGCTCGTCCGAGCGTTTGGCGTTGGACTCGCGCACGGTGCGCGGGCCGGCGCCATAGATCACGCCAGGAATGCCGCGCTCCGCGTACAGGCGCACGTCGGTGTACAGCGGCGTGCCCACGGCAGGGATGGCTTCGCCGAACACGCTCAGGCCGTGTTTCTGGATCGCATCGACCAAGGGTTGGTTGCCTGCCAATGGTTTCATGGCGTGGGCCAGCAAGATGCGGCGCACGTCCACTTTCAGTTGCTTGCCGCCGCGCGGCGGATTGAAGCTGGCGGCTGCATCGGCAATCGTTTTGCGAATTGACGCTTCGACTTCCACCGGGTTTTCTTCGGGGATCATGCGGCGATCGAGCTTGAACACGACCTTACCGGGCACCACGTTGGTGTTGGTGCCGCCACTGATTTGACCCACGTTCAGGTAAGGGTGGGTGATGCCCTTGACCTGGGAGGTGACTGTCAAATACTGCGTGTTCAGCGCATGCAGCGCGTTCAAGATGTGCACTGCGCCTTGCAGCGCGTCGGTGCCGCTGTCAGGAATGGCGGCGTGCGCCATCTCGCCTTGCACCGTCACTTCCATTTGCAGGCAGCCATTGTGCGCGGTCACCACTTCGTAGCTGAAGCCGGCGGCGATCATCAAATCGGGCTTCGTTAATCCTTGGGCCAGCAGCCAGCCCGGGCCCATTTCGCCGCCAAATTCTTCGTCATAAGTAAAGTGCAGTTCCACGCCGCCATGCAGCTTGAGATTCAGCGATTCGAGTGCGCGCGTGGCAAAGGTGAAGGTGGAAAAGTCGCTCTTGCTCACGGCCGTGGCGCGGCCGTACATGGCGCCGTTGTCGATCTCGCCGCCGTAGGTCGGATGCGTCCAGCCTTCGCCGGGCGGCACCACGTCGCCGTGCGCGTTCAGGGCAATGGTTTTGCCCTCGCCATACTTGCGGCGCACGATCAGGTTGGTGATGGATTCGAGGCCATAGGCTTGCACCTCGGCTTGCGGCACGGCATGTTTCTCGGCTTCAAAGCCCATGGATTTCAGCAGCTCAGCGGTGCGCTCGGCGTGCGGCGCGTTGTTGCCGGGCGGGGTGTCGGTGGGCACCTGCACCAGGGCTTGCAAGAACTGGACTTGCTCGTCAAAGTGCGTGTCGATCCAAGCGTCGAGTTGGGCGTAATTGGCGGCGGTGTTTGGGGCGGTGTGTGGAGAGGTCATGCGTGTTCTTGCGTCAATTGATTCAAAACATGGGCGAAGGCATCGACAGCCAATTGCATGTCGTCGCTCGTGGTGGATTCCAGGGGGTTATGGCTGATGCCGGCGTTTTCGCCGCGCACAAACAGCATGGCTTGCGGCATCACGTCGTGCAGCTTCATCGCATCATGGCCAGCGCCGCTGGGCATTTTGAAAACGGGGATACCCCCGGCGTGCACCGCGCGCTCCCAGCGGGTTTGCCAGTCGATGGCGCTCGGGGCTGCCGCCACGCGCATGGTTTCCTCAATCTCCAGGCGCACGCCCCGGCGCTCGCAAATGGCATTCAGCTGCTGCAGCACGTCTTGCATCAGCGCGTCGCGCTGTTCGTTACGCGGTGCGCGCAAGTCAAGCGAGAACTGGCACACACCAGGTACCACATTGATGGAGCCGTTGGGCACGTTCAGCTGGCCGATGGTGGCCACCGAGTCGCCGTCTTGCGCGGCGCGCTGTTCCATGTACAAAGCCAGCTCGGCCATGGCCGAGACCGCATCGCGTCGGCGGTCCATGGGGGTGGTGCCGGCATGGCTGGCGGTGCCGATGATTTTCGCCAAAAAGCGCACGCTGCCGTTGATGGAGGTGACCACGCCGAGCGGCAGGTTCAGCTCGTTGAGCACCGGGCCTTGCTCGATATGGACTTCGACAAAACCCAGGTACTGCGCTGGATCGCGTTGGATTTTGGCGATGTCGTCCACACACAAACCCGCATGCTGCATGGCCTGGCGCATGGTGATGCCGTCGGCGTCTTGTTGCTCCAGCCACTCAGGTTTGAAGTCACCGATCAAAGCGCCCGAGCCTAAAAACGTCGCGCGGTAGCGTTGGCCTTCTTCTTCGGCAAAGGCCACGACCTCGATGCCAAACGGCAAACGCTGACCCGATTCGTGCAGCGCCTGCACGCAGGCCATGGGCACAAAAATACCCAAGCGGCCATCGTATTTGCCGCCGTTGCGCACGGTATCGTAATGGCTGCCTGTCAGCACATATTTCCCGTCCGTATCCGCCGGGTGATAACGCCCCACCACGTTGCCCACGGCGTCGACAAAGACCTCGTCAAAACCGCAGCCGTGCATGTTGCGACTGATGCGCTGGGCGCAGGCGCGGTGCGCATCGGTGAGGTAAGTGACGGTGAGTTGACCAGCCTCGGCAAAGCCGGGGTCGCTGTGTGCGCTGAGTTGTTCTTGCCAGTCCCACACCTGGTGGCCCTGTGTGGTTTCCACGCCAAACTTGTCGTTCAAACGAATCTCCACGATGCGGTGGATGTTGCGCAGGCATTCTTGGAATTCAAAGTCAGGGTGGCCTTGCAGGCGACGCGCAAAGCTGGCGATGATTTGAGCCTTGTTCAAGCCCACGCCACGCGGGCCGCGCACCGCCAAAATAAAGGGCCAACCGAACTTGGCGCTGTAGTCGGCGTTGAGTTGCTGAATCTGCGCAAACTCCGCGGGCGTGCAGTCGGTCAGGCCGGCTTGGGTTTGTTCGTTCGTCGATTCAGCGGTCAGATTTTTGCTGACCATGGCTTTACCAGCGAGTTCAGGGTGGGCGCGAATCAAGCTCAGCTGCGCTTCGCGGCCGGCATGCTGCAGCACTTCGGCCATGGCGTGTTTCAAATGGGCCAGGGTGCGAAATGGTCGCTCATTCAGTGCCTGCTCGGCGATCCAAGGCGAGTGCTCATACAAGCCGTCCAGCATCTGCGCGGCCTCTGCGAGCGAGGCGTGGTTGAGTTGTTCCAGAGTCAAGGGCATGGCGTATTTCCGTGGTGGTCTTGGTTCATGTGTGTCTTTGTAGGAGCCAGCCTGCTGGCGATTTTGACAGCGATTGGGGTAATCGCTTGAAGGCAAGCGCCTACACCAAAGTCCGTCATCGCGAGCGAAGCGTAGCGATCCATTGGCGTCATCCGGCGTAAGGGTGCGTGGCTTTCCAGTGCCGCGCAATGTCGATGCGCCGCGCCACCCAGACTTTGTCGTGCGACTGAACGTGGTCCAAAAAGCGCTGCAACGCGGTGATGCGGCCAGGTCGGCCGAGCAGGCGGCAGTGCATGCCGATGCTCATCATCTTGGGGGCGTTGTCACCCTCGGGATCACCCTCTGCATACAGCGCATCAAAGCTGTCCTTCATATACTGAAAGAACGGGTCGGCGTGCGAGTAGCCCTGCGGCAGCGCAAAGCGCATGTCGTTGCAGTCCAGGGTGTAGGGTACGATCAGTTGCGGCGCCACACTGCCGTCGGTTTTTTGCACCTTCATCCAAAACGGCAGGTCGTCGCCGTAGTAGTCGCTGTCGTATTCAAAGCCGCCAAAGTCAGCCACCAGTCGGCGTGTGTTCGGGCTGTCACGCCCGGTGTACCAGCCCAGCGGCCGCTCGCCGGTGACCTTTTGCAAGATGTCCATGGCCTCCAGCATGTGGGCGCGCTCGGTGGCTTCGTCGATGTTTTGGTAGTGGATCCATTTGAGGCCATGGCAGGCGATGTCGTAGCCCAGTTCTTTGAAGGCAGCGGTGAGTTCGGGGTGCTTTTGCAGCGCCGTGGCCACGCCAAACACAGTGAGCGGCAGACCGCGCTTTTCAAACTCGCGCAAGATGCGCCACACGCCGGCACGCGCGCCGTATTCGTAAATGCCTTCCATGCTGATGTGGCGATCGGCAAAGGCCGGCGGGCTGAACATTTCGGACAAAAACTGCTCTGAGCCCGCGTCGCCGTGCAGCACCGAGTTCTCGCCGCCTTCTTCGTAGTTCAATACAAACTGAACGGCCACGCGCGCGCCGCCTGGCCACTGCGCATGCGGCACATGACGGCCGTAGCCTTTCAAATCACGGGGGTAGGGAAGGGTGGAGTCGTAGGTCATGGTGTGTACGGCACGGCGGCGCTCTTCAAGACAGGGCGAGAGAAATATCGTGGGT
>CAIWWN010000205.1 GCA_903916355.1 uncultured Burkholderiales bacterium | reverse complement strand
CCTTCCGTGACACGCCTGTCGTGGATAAGTGGCGAGTGGCTGCTTTGGACATCTTCGCGGGCATACGGCTCAGTTCGCGATCAGGGAATTAATAGCAACGAGCCCGTGCTGCGGCGCCCTTCCAAATCCCGATGGGCTTGTGCCGCCTGGGCCAGGGGATACGGGATTGGGGTTTCCAATTGAAGGGTGCCTGCATTCAATGCTTGAAAAAATCGACCGGCATGGACGCCCAGTTTTTCCGCCGTGTCGGTGTAATGACCGTAATTAGGACGGCTTAAGGTGACCGACTTAGATGCCAAGGCCCCGATATCGTATGTACCAATGGGGCCCGATGCCTGCCCAAAGCTAACCAGATGTCCGCGTACGGCCAAGGCTTGCAGACTGGCTGCAAAGGTGTCTGCTCCCACAGCGTCGAAAATCGTGTCCACACCCCGGCCTTGGGTCAGCGCGCGCACCTGCTCTACAAAGCTTTCACGGCTGTAATTGATGCCGTGGCGCGCACCCAGTCTTTGCGCAATCCGTAGCTTGTCGTCGCTGGAGGCCGTAGCAATGACCGTGGCACCCAGGTGGGTGGCCCATTGCACCAGCAGCTGGCCGACTCCACCTGCAGCCGCGTGTATCAGTACAGTGCTACCCGCATGCACATGCGCCACTTCATGCAGCAAAAAGCTGGCACTCACACCTTTGAGTAAGCCAGCGGCCGCTTGAGTATCACTCACCCGCGCCGACAGCAAGACCAATAGTTCGGTCTCCATATTGCGCCGCTCGCAATACGCGCCCACCGGTGGACAGGCGTAGGCCACCCGATCACCGACCTGTAGACCGAGCACCCCAGCGCCAAGCGCTTCGACCACGCCCGCCGCCTCCATGCCTGGCGTACCCGGTGGCTTGAGTAAATCAAAGTAACCGCTGCGGCAATACACATCGATGAAATTCACGCCAATGGCGGTATGCCTGATTTGTACTTGGCCTGGCCCCGGCGGCAACAGCGGCAGCTCGCGCAGTTGCATCACTTCGGGCGGGCCATAGGCATCGACGACGATGGCGCGGGTATGGCCTTCACGCATCGGTGCGGCCAATACGCTTGGGTGCGGCCCGTCCGTTCCGGCGATCGCCGCATCTTGCGTGTCATCGGCTGCACGTTGTACGACCCATACCTCGGAGGCGGCAGCGCCTGCGTTTACCGCAGACGCTGTGCGCGGTGGCAGTGCGTTGGACGGGGGTGCCCCTGGGGGCGCACTCCAATGGTCCGGCATGGCGTTCGAATTCGCGGGCGGGTTTATCGCCCCGATCAAAAGCCGCCGTATCGCCTGAAAGCCCGCGTGGTAAATGCCATCGCGCACCAGCGCAATCAGCTCGCCGGCGCGCTCGGGCGGCGGATGAAATTCGCTGCGCCATTCCCAAAATGTATGGTTGCCATCGGTCACCGCTTTCAGGCGTACCGTTGCCACATAGCCGTGTAGGGGAATCGGAGAAGTCAGCAAGCCATAGCGAAAGCTATGGTCCCGGTCGGAAAGCGCTAACAACTGCTCGCGCAACTCCGCACCATCAGCTAATTTAAAACGGCGCACGGCCCCCACCATATCGGCGGACTCTGGCGCTTCGATCTGACTACTGGCCACTGCAGGGTGCCAGCGGTCATGGCCATTGAAATCGCGCAGCATGCGCCAGACCACATCGATAGGCGCTGCAATGATGGTGCTGGCGCAAACGCGGGCCATGCTAGTGCGTGCTTAGCGGGCGAAGCGCTGTTGTAAGGCCTTCAAGGCGGTATGGAACACGTCCTGCCCGATTTGCTGCAGCAGCGCCGCCTCACG
The DNA here is from genome assembly GCA_903916355.1 of uncultured Burkholderiales bacterium. Lineage (GTDB taxonomy): Bacteria > Pseudomonadota > Gammaproteobacteria > Burkholderiales > Burkholderiaceae_C > Limnohabitans_A. The sequence continues at coordinate 17,613 of CAIWWN010000205.1, read as the reverse complement.
GTCGGGCGCGCAGTCAAAGTCTGCTTGCCATTGCGCGAAAGTGGTATCGCTGTCAGTGATAGGCGTGAGCGACAGGGTCGCGATGTAATTGCTCACGCCCATAGGACTTTCCAGAATTGAATAGCTGCAGGACAAGTCAAAGTCCGATAAAGCCAATAATTTTTCTCGGATTTGTCCGCCACCTTTAAGGCGGAAATTACGCACACATCCCACCTGATCGGAGCGGGCGCCCATTTCAATGCGGCTGTCTGCCACAAAAGGTGTCCACACGGGCAGGGCGTTGAAATCGCGCACCAGCAGCCACACTTGCGCGGCCGGCGCGGCAATAACGCAGGAGCGGTATACCGTGGCCATGCTTTAGCGGTCCTCGTCGCGGTGGTCGTTTTCGGCTTTGCTGCCAGCATCGCCGCCTTTTCCGCGCGATAGGGCTTTGATGTCTTTAGCATCCCGCAGCACATCGGTCATGCGGCCTAAAGAGCCACCTTCGATGCCGATTTCTTTCATCAGGCTGTCGATCATGGGGGCTTGCACGCGGTAGCGCAGGGCCGAGTCGATCACCTCATCGGTGACGTTCTTGCCGCTACCTTGACCGCCACCCATGCCGTCCACATGCAAAATTTTGATACCTTCGATGTTTTCCAATGGCCGTACGCTCTCGCGCACAATGCCTTCCAGGTGGTCGAGCAACTTGGCGCGCAGGCGTCCGGCGCGCGCGTCTTCGGAGAGCAGGTTTTCCGCCTCGTTGATCTGGCGTTGCCCCAAGGCATCGACTTCGTAGCGCTCGGCAGCGGCAGAGGCGGAAATTTTTTCAGCCTGTGCGGCGCTTTGCGCGGCGATCAGTTCGGCTTGTGCAGTGCGTTCTGCGTGGATCAGCTCGGTCAGTTTGCGGCGTTCGGCCATTTCGCGCTCGCGGGCAGTTTGGGTTTTTTCTTCGGCAGAAATTGCCTTGGCGCGTGCCTCCTCAGCAGCGACCAATGCGGCAGAGCGTTCTTCGGTTTTCTTAGCAATCACGATGGCTTTTTGGATTTCGGCTACTTCCGACAAGGTCGAGCGCTCGGTGGTGAGCTTGCGCAATTCGCTGGCCTGCACCAGCCGCGATTCGTCCAGCCCGCGCTTAGACAGGATGCGCGCTTGCTCCACTTTTTCACCCGCTTGAATTTCAGCCTCCTCAAAGGACTGGCGCTTGGCCAATTCCAAGGCTTGCAAATTGCGCTCGCGAGCGATGCGGATTTCGTCTAAGCCGCGCTCTTGCTGCACCCGCTCGGCTTCGGTAGCGGTTTGGGATGCAATTTCGGCTTTACGCTTTTCAGTCTCGGCCTGGGTGACCAAGACGGCTTTTTCTGCCAGCGTGATCTGGCGTTCCAGGTCCACTACTTCTAGGCTCTTTTTAGCCTGAATTTCCATCTCCGACTGGGAACGCTCGCGCGCGATACGTGCACCTTGGAGCGCCAATTCGGAGGCGATGCGCTCGCGCTCCGTGAGTTCGCGGTTACGGGTTTCCACTTCTTCGATGGCACGGCGGCGCGCCATCTCGCGTTGCTGCGCATCTTCTTCTAGGCGGATGCGCTCTTCGGTCAGGTTGCGCTCTTGCACCATGCGCGATTTTTCCACCGCTTCGCGCGCGGCCATTTGAGCTTGCTCGGACTCTTGTTCGCGCAGTGCCCGCTCGCGGGCTAGCTCGGTGCGCTGGCTGGCCCGGCGCACTTCCACTTCGCGCTCTTGGTTGAGGCGCGCGTATTCGGATTCGCGGTCAATGTCCAACACCTGGCGTTGCGCCTCCAGGTTTTGGGTACGGATAGCGACCAGCGTCTCTTGCTCAATGCTGTTACGCATCTTGCGCCGGTTCTCAATGGACTGCGTCAGCAGCGTCAGACCCTCGGCGTCAAAAGCATTGGACGGGTCAAAAAACTCAAGGCGGGTTTGGTCTAGGTCCACCAGTGCCACAGATTCGAGTTCCAGCCCGTTGGCTGCTAGCGATTCGCTGGCCATGGCACGCACCGCGCTGACATAGTCGTTGCGCTCCTCGTGCATCTCTTCCAGCGTCATTTGCGCGGCAATCGTGCGCATGGCACCGGCAAATTTACCTTCCAGAATGTCGCGTAAACCATCGGGTTGGAAAGTGCGTCTCCCCAGTGTTTGTGCGGCAGCCGCTACCAGTTGGGGGCTGGAGCCAACGCGGACAAAAAACTCCGCAATCACATCGACCCGCATGCGGTTTTTGGTGATCAAGGCGTGTGTTTCATTGCGCCGCACTTCGATGCGGATCACGTTCATGTTGACCGGCGTGATCTCGTGCAGCACCGGGATGACCAGCGCCCCCCCGTTGAGCACCACTTTTTCGCCCAGGAAACCGGTGCGCACAAAGGCGGTTTCCTTGGTCGAGAGCCGGTACAGCCATTTGAGCACATACACCGCGATCACGATAAGGATGACGGCGATGAGCAGCGTCAGGATGAAATTACCAAAATTTTCACTAGTCATGTTGCGTTCTCCAGGGTCGCATCAGGCAAAGCTGATGTCTTTGAACTTGCGCGTTTGCTCGGTCAAGGCACGCTCGGTAGGTAGGCGCTCCATCGACGAAGCACCATAAAAACCGTGGCAGTGGCGGGTGTGTTGCAGCACATACTGCGCATCCTGCGGCTCGGACACCGGACCGCCGTGCACCAATACCAGCACCTCGGGGTTAATAGCAAGGGCAGCTTCGGCCCATGTGTCCACCAGCGCCGGGCACTGGGCCAGTGTCAAGGCGGTACCCGCACCAATGGAGCCGCCCGTCGTCAGGCCTAAATGGCAAACAATGATGTCGGCCCCCGCCCGCGCCATGGCTTGCGCATCGGCGGCGCTGAACACATAGGGCGTGGTCAGCATGCCTTTGGCGTGCGCCAGGGCAATCATGTCCACTTCCAGGCTATAAGACATACCCGTCTCTTCCAGGTTTTGCCGGAAGGTGCCGTCGATTAAGCCGACGGTCGGAAAGTTTTGTACACCCGAAAAACCCATGGCCATCAGTTGGTCCAGAAAATGGTCGAAATTGCAAAATGGATCGGTACCGTTGACACCCGCCAGCACGGGTGTATTGCGCACCACGGGCAGTACCTCGCGGGCCATGTCCACCACGACCTCGTTGGCGTTGCCATAGGCCAGTAGGCCGGCCAGCGAGCCGCGCCCGGCCATGCGGTAGCGGCCTGAGTTGTAAATCACGATCAGGTCGATACCCCCGGCCTCTTCGCATTTGGCCGACAAGCCGGTACCCGCGCCGCCGCCGATGATGGGCACGCGGCGCGATTGCATGTCCCTGAATCGTTCCATTAAATACTGACGCTCAAAACGCGGCATGGTTCAAGCCCTTTTCTTTATCGGTGGGTGAATGGAAAGGAATGCCGACACCACGGTTTGCACAAAGCCGGGGTCGTTGATATTGCCCGCTACGCGCTGCACCTGGCGTTGGGGCCCGGTCTTGACGGTCGCTTCAATGGCACTGAACAAGGCTTCATCGGCCTGTGGGTCGTGAAACGCCTGGCCCGGTGCGTCCAACATCGAGACACCGCCTTGCGGCAAGAAAAAGCGCACCGGCCCCTTCATTTGGTTCAGGCGCTTGCCAATCCACTGGCCCATGGCGCGGTTTTCTTCGATGGTGGTGCGCATCAGGGTCACGCTGGGGTTGTGCACCACAAATTTACGGCCTCGAAATTTTTCGGGCACCGTGTGTTCCGGGCCGAAATTGACCATGTCTAGCGCGCCCACCGAGCCCACGTAGGGCAGGCCGGTCCGTATGGCTGCGCCAAAGCGATCTTCGGTGGCGGCGAACACGCCGCCCACCAACATATCGGCCACTTCGGTCGTGGTCAGATCCACCAGGCCCGAGATCAGTCGCGAGTCCACCAATGCTTCCATGGAGCGCCCCCCGGTGCCCGTGGCATGAAACACCAGGCAATCAAAATCAAGCTCTAGCAATTTCACAATCGCTTGCACCGCTGGGGTAGTGACGCCAAACATGGTGAGGCCAACCGCCGGACGGGCCAGTTTGCGACGCGCTTCGCTGGCCTGCGCATCGGGTAGCTGGGCCACCATGCCCGCCATGGCGTGGGCGGCGTTGCTCAGGACTAATTCGGTAATCGTATTGAGGCCTTGCACGTCGGCCACTGAATGGAACATCAAAATATCGCTGGCCCCCACGTACTGTCCGACCTCGCCCGAGGCGACCGTGGAAACCATAACCTTGGGTATGCCTACCGGCAGCGCCCGCATACCAGCGCTGGCCATGGACGTACCGCCTGAGCCACCGGCGGACAGCACGCCGCCGATGCCTCGCTCGCGACTGATCCAGATAGCAAAGGCCTCCGCCATGGCGCTGGTGGCGCCGCCGCGTTCGCCTGAAAACACCTGGCTGGCGCCCAGAGGATGCGCACTGGCGACCTGGCTGGCAGGAATATCGGCGCGCGCCGGTTTGCCCGAGGTGGACAGGTCCACGGTTTTGACTGCGATTTTTAAGGCCCGCAGTCGCTCGGCCATGAAGTGCAGCTCGCGCCCTTTGGTGTCAAAGGTGCCGGCCAAATACACGGTGCGACCCATGCGCTCGGACTCGGGCATGGCGAACAGCGCGGAGGCGTTGGCTTGCGGGCTTGGCGCGGGCGCCGGGCGCAGTTGCGCGGCGGGCAGGTTCCAGCGGTTAGGCATCTGGCGCAAGGTGCTGCTGCCCGCTGCGTCCTCGCGTTCGATGCGGTACACATTGGCTAACTCTTCTTTGGCTTGCGCTACCGATTCGCTCAGCCCCTCGTCCTCGGCCTGGCGGCCCACGCCCAACAGGCGTTGCTGCAAGTCACGGTCGGCGGCCAGCGCTTTGGCGTCCATGGTGCGGTGGATGCGCCCGTTGACCATGATGGCCACCTGGTCGGCGATCGCGGTGGCTACGCCGATGTTTTGCTCGATCAGCAAAATCGCCATATCGCCTTCCTGGCTCAGGGTGTAGAGCAGTTTCTCCACCTGCTCGACGATGACCGGTGCCAGACCTTCGGTCGGCTCGTCCATGATGAGCAAAGCCGGGTCGCTCAGCAGCGCGCGCGAAATGGCCAGCATCTGCTGCTCGCCGCCCGAAAGTTGCGAGCCGCCGTTGTTGCGCCGCTCGGCCAGGCGCGGAAATACCTCGTACACCCGGTCCACCGTCCAGCTGGCATCCTGCTTATTGCCTGCCACCAGGCGCAAATGTTCGTCCACGGTCAGGCTGGGCCAGACGCGGCGGCCTTGCGGCACATAGCCTACGCCCAAGCGATGGATTTCATGGGCTTCTAGGGTGTGCAGCGCGCGCCCACGCATACGCACCGATCCGGCGCTGGCTTGCGTCAGGCCAACAATGGTTTTACACAGCGTCGTCTTACCCATGCCATTGCGCCCGACCACGCTCAAGATGCCTGATTCCAAGGTGAGTGAAACGCCTTGCAAAGCATGGCTTTGGCCATAGAACACTTCCAGGTTCTCGACCTTGAGGATGGCTTTGCTGGCGCCGCGATCAGCCATGCTTGCCCCCCAGGTAAATTTCCTGCACTTCGCTATCGGCCTCGATCTCGTCGGGCGTGCCTTCTTTGAAAATTTTGCCGTTGTGCATCATGGTGATGTACTCGGACACGCGCAGCGCCACGTCCAGATCGTGCTCGATCAAAATAAAGCCGATGTGCTTGGGCAGCGCGTTCAATATCACCACCAGTTCGCGTCGCTCGGTGGGCGAGAGGCCAGCGGCCGGTTCGTCAAACAAAATAAAGCGCGGCGCGCCAGCCAGCGCCATGGCAATTTCGAGCTGGCGCTTCTCGCCGTGGCTGAGGTTCTCCACCGGTCTTTGCGCATGGCTGTCAATGTGCACGGCTTTCAAAATCGATTCGGCTTGGGCCATGGTCACGTCGCTGGGCTTGACGCGCAGGAGCGAAAAGCGCCCGCCCGATACACCCCGGCAGGCCAGGTACACGTTTTGCAAAACCGTAAGGCCGCCAAACAATTGGGAAATTTGGTAGGTGCGGCGCAAACCCCGGCGAATACGCTCATGGGGCGGAAGCACGGTAATGTCTTCACCGAAAAAACGGATGCTGCCCGAAGTGGCCAGAAAGTCGCCGGTAATGGCGTTAAACAAGGTGGTCTTGCCCGCCCCGTTAGAGCCCAGGACTGCACGCCGCTCACCGGCGGCAATGCGCATATCAATACCGGAGAGCGCCACCAACGCCCCAAAATGGCGTGACACCCCATCAAGCTCCAAAGCCAGGGAACCGGCGCTGTGCAGAGGGGTTGTCATGCTTGTTAAAGGGCTGTGGTGGCGCAACAGGCTTACTTGCAGCTAGGGTTGTCGCGACCGACTACGCCCAAAGCCAGGAAGTCCTTGACCGGGATACCCAGGGTCTGGTTGACCTGGGGTACCACTTTGATCAATTTGTTGACCAGATTGCCGTCGGCACCCGACACCACTTCGGTCAGGTAGATGTCGGCAATCGCATTGCGGTTGCTATCCAGCGAGACTTTGCCGGTGGGCGTGTCAAAAGATAGCTTGGACAATGCGCCGCGCAGCTTGGCACCACCATCTGACGTGTCGCCATTGACCGCATTCAGGCCCAGGATGGTGGCTTTCATGTCTACGTAATAGCCGTGTGCGAACAAGGAGGGCGAAGGGAAGGCGCCTGCTTGCTTTTTGTAGGCTGCTACAAAGCTGTTCCACGCGGGCGTGTCATTGGTGTCAGCGATAGGGCCTGCTGATGGTGTGCCGATCAGCACGTCACGCAGTTTGCCCTTGGCCGTGAGCACGGTTTGGTCCACGGTAATCGAGCCGCCAATCAGGGGCGCTTTGCCGCCCGCACGCTGGTATTGCGATAAGAAGTTGACCGCATCCGCACCACCCAGAGCCACATAAATCGCGTCGACGTTATCCGGGATCGCAGCGATCACCGAAGCGTAGTCTTTAGTGCCAATGGGTACCCATGCTTTGGAAGGCACTTTCCCACCGGCTTTGCAGAACTCTGCCATGAAGCCGAAGACCTGCGTGTAGGGGAAGGAATAGTCCTCGGCCACCACCGCAGCGGTCTTGTATTTCTTGACCTGGTAGGCATAGGTTCCCAGCCCGGCCATCCACTGCGCGCCGTCGGTGGAATAGCGGAAGAAGTTGGGCGCAGGGTTGCGCAGCGTGGTGTCTGCGGCGGCCGAGGTGCCGTTGATAAAGGTCACCTTGGGTTGGGTTTTGGCATAGTCTTTGATAGCCAGGCCTTCGTCGCCGGAGAGCGGGCCCACCAGCACGGTGACTTTGTCTTGCTCTACCAATTTGCGTGCCGCTTTGAGTGCGCTGTCAGGTGAAGCATCCGAGGAGCCGCGCACGATTTCAATCGTCTTGCCACCGGCTTTGCCGTTGAACTCCCCAATGGCCACCATGGCGCCGCGCAAGCCATCTTCACCCAAAACGGTGAATGGGCCTTCAAAAGTGGCTAACAAGCCGATCTTGATGGTGCCGTCTGCCATCGCCAGGCCATGTCCCAAGAGGCCTGCCGCAACCATGGCTGTCGCCAGAACACGTTGTTGAATCTTCATCGTAGTCTCCTCTTTTAAAAAACAAAAAATCGCTTCTGCGGGTGCAGTCACGACGGGGGTCGAATAGACCTCTTATCGAGCTTGGATCTGAACCGTATCCAGAGCCCGAGAAGCCCATCTGGCGATGCAAACACAATCGCCAAAAATACCAATCCGATAAGGGTGTTAAAGCGGTCAGCCCCCACCAGATCGATAGCAAACACTTTGAGCAGCACCACTACCAGTGCACCGATAAAGGCACCGATAGGGTGGCGCATGCCGCCTAAGACCGCGACGATGAGTACATCAATCGCGGCATTGACCCCGATGGTTCCTGGCGAAATGCGCCCGTTGAACCAGACCAATAAGACGCCGGCCAAACCGGCAATGACACCGGCTAAAAACCAGGCAAACACTTTGTGTAGCGTCACTTCATAGCCAATCGCGCGCATGCGGCGCGGGTTGTCGCGAATGGCTTGCAAGCTCAGGCCGAAGCTGGAGTCGCGCGCATACAGCACGGCGGCATAGCTGATCACAGCCACGCCCAGGCAGACGTAATAAAAGGGCAGCGGGTCGCGCCAGACCACCCCCCAAAACTGCGGCATTTGGAGGCCCGAGTAGCCCGAGTGTCCGTTAAAGAGCGCGTAGTTTTGCTGGGTGAAATAAAACATGGCCATGGCAATGGCCAGCGTGATCATGATGGTGTACACGCCGTCGGTGCGCGCTGAAATCCAGCCGATCAGGGCCGAGGCAATCGCGGCCAGCAAGACCGCATAGGGCACCGCAATCCACCAGGGCCAGCCAAAGCCCATGACGTGCGTGGCGTTGTCGCCAAAAATAGCCACCGAATAGCCCGCCACACCGGCGACCGTGATCTGCGCCAAACTGACCATGCCGCCGTAACCGGCGAGTAGCATGAGCGATAGTGCCAATGTACCCAGGATCAGGGTGTAGCCGCCGATCTGGGTGAGGAAAAAGTCCGACGCTGCTGCGGGGTAGACCAGCAATACTAGGGCCAGCAACACATGGGCTACGCCTAGGCGCTCCACCCAGCCCGGCGCCACGGAGGCGCGCGTTAGCTGCGCGTCGTTCATAGGCTTTTCCTCATCAGGCCTTGCGGACGCACGGCCAGGGTGACCACCATGATCACAAAGGTGAGCACGATGCCGTAGGTCGGGAAATACACCAGACCGGCTTGTTCGGCCAGGCCGATGACCAAAGCGCCCAAAGCAGCGCCACTGATAGAGCCCATGCCGCCCACAATCACCACCACCAGCGAAGTGAGCAGGTAGCGCACGTCCTCACCCGGGGCGACCGATAGCGCCGAGCCGCCTACTACGCCTGCAAAGCCAGCCAGCCCCGCGCCCAGCCCAAAGACGATGGCAAACACCCGATGCACATTGGTACCCGAGGCGGACAGCATTTCGCGGTCATCGACACCAGCGCGGATCATCATCCCCACCCGCGTGCGGTTGAGTAGCAGCCAGAGGCCGATGCCGATCACTACCGCCGAGGCCAGCACCACGATACGGTAAAACGGGTAGGACAGGTACACCGCCGCACCGTTGGAGCGCAGCGCGGTGATGATGGGCAGGGTGATGGCGCCGTCAAGCCAATCGGGCACCATGATCTGGTAAGTGCCGCCGGACCAGACGGCCAGCATCAAATCCGCAGCGACGATGGAGATACCGATGCTGATCAGGGTCTGGCGCAAGTCATCACCTTCCATGCGCCTAAACACCAGGACCTGAAACACCACGCCCACCAGACCGACAAACACAAAAGCTCCGGCTACGCCCAGCAACCAGTAGCCGCTGGCATTGGCGATTTCATAGCCCACATAAGCACCCAGCAAATACAAAGATCCATGCGCCAAATTGACGTTGTGCATCAGCCCGAAGATCAGGGTAAAGCCGCTGGCCACCAAAAAATACAAACCCCCCAGCGTCAGCCCGTTGAGCACCACGCTGATAAAAGTCTTTTTAGAAATCAAGACCATATTCAGCCACTCAGGCCAGATCGCAAACACCAGCCAGGCCAGCACCAACAGAGCGAGCAGCCACAGCAGTCCGCGCCACTGCGTGGCACTGACTAAAGGTGTGGGTGTGGTCTGCAAGGGGCTCATACCATCAGGCGGCGGCGCTGGTCATTGACGCGTGGGGCTTTGTGGAATTTGCCGTCTTTCATGATGGCCAGCAGGCGGTCTTTGTTTTGCAGGATGCGCACATCGGTTAGCGGGTCGCCGTCCACCAGCAGCAAGTCGGCCAGATAGCCTTCTTTGATCATGCCCAGTTCGTGGCCCATGTTCATGATCTCGCCCCCGTTTTTGGTAGCGGCCTGAATTGCTTCCATCGGCGTAAAGCCCAGCATGGTGACAAAGGTTTCTAGGTCTTTGGCATTGGTGCCTTGCGGTGTCCAGGCAAAACCATAGTCGCCGCCTATGCAAATGCGGATACCACGGCGGTGCATTTTTTTCATGCTGGCGATACAGGCTTCCAACTCGCGCTCGTACTTGATGGTGAGCGGTGTACCCGGGTGGATGCCCCACGGTCCGGCGTGACGGGCGACGTTGATGAGCCAGGCGATACCTGGTGCTACCAAGTGGTGGGCCTTAGCCGCTTCTAGCATGTCGAGTGCCTCTTCGTCCGTAAAAGAGGCGTGGTAGATATTTTGAATGCCATGGCGCACACACTGCTTGACCGATCCGGCTGAGCGCGCATGCGCGGCTAGTTGCTTGTTACGCAACTTGGCTTCTTTGACGGCAATCACCACTTCCTCTTCGGACATAGGCGTTTCTTCCGCGCCCATGCCGGTAATCTCTTCGCCCGACAAATTGAGCTTGATGGTGTCCACGCCGTACTTGATAAGGGTGCGCACCACACGGCGCATTTCTTCCGGGCCGGAAATGACGATGCCCAGGTTTAGCCCTTCATGCGGAATATGGCTGGGCGCAGAGTCGCCCAGACCACCCACGGTGGTGATCTCCGGCCCGGCGGCCAGATAGCGCGGTCCGGGGAAGCGGCCTTCGTTGATAAAACGCTTGGCCACCACGTCTAGGCGCGGCTTGGCAGCGGCTGCGCCCCGGCCTGCGGTAAAGCCGGCATCGAGTACCACCTTGGCCATTTCCATGGTCACTAGCATGTGCTCTTCAAGCTCCATCATTTGCACCGGCTCAATGCCTGGTGCGTTGTTCCAGGACAAGTGCAAATGCCCGTCGATCATGCCCGGCATCAGCGTGGCACCCATGCCGTCGATCACCGTGCCTGCTGCGCCGGAGCTCGGTGCACCAAAGGACGAGCCGCCGCGCGTGATGCGCTTGATGCGATTGCCCTGCACCAGCACTTCTCCGGTGTAGGGGTATTCGCCGGTCGCATCCAGGATGCGCACATTGGTAAACAAAGTGCTGTCTGCGGCGCTGCCGTTCCATCTGCTGTTGTGGTCGTCCATGCTGGTCTCCGTGGGGTTCTTGGCGTTGGTCAGAAAGGCTTAAATCGGGTGGCTGCGAATAAAGGCTTCAAGCGCGCTGGCGCAGGCCTGCGGCTGCTCTAGCGTGGCCCAATGGCCGCAATCGGCCAGCACGCGCAAGGTGGCGTGGGGCAGGGCGTCGCACAATTGCTGCGCCATGCTGACCGGGGCGACCGGGTCGCAGTCGCCGGTGAGCAGCAAGGTGGGTGCGCTTATCTTGCGCACATCTTGCAATTGCGCAACCGACAGGGCTTCGCAGCACTTGGCATAGCCCTCGGGGCATTGACGCATCAGCGACTCGCGCACAAAAGCCACGGCAGCGCCTTTTTCTGACAGGGTTCGCGGCGCCAGTGCCGAAGCGGTGATCTGGTCGGCAATGCCTTGCATACCCTGGCTGCGCGCAGTTGCCGCCCGTGCCAGTAGGCCGGTACGCGCTGCCTGGGAAGGCTCGGTCAGGGCACCTATTAAGCTCAGGCTGGCTACGCATTCGGGCGCAGTAATTGCCAGGCGCTGGCATATCAAGGTGCCCATGGAATGGCCCACCAGATGTACCCTGGTCAGGCCTTGGGCTTTCAGCAAAGCCAGAAGGCTGTCGCCTACATCCGCAATCGTTAGCGCCTCACTGGGTGTGGCCGATCGGCCGCAGCCGGGCAGATCCGGGCGCAACACCATCAAGTCCCCTAAGCGGACCATCAGCGGCTGGAAAGTGTTGGACGTGCCGCCCAGACCGTGGACCATGAGCACCGGCGTGCCCTGGCCTGTGCATTCAAATTGCAGCGGGTGGGGCACTAGCACGCGTCACCTGCGACCATGACGTTCTCTACCGCGCCCAGGCCGTCCACCTCCACGCGCACCCGGTCACCGGCCTTGAGGTATTGCGGCGGTTTCATGCCCATGCCCACACCCGCAGGCGTGCCGGTCGCGATCAGGTCGCCGGGGTAAAGGGTGATGCCGCGCGAGATCGTTTCTATGAGCGTCGGGATGTCAAAAATCATATTTTCGACATTCGCGTCCTGCCTCAGTTCGCCATTGACCCAGCAGCGTACCCTGGCACTGTTGCCGTCAAATGCATCTGCCGTAACCGCCCAGGGGCCCATGGGGCAGAAGGTGTCAAAGGACTTGCCCATGTCCCATTGCTGGTGGCGCATTTGCACGTCCCGGGCCGTCACGTCATTGACTACCGAATAGCCCCAGACGTGCTTCATAGCGTCGGCGCGGCTGATGTTTTTGCCGCCCGCACCAATGATGACCAGCAACTCTGCTTCGTAATCAATCTGGTCAGACACGCCAACCGGCAGTTGCACATCGTCGTGCGGTCCAACTACGCACTCCGGGACTTTGGTGAAGACAATCGGCCAACTCTCCACGGCCGCGCTGTTGTCTTTGAACACCGATGCCTGCAGCTCCTTGGCGTGGGCGTGGTAATTGCGCCCAACGCACCAGATATTGCGCCGGGGCAGGGGGATGGGTGCGTCCAGGTGCACGTCGGCGACGGGCACGGGCGTGCCGTCGACGGGGGGCATGTCCTCGCCGCGCGCGCTGCGCTCAATCAGCGCCAAGACGCCGCGTTCGGCCTCGCGCGGGGCCAAAGCCAGCGGGCGGAGGCTTTGGCCGTCGTCCGACACCACGCCGACTTGCCTGCGACCGCCGGACAAATAAGTTGCGTAACGCATGGGATGTTCCTTCTGAAGATGGGCCCAGCGCCAGCGCCGGCCCGATTTCGTGTGGAGCAATTGTAAAAGGGGCTGGCCGCAAGCGCTTATCTTTGCATCCGTTGACTTATCGCAAAGTCTGACCGCCTTACTAGGTATTTCCCCAGTTTGCGCTTGATAGGCTTTCAAAGTACTCGCGCGCAAGGCATAGTGCGGGGATGGAGAGAAAACGTGTCTGAGACCTATGCCCTTCGGGAAGGGCCATACGGCCGGGTTGTTGTGTTGGAACTGCGCGACGACTTGGTCGCGCACGCCCATGCGGAAACGCAATTTGCCTTCTGGCTGGGCGGTGGCCGCTCGGCTGCTAACCTAGGCAATGATGTTGTGAGCTACAGCGAAAACGTGGCGCTGGGCACCAATGCCTACGAGTCCCATGATGCCCGCTTACTAGACAAAGAGCATCCTGCGGTCTTTCTGGTGCTTTACATTGCCAAGGAATGGCTGGACAAGCGCCGCGCCGCCAGCGGCCAGTCTTTCTTCTTTTCCACGCCGCATATCCCCATCAGCCCACGGGTGCGCCAAGGCTGCTGGCGGGTGCTCGATGCGGTCATGTCACCCCATACGGCGGGCGCCGAACACCTGGAAACCGAAATCGAATCGCTCATCAGTGCCGCCATTGAAGCGACAGAGGCACCAGTGGGCGTGCGACCGGTGACCCGTTTGCCTACCCTGGACCATCGTCTGCGCGCCGCTATCGCCTATATGCGCGCCCACGTGGCCGAGCCGATTTCAGTGGAAGATGTAGCCGGGCGCGTCGGCCTTTCGCGGGCGCACTTCTTTACCTTGTTTCGCGACCAACTCAACACCACGCCGCAAGTCTTTTGGAGCGCGGTGCGGGTGGAAGAGGTGGTGCGGCGCTTGATGCTGCGTGACGAGCCCATCACCTCGGTGGCGCTGGAGTTGGGCTTTTCCTCACCCGGCAACTTTTCTCGCTTCTTTAAAGAACACATGGGCGTCTCGCCCTCCACCTTCCGACGCGTAGCATCCACCCAAAACCTTAACCCTATAACCGGCATCGCCAACGGGGATGATTTTGTCGGTATTGCAGCTTAAATTGATGAATACGTTGCCAAAGACCATGCGGATTGACTATCGCCATAGTTCACAACAACAGTACAGGTCGTATTCATTGGCCCTAACGATTGGCTCGCATAGAAAAAGCTTACCAGCAGGTTTGGCTATTTTTAGAACTGGTGCCGGAATGTATAGGTGGCTTCTTCCACCGATTGCTTGACTGACTACCGCATACCGCCGCTTTTGGCTAACTTGGCAGCGCGCCATTTCTTTTGCGCTTACATTTGGTAAAAACCCAAGTCATACCTCGGTCTTTTGGGCTCTGGGGTCTATATGCTTATTGATTTTGATCACCCTATGGCTCAAAGAGGTTACAGCTACCCCGCGTAGTCCTGATTAGCGCTTAAGTTCACGATAGAAATTTTCATGCGATCCAAGCAGTAGCAAATGGCGTGTCTTGGGGTCGAACTCATAGGCAAGTAATAAGAGTTGCGTTTGACTTTTAAACTTGTAAACATAAACACCAGCCAGATCGATTGATTTAAATATTTAAGTAGTGTGATTGTTCCCCCGTCTGTTCCCCCGTTTTTGTCTCGCTAGCCCGTAAAAGCTGTGGTGACACCTGCACTTTTTCAATCCCCAAGATTTGCTATGACTCAATGCCTCATTCGAGACTTTTATGGGGTAATGACAGTTGAGAGCCTCTATATCAGCCTCAGGACGACCGCAGGCAAGAGATTTGAGCCGACCCAAGGGGCTTCTCCTGCCAGTTGCTGCGAAGTGCCATGTGGAGGCTGTGGCGGGGCTGATTTGCAGAAATCTGGCCTCTCCCAGTTGCTGTGCTGCCACGGGGTATCCAGCTAGTTAGTTGCTGCTCAGAGCTAAATACAGGCAATTTAGGCATTCCATCTGAAAATGAGTAATATGGAGGGCCATCCGCCTCGGGGACGTCACTGCGAGCCAAAGCTTAAGCGACGGTTTCCGTGTTGCCAGGACACTTTGAATCATGAATCTTGGCATCTTTACGTCTTTGCTTGCGTAAGCAAGCGGTTTCATCCAAGGACTTCAAAACCTGATCCAGCACGAAGTTGTCTACAAATGCTTAACCTTAACTTGCAGTTAATTCTTAACAAAAAGTATAGAACCTTTACAGGAATTAAGCGAGACAGTTGTTCAAACTCATTGATGAGTACCTGAAAAAAAGAGTTGAAAAGTAAGGCTCAATGTATATTGGATATTCTATTGGATTCAATCCACATTTCGAGAAGATCCTTAGCCCAATCACTTGTTTTATCTTCATTGAATTCTGATTGTTTCTGGGCTGCCCAAACATCAACCAATGCTTCCCCCTCTTGAATCTGTGAATCAGACAAACAGGAGCTTAAAAGAAGTAGTGGATCTTCAGACTTGCTGTCATTTAAAAATCGAGCTAAAAAAAGCCATTTGTAAGCTTCAGCAACTCTTTTTTCATCAGTTCGCGAAGTCAATATTTGCATAGATAACTTCAACATTGATTCGGTAAATCCATTCTCAGCGCAATGAGTTAGCCATTCGTTCTCTGTTTCGAAGTCATTTGGTGTTTTATTCATCGTTGAAAATTCAAGGCTCAAGCCAACATAGCAATATTAAATCTTGCAAAATGATTATCCTTTGCCATAGCCCAAATGTCGACATACAAGAAATCTCCTTTGCTCATGGTTGCTCCTTTGTTATCAAAATGAGTGTAGTTAAACTACACTTGGTTACGCCGCATAGGGATTCTGTCGCCCCTTCATGTTGTAGATCTCTGCGTCGGCGAGGCGGCTTCGCATGTAAAAGCATCACGACAGGTTTCAACCAACCTCTGGGTGTACAGACACTCTTGGGCCAATTCCCGTGCCAGTTCCCGCATATACGGCCTGTGACCGCCTTTGTAGGCGTTGCGCGATACCACGGCCTTGCCCTCAGCAGTCTTTGCCCCTGTGGACTTTAGCCAAGGTTGCCATTGCCTGATGGCTTGGGATTGCTTGGCTTTTCGTTCTGGTGTCCAAGTTGTTGCCATGGGTGGTCTCCAGTAGTTTGTTTGGCATCGTTTGTGAAGTTTCAACCGGTGTGTGCACGTGGTTAATCTGGTTGTGGCCAACCTGACCGATGTTGGTCTGGCTGATATAGGGCTGGGGGTGCTTGAGCATTGCCAGCGCCTCGACCGTGTTCCTTGACTGCGCCTGTGCCTTGAAAGCAAGTCGCATGAACACCTCATAGTTTTTCAAATGTTCAGCCCCAGCCGCCTTCAGCGCCAAGCGGTTAAACATGGTGTCCAACGCTATGGCCTGACTGGTCAACATTCGCTCGAGCCTGCCAAGGTCGCCGTTGACCACCTCACTACCTGCCTTTTGCAGTTCAAGGATGTAATCAGACACCTCAATTGAATTCTCGACATTGGCAAACTTTTTAACAGTGAAGGCCGTGTTGACTGACTTGGTGGTCAGAGAAGCTGTTATGTGGCTGGGAGTCATTCCAACCGACATACCCTCTGCCATGCCAGCATCTAAATGCCGAGCATCCAACTTGATGGTGTTGGGGTTGCTCCCCAGTCTTTGATTTTTACACTGGTTTGTTTTAGATAGTTTGATTGCTTTTGACTCATTCATTTGTAGAGCTTTCAAAAAATTGGGACAAGTCTCATTTTTCGATTCCACCAAAGGCATCGAACAATAATGAGCGGTAGGCTTGGATTTCAATCGCCTCTTGGTTTTGGAGTTGTTTTTGAGAGTTGAACTCATCCATATCGAGATAATCTTCAATTGCATCGCGCAGTTTGTTTTGTAAAAGTTCAACTGGCGCTGCATCAAGTTCGACAACTCGGTTAGAGCCATACCTCTTAATAAATTTTTGATAATTGGAACTGCTTACTTTTGCGTCCATATCGCTTGGTAAGTCATGCTCTTCAATATCCTCGTTAGTCAAGGCAACCTTAATTGAGGTAATGTCCTTGATACTAAAATCATCGCGCATTGAGCGGCTGAAAGAAGCGGCAATCTCGTCTCCATCAGGATCAAAATCTGTCAGGTAGAGCATCACGAGTTTGCCCTTACCGGATTGCTTAAATCTCTTGTAGACCTCATAACGAGGCGTAATTGAAGAGTACCCACGGGCTGTTGTAATTGGGATGCAGTACTCCTTTGCGAACTTCTCAATGACCGTACGAAGTGCGTTTTTCTCCAGCACGATCTCAATGTGGTTTGGTTGACCTATTTGAAGATTTCTGTTGTAGCCAGTTAAGAAGTATTGGGTCTCTTGTTTGATGTAATCGCCTACAGCATCAAATCCACCGCCCTCCTGTATGGGCCGGGTACTGTCTTCAATTGAGCTAATAGGAATATTGCCGGCCAGCCTTGCACGAGTAAGCAAATTGGTAAGGGCTTTGTAGGAGGCTTTATCGTTTTCATATTTGGAAAATGGCTTTTTATCATGACGAAGCGGTGGATCATTGAGTAATAAGTAGTGAACTCTTCGCACCGTAAGAGGCCAGTACTCTCTTTGAGAGTCAATAACTTCTATCGCAGCTTTAAGAAACTGCATTGTCGTTATTTTGAAGCGTTTTTTTTCACCACAGATAAAAATTTCACCAGATGATGAATCAAGCGCCTTCCTACGCAGGTTGTGCATCATTAGATCAACATAAGCCATCTTTGGATCGACACCTACTATTGCTTCTCGAATCTTTTCAGAAGTCGATTTATCCCTTTGCTGGTTGTAAGAGCGAAGAAGGCTCAATCGGTCTTGGGTTGTGAGCGATGAGAATCTAACATCATCGAGTCGTCTCACAGGTGCAGTTTGAAGGGTAAGATATTTACACGCAGCTAGTCGGCGGTGGCCGCTAAGGAGATAGTGATCTGATGTAATAACT
>CAIWWN010000204.1 GCA_903916355.1 uncultured Burkholderiales bacterium | reverse complement strand
GTGCGAACCAAAGCCAAATTACGAGAAGCGGCCAACGAGCATATGACCATGTTGGAGAAAACACCCGAGCGGGTTATTGGCTACTTCCAGGACCGCCGAGTTCGATATGCTGCTTAAACTTCACAGGGCCGGAGCAATAGGATTCAAAACAGAACGAGCGTTCTTTTTATGAATAACCCAGGAGACTTTCCATGATTTCGATACGATTGCGACTTTCGGCTGTCGGTGCTGCCGTGTTACTTGCTTCTTGCGGCGGTTCGGACACCAACCACAACGGTGTGTTACTGGAAACTCCGACCGTTATAGCCACCGTGACCAAAGCGCAACTCGACGGCAGTGGCTTGATCGGCCTGAGCGGGCCAGCCAAATGCGATGTCCAAGTGATTCCCTTGAACTATGTCACCCCAGGCGCCAAGGGTGAAGCCTCCAACGCATCCGGCGTTTTGTTGTTGCCTACAGGCACGGGTTGCACAGCCGCAGCCCCCTTGGTGGCCTATGCCAAAGGCACGGATGTACAAAAGACACGCACCTTAGCCAATCCCACCGACAGTGAAACCGGATTGTTGGCGGCCATGTATGCCGGCCAAGGCTACGCCGTGGTGGCGACCGATTACCTGGGCTTTGCCAAATCGGGCTACAGCTATCACCCCTACCTGCATGCCGCCTCCGAAGCCACCAGCGTAATCGACTCTATCCGCGCTGCCCGCAACGCCGCGCAGGTGCTGGGTGCCAGCCTGAATGGCAAAGTCATGCTGACCGGCTACTCGCAAGGCGGTCACTCGTCGATGGCGGCACACCGCGAGATCGAGAAAAATCTGTCGGGTGAAATCAATGTGGTCGCCGGCGCGCATTTGGCCGGGCCTTACAACCTGTCAGGTTCGATGTCATACCCCCCAATTGCCGGCTACCAATTCTTTGTGCCTTATTTCATCACCGCATGGCAAAAGATTTATGGCAATCTGTACAGCAATGTCACCACGGCGTTCAAAGCCCCCTATTCAGACTGGATTGAAACTCTGCTGCCGAGTTCGACGCTGAACTACACCACCCTCGTGACTTCTGGCAAGTTGCCGGGTATCAATGGTGAGACGCCCACCCAAGCCCGCGATGCACTTTTCCAAGCTGCCTACATTGCGGACATCACCACCAACCCAAGCACCAACCCGGTGGTAGCGGCAGCCAAACAAAATGACTTGCTGGACTGGAGTCCCAAGTCCAAAGTGCTGTTGTGCGGCGGCAGTGGAGACCCCACAGTCTCACCCGCAGTTCATCAAGCTGTCATGAAGGCTGCCTTCGACGCTAAAGGCTTGACCAATGTGACTTCGGTCGATGTGAACTCCACAATTGAACTTTTTTACGGTACCGTTAAAACGTCTGCCCCAGCAACGTTTTATGGCAACTATCACGGCACCTACGAGCCACCGTTCTGCCACGCACAGGCTCTTGTATTGTTTAATCAGCTGAAGTAATCAAGCCGCAGCGCGCTGCAACCGGTCCCGCACACCTTCCCACTCGGGGGTGTCGGGCGGTTGTTGCACCCAGATCTGATGCACGCCGCGCGCGTCCAAATCGCGCAGCACGGTGAACAAATCATGCGCAGCTTGTGCGGCAGATAAGGGCTGTGCACGCCACACCACGCCGGCGCCCATACCCATACCCATACCCACACCCTCTTCAGTGCCTGGCCGCTGGACCGACCAAACACCCAAATTATTCGCATGCGGCCCCAGGGCCAGCAGTTTGGCGGCAATGTCTTGCGCCGACATCAGTCGTACTTTGGCGCGCGGCGCGTAATGCGACTCCAAGGTGCCTGAGGCTCTGGGCGCGGGCGCTTGCAAACTGTCTTTGTTCCGCACGGCCAAGCCGCAAGCCGCTTCAATCTGCGCCCGGCTGATCTGACCGGGCCGCAGCAGCACGGGCTCGCCGCGCGTGCAGTCGACGATGGTGGACTCGATGCCGACCGCGCAGACACCGCCGTCCAGCACCAACAATTCGTGCCCCAACTCAGACTGCACATGGGCGGCCGTGGTGGGGCTGACACGGCCAAACAAATTCGCACTTGGCGCAGCCAAGCCGGCCATGCCTTGCGCCGCGCAGGCTTTCAACAGGGCCAGGGCCACCGGGTGTGCGGGGCAGCGCAGGCCGATGGAGTTTTGTCCGCCAGCAGCGGCGGCGCCCACATCGGGACGGCGCGGCAAGATCAAGGTCAGCGGGCCGGGCCAAAAGGCGGCCATCAGGCGCTGGGCAAAAGCCGGCACCTCGGCGGCAAAGGCAGGCACGCCTGCGGCACTGGCCACATGCACGATCAAGGGGTGATTGGCCGGGCGGCCTTTGGTGGCAAAGATCTTCGCTACCGCCGCCTCGTTACAGGCGTCAGCGGCCAGGCCGTAGACCGTTTCGGTGGGCAGACCCACCAACTCGCCGCGCTGCAAGGCATCCACCGCCTGCGCGATGGACTGAGGCAGGTTGCCGTCCAGCAGCATCAAAACGCCTCGATGCCCAAAATCGCAGCGGCACGCAGTGCATTGGCACGCACTTCGGCCGCAGTGGCGGCAATCAGGTTCAAATGCCCCATCTTGCGGCCGGGCCGGGCGGCCAGTTTGCCGTACAGGTGCAAATGGGCGCCGGGCAAGGCCAACACTTGGTCCCAGGGTGGGGAGGCTTCTTTGCCATCGGCACGGAACCACAAATTGCCCAGCACATTGAGCATGATGGCCGGGCTGTGTTGGCGCGGTGCCACCAGCGGCAAACCCGCCAAGGTGCGCACCTGCAGGTCAAACTGCGACTGGTCACACGCGTCCATGGTGTAGTGCCCGCTGTTGTGCGGGCGCGGCGCCATTTCGTTCACCACCCAGCGCCCGTCTTGCAGCACAAAAAACTCCACGCACAGCACGCCTACATAGGCCACGCCTTGGGCAATGGCGCGGGCGGCAGTCACCAACTCTGCAGCCAGCGCGGGCGCGACCAGGCCGTCCATCACTTGGGTCACGGCCAAGATGCCGTCTCGGTGCAGGTTGTGCTGCACTGGGAAGTTCACCAGCGCACCATCCGCACCGCGTGCCACGATGACCGAGCATTCGCTGACCAAGGGCAGCATTTTTTCCAGCACACAAGGCACTTGGCCCAAAGCGGCCCAAGCCTCTTGCAAGGCCTGGCGGGTCGCAACCCGCGCCTGGCCTTTGCCGTCGTAACCCATGCGGGTGGTTTTCAAAATACCGGGCAGCAAGTCGTCTTGCACGGCCGCCATTTGCGCAGCTGTTTCAATCACCGCATAAGGCGCGCAGGGCACACCGCAGCGGTCAAAGTGGGCTTTTTCTTGGGCACGGTCTTGGGCAATCGCCACTGCCGCTGCACCGGGGGCCACAGGGCGTGTGAGCGCCAGGGCCGCCAAGGCGGGGGCTGGCACGTTTTCAAATTCGGTGGTGATGGCGGCGCTGCAAGCGGCCAATTGCGCCAGCCCTTGCGGATCTTCGTAAGCGGTGGCGATGTGGTGGTGGCTGACCAGGCCCGCTGGGCTGGCCGGGTCCGGGTCGAGCACGGCGGTGGCGTAACCCATGGCCTGCGCCGCATGCACAAACATGCGGCCCAACTGGCCGCCTCCCATGACGCCCAGGGTCACTTGCTGACCGTCAATCACCGCCCCCGGCAGCAACGCCGGCTTCATGCCGCGCCCACTGGGGGCAGGCTCATGGCCCGGGCCGCTGCAGTTTGCTCCACCCGGTAGGCTTGCAACTTGGCACGCAGCGCAGCGTCGTGGTTGGCCAGCAAGGCCACGGCAAACAAGGCCGCATTGGCCGCACCGGCCGCGCCAATCGCAAAGGTGGCCACCGGAATGCCCTTGGGCATTTGCACAATGCTGTGCAATGAATCCACCCCTTGCAGGTGGCGACTGGCCACCGGCACACCCAACACGGGCACCACGGTTTTGGCCGCGATCATGCCCGGCAAATGCGCCGCGCCGCCGGCGCCAGCGATGATGGCTTGCAAGCCCCGGCCCAGCGCGGCTTCGGCGTAGGCAAACATATCGTCGGGCATTCGGTGCGCCGAAACGACCTGGGCTTCGTGAGGGATGCCAAAGTGTTGGAGAATCTGGACTGCGTGCTGCATGGTGTCCCAGTCGGAGCTGGAACCCATGACGACGCCAATAAGCGCTTGTGTCATTGGGTGCTTTTTGTAATCAAGACCGAATTTTAAGGTTTCACCCGCCTCTACCGGAAATAATGCCCGCCATGATTGATGTCACGACCGAAAATTTTGAAGCCGAGGTGATCGCCGCCTCCTCCACCGTCCCTGTGCTGGTGGACTTTTGGGCCCCCTGGTGCGGCCCTTGTAAAACCCTGGGCCCGCTGCTGGAGAAAATGGAAGACGCCTACGGCGGCCGCTTCAAACTGGTCAAAATCGACTCGGATCAAGAGCAACAACTGGCCGCAGCCTTTGGCATCAAAAGCATTCCCACCTGCATTTTGCTGAAAAACGGCCAGCCCGTGGACGGCTTCATGGGCGCCGTGCCCGAAGGCAAATTGCGCGAGTTTCTGGACAAACACATTCCGAGCGAAGAGGCCTTGCTGGCCGAAAGCGAAACCCAAGCGGCCGAAGAGTTGATGGCCTCGGGCGACCTGCAAACCGCGCAAGCCAAGCTGGAAGACGCTTTGGCCGCGAACCCGGGCAACGACGATGCGCGTTTCGACCTGATCAAAATCCTCATCAGCACCGGCCAGTTTGAACAGGCGGACGCCTTGTTGGCGCCCATGCTCAAGCAAATTCCGCTGGCCCTGCGCTTTGAGGCGCTGAACCAGTGGCTGCAAACCCTGTTGTTTGTCACCACCGACCCGCGTGGCCAGTGGGAAATCCACCAGTTTGACGCCTTGATTGCCGAGAACAAGCGCGACTTTGATGCGCGTTTTGCCAAAAGCCGTGTGCTGATCGGCTTGGACGACTGGACCGGCGCGATGGACGAGCTGCTGGAAATCATCATGCGCGACAAGAAATGGGGCGAGGACGCGCCGCGCAAAACCTTTGTCGCCTTGCTGGAATTGCTGACGCCGCCCAAATCCAAAGCCAGCCAAGACGCCAACGGCAAGTCGGCTGGCGGCATTGAACTGATGGGCAAAACCGCGGTGCTAGAAGACCCGCAAGCGCAACTGGTGTCGAGCTACCGGCGCAAGCTGAGCATGATGTTGAACTGAACTGCGCGCTCAGGCGCAGGAAGAGACTGAGCCGCCAGCCCTTGCGCAAGGGCTGCGCGGTCTCCAAGCTTTTAGCGCTTCTTTTTCACCGGCTTTTTCTTCGCCTTCTCAAACGCCTCTTTGCGCACCGCGCGTTCAGCGTCGGCTTGCTCGCCTAACGCCAGCCAGGCGGCGAATTCGGCAGGGGTTTCCAGCGTGATCCGGCCGAGCGCGGCCGAACGAAAGTCGTGGATCACGATGTCGGCGGCTTTGGTGGTGTTGATGCGGCCACCGCTTTGGATCGCGCCGCGCTGTCGGCCAATGGCGTCCAACATGTCTTCGTCGGTGTGGCCAGCCACCTCGTTGATTTTGTAGCGCGCCGTCAAGGCTTCGGGGTAATTCGGAATCAGGTAGTTCAGCAGCTCCAGGGCTACTTCTTCGTCGTCAAAGGCATTGATGCCGATCGCGCCGCTGGCGGCCAGGTTGTAGCCGCTTTGCGCCACGATGATGCGCGGCCACAGCACGCCGGGCGTGTCGTACAGATAAAAGTCGTCGGCCAAGGTGATGCGCTGCTCGATCTTGGTCACGCCGGCCTCGTCGCCGGTCTTGGTCGCGCGTTTGCCTTTGAGGGTGTTGATCAGCGTGGACTTGCCCACGTTGGGGATGCCACAAATCAGCACCCGCATGGGTTTGACCATGCCGCCGCGCAAGGGGGCGAGTTGCTGGCAGGCGTCGATCAAGGCTTTGGCCGGTGAGGTCATGCTGGTGTCCAGGCCGATCGCGCGCACACCGGGCATGGCGTTGTAATGGTCCAGCCACAGCGCGGTGCGCACCGGGTCGGCCAGGTCTTGCTTGCTCAGCACTTTGAGCCCGGGTTTGCTTTGAATCAGCTCGGCCAGCATGGGGTTGGCGCTCGAACCGGGCAGGCGCGCGTCCAGCATTTCAATGACCACGTCAATGTCTTTGATGCGCTCCCCAATCGCTTTGCGCGTGAGGTGCATGTGCCCGGGAAACCATTGAATCGCCATAAAAATCGCTACCGACCGAATTTGTCAAAGAGACTGATTGTCGGGCACTTCAGCGCGGGCGATGCATTTTGAATAACTGCTCAGGCCCGATGGTGAAGTAATCGGCTGGTCCGCCGCCGCGCAGAATGTGCCCCGCCCCGGCCGTGTTGTACACGCCGTCCACCAGCAAGTCGGCTCGGATATGCACGCCGATCACTTCACCCAGCACCATCCAAGTCTCCACTTTGACGCCGTTGACGCCTTGCAATTGGAAAACATTCGTCACCTTGCATTCAAAGGACACAGGGCTTTCCTGAACGCGCGGGGGTTTGATCAGGCGCGAGGGGATCGGCGTCAAACCCGCCAGATCGAACTCGCTCACCTCAGGGCCGACGGCGGCGCAGGTCTGGTTCATGGCTTCGGCCAAGGGGCGCGTGACCAGGTTCCAGGCGAACTCGCCATTGGCCTCGATGTTGCGCACCGAGTCTTTGTAGCCCGCACTGGAAAAGCCGATGATGGGCGGCACGTAATTGAAAGCATTGAAAAAACTGTAGGGCGCCAAGTTGGTGATGCCGTCATCGCTGCATGTGGAAACCCAACCGATGGGCCTGGGGCCGACGATGGCGTTGAACGGGTCGTGCGGCAAACGGTGTCCGTCTTTGGGTTCGTAAAAGTGAATGGGCTGAGGCAAGCTGATCTCCTGGTGCATGGTCGGTGCGAAAGCGCCACCTTAGCGCGATTGGCGCTTACAGCTTGTCACCTTGTGGATGTCGCCGGGCGGGGCACAGGGACTGTTTCTAAGAAAATCCCTTAGCGCTCTTGAATGGCCCCATGAAATACGTACTTTTAGCCTGTTTATTCGCCACAGGCGTCGTCCTCGCCTCAGACCCCCTTCCACCCGCGCCTCGCAAAAAAGGCATCGGTTTGGCCGTGTCCAAAGGCATGGGGCTGCGCGAGTTGTCGAAGCTGAATGTGGACTGGTATTACAACTGGGGGGCGCGATCGGATCTGCCCATTGGATCGAAGTTTGTGCCGATGGCATTTTCTCCTCAGCGGGTGGCCGATCTGCCCGCTTACTCCCGCTATGTGCTGGGCTTCAATGAGCCTGACAACGACAAACAAGCACATGTGAAGCCCGAAGTGGCGTTTCAGGCCTGGACTGCGCTGATGCGCAAGGCCGATGTGGTCGGCTCCCCCGCGCTGGCCAAAAACCCGCTCAGCGCAGGCAATTGGCTGTCCGCGTTTCTGGGGCTGGGAGCACGGGTGGATTTCATTGCCGTGCATTGGTACAAAGGGATTGAAGCGCGCAAGCTGATCGCCGATGTGCAAGCGATCTGCACCGCCTATGGCAAGCCGGTCTGGCTCACTGAATTTGCGCCGCAAACGGCAGCGCAAGCCCGCACGGAACCGCAAAAATACAGCCAAGCCCAAGTGGACCAATTCATTCAGGAAAGCACCGCTTGGATGGCCAATTCAGATTGCGTGCAACGCTACGCTTGGCACGATGCGAGAACTGGCACATCGGCCTTGTTTGAAAATGGTCGACTCACCGCCACCGGCCAAACCTATGCCGCCGTAACGCCTTGACAGTGCATTCAACGGGTTGAACCGGCCAGCCGGTTGATGTCATGGTGCATGCGGCGCAGCAGGCCAAAAGCCATCAGCACTTCGCCCACCACGAACATCGGCCCCACCATCAGGCCGACCACGTCATCCACAAAAGCCGGCTTGCGGCCTTCGAACCAGTGGCCAATGAACTGGATCACCCAGCCGATAAAAAAAACACCCAAGCCCAAGAGCCATACCGGTTGATCTTGCAGCACAGGCCAGCCCAGCCAGGCCACCCATAGGGGCGTGCGGTAGGCGGCCCACATCAAAGCGCCGTTCACGACCACCGTGGTCACGCCCAACAACCAAGCGCCACGGGTCAGGTACCACAGACTTGAAATAAACCACAGCACGCCTGCCGGGGTGAACCAAAAATCACCCACGGTCATCATCGGGTGCATCAGCAGCATGCCGACCGCCATGACAATCAAGGGGATGCCGACCAGGTGCGTGAGGATGTTGCGGCGATCGCGGTGGTAATGGGCGTACTGCACCATCAAGGTTGTGGCCGGGCGAAATAAAGTGAACATGACTTACTTTCAAACGGACACCCATGGCCACCAGGTCACAGGCGAAGTGGGGCAGCGACGGGCTGCACAGGGCCAATCAGGTCGTCAAGCGCTGCAAGGCTTCCTGGTATTTGGCTGCGGTTTTTTCAATCACCTCACGAGGCAAGTGGGGTGCGGGTGCGGTTTTGTCCCACAGCTTGCCGTTGTGCGGCGCGTCCAGCCAGTCACGCAAAAATTGCTTGTCGTAGCTCGGCGGGTTGATGCCTTCTTGGTAGCTTTCTGCGGGCCAGTAACGCGATGAATCGGGCGTCAGCACCTCGTCCATCAACACCAAAGTGCCTTGCTCGTCCAGGCCGAACTCGAACTTGGTGTCGGCAATGATGATGCCTTTTTCAGCGGCGATGGCACTGGCGGCTTTGTAGATGGCGATGCTGATGTCGCGGATGCGGGTGGCCAAGTCCAGGCCAATCACCTCCACCGTTTGTTCGAAGGTGATGTTCTCGTCATGCTCACCCACAGCCGCTTTGGCTGCCGGCGTGTAAATGGGCTCAGGCAGTTTGCTGGCGTTCTTCAGGCCAGCGGGCAACTTCACGCCGCACACGGCTTGGTTGTCTTGGTATTCCTTCCAGCCGCTGCCGGCCAGATAGCCGCGCACCACGGCTTCAACCGGAATGGGCTTCAAGCGCTTGACCAGCATGGAGCGGCCTTGCACCTGGGGCGCCTCAGCCGCACTGACCACGCTCTCGGGCACGTCGCCGGTGAGGTGAATCGGGCACAAGTTCAGGCCTTGAGGGCCGAGCTTGTCAAACCAGAACAGCGCCATTTGCGTGAGTAACACGCCTTTGCCCGGAATCGGCTCGCCCATGATCACGTCAAACGCGCTGATGCGGTCGGAGGCGACCATGAGAATGCGGTCGGTGCCCACCGCATAGTTGTCTCGCACCTTGCCTCGCGCCAGCAGGGTGAGGGAGGTGAGGGCCGAAGTGTGCAGGGAATGGGTCATTGAATCAGTGAACTTGTGGGGCCAATTTGCCTTGGGCATATTGGAGGGCGATCGCGTGCAGCGTTTCGCCTTTGATTTTGCTGGCCTGGCCTTCGCAGCCAAACTCCAGGTAGCGTTGCTTGCAAATTTGTTTGGCCGCTTCACGGGCGGGCTTGAGCCATTCGCGGGCGTCGAATTTGTCGGGGTTTTCAAACAAAAACTTGCGCACCGCAGCGGTCATGGCCAAGCGGATATCGGTGTCGATGTTGATTTTGCGTACGCCGAACTTGATGGCTTCTTGAATTTCTTCCACCGGCACGCCGTAGGTTTCTTTCATCTTGCCGCCGTACTGGTTGATGAGGGCCAGCAGGTCTTGCGGCACGCTGGACGAGCCGTGCATCACCAAGTGGGTGTTGGGAATGCGCGCGTGAATTTCTTTCACGCGGCTGATCGCCAAAATGTCGCCCGTGGGCTTGCGGCTGAACTTGTAAGCACCGTGGCTGGTGCCAATGGCAATGGCCAAGGCATCGAGGCCCGTGGCTTTCACGAACTGCGCGGCTTCTTCGGGGTCGGTGAGCATCTGGCTGTGGTCCAGCTTGCCCACGGCGCCGATGCCGTCTTCTTCACCGGCTTCGCCGGTTTCCAGGTTGCCCAGGCAACCGAGCTCGCCTTCGACCGAGACACCGAATTTGTGCGCCATGTCCACCACGCGGCGAGTCACGTCAACGTTGTACGCAAAGTCGGCGGGCGTCTTGCCGTCCTCCATCAACGAGCCATCCATCATCACGGACGAGAAACCCAGGTCGATCGCGCCTTGGCAAATGGCCGGACTTTGGCCGTGGTCTTGGTGCATGACCAGCGGAATGTGCGGCCACTGCTCGGTGGCGGCCAGAATCAAGTGCTTGATGAAGGGCTCGCCGGCGTATTTACGGGCACCGGCGCTGGCCTGCAAGATGACAGGCGCACCGACTTCGTCGGCGGCGGTCATCACCGCTTGCACCTGCTCCAGGTTGTTGACGTTGAAAGCCGGGATGCCATAACCGTGAGTGGCGGCATGGTCGAGCAGTTCACGCATTGAGACGAGGGCCATGATGAGATTTCCAGGAGATTAAAAACCAGAACAGGGTCAAGGGCGCTAACAAGCGTTCGTAACCGTGATGTAACTGATCCGGATTTTAAAGGTATCACGACCCTTCAGGTCTCTTTTCTCGTCTCTTTGTGAAGACCCGAACACCAATGGGGTGTCAGCTGACGCGACAGATCTTGAGCATATTGGTGCCACCCGGCGCCCCCATGGGTTCGCCACAGGTGATGGCATAGACGTCCCCAGTCTCCACAATCTTGCGCTTTTTAAGGTGGCCTTCAGCTTGCTCCAGAGCCGTATCCCGGTCGGCGCTGGTGTCCATCAATAAGGCGCGCACGTTGCGAAACAAGGCCATCTTGCGCTGCGAGCTGACTTTGGTGGTGAGCGCGTAGATCGGAATGCGAACGCGGTGGCGGCTCATCCACAAGGCAGTGGAACCCGATTCGGTCAAGGCCACGATGGCCTTGGCACCCAGGTGGTGGGCGGTGAACAAGGCGCCCATGGCGATCGACTGGTCGATGCGGGTGAAGCTCTGTCCGTTGAAATCAGCGTCCAGTTCCACATGCTCAGCGCTTTCTGCGGCCGCGCAAATTTTGGCCATTTCGAGCACGGTTTCGAGCGGGTACTTGCCAGCCGCCGTCTCGGCGCTGAGCATCACGGCGTCGGTGCCGTCGAGCACGGCGTTGGCCACGTCACTGACCTCAGCGCGGGTGGGCACCGGGTTGGTGATCATGCTTTCCATCATTTGGGTGGCGGTGATCACCACTTTGTCATGCAAGCGTGCCAGCTTGATCATGCGTTTTTGCAGCGCAGGCACCACGGCGTTGCCCACTTCCACCGCCAAATCACCGCGCGCGACCATGATGCCGTC
>CAIWWN010000203.1 GCA_903916355.1 uncultured Burkholderiales bacterium | reverse complement strand
TGCTGCGCAATGCGCCGCACATTGCGCAGCCTTTGCCTTTTGTGGTGCCCGCCTACAAGTGGTGGGAGACGGCTTTTTACGGCATCGGCCTGAAAATGTACGACGCGCTGGCCGGCTCTGCCGGTTTAGGCACGACCCATTTTTTTTCGCGACAAGCCACTCTGGCTTGTTTGCCCACCGTGCAACCGGATCATTTACGCGGCGGCGTGCAGTATTGGGATGGCCAATTCAATGACACCAAGCTGGCCTTGGCGCTGGCGCGCAGCGCCGCAGTGCAAGGCGCTTTGCTGATTAACTACATGAAGGCCACGCAACTGCAGTACACCGAAGGACGGGTTTCGGGACTGCACTGTGAAGACATGTTGACGGGGCAAGGCTATGCCATTCAAGCGCGCTGTGTGGTGAACGCCACGGGTGTGTGGGTGGACGCGCTGCGCGAACAAGATGGCACAGCAGAGCCCATGGTGGCCCCCAGTCAGGGCGTGCACATCGTGGTCGATGCCCAATTCCTGCCGGGTCACACGGCTTTGATGATTCCTAAAACGGCCGATGGCCGTGTATTGTTTGCGGTGCCCTGGTTGGGTAAAGTGATTTTGGGCACCACCGACACCCCACGCAACGATTTGGCGACAGAGCCCTTGGCCTTTGAGGAGGAAATTGATTTCATCCTGAGCGAGGCGGCGCGTTACCTGCGGGTGGCACCTCGGCGTTGCGATGTGAAAAGCATTTGGGTGGGTTTGCGCCCCTTGGTCAAACCGCCCAAAGACGACGGTGAAAACACCAAAGGCTTGAGCCGGGAACACACGGTCTTGGTCAGTCGCTCCGGGCTGGTCACGGTCACGGGCGGCAAATGGACGACCTACCGCGCCATGGCCGAAGACGTGCTGCAAAAATGCGCGGATAGCGGCTTGTTGGCCGCATCGGTTGCCAAGACCGCGCATACCGACAAGCTGCCTTTGGTCGGCGCCGAACCCACGGCGCTGGCGCCCAAGGCCTTATGCGAAGCCGAGGGCTGGCATTCTTATGGTTCAGAGCAAGCCTTTGCTCAGGCGCTGCCCGGTCATGACGTATGGCTGTGTGAAGGTCTGTGCGAGGCCATGGTTCGCTTTGCCGCACGTTATGAATACGCGGTGCATGTGGAGGACGTGCTGGCCCGGCGCTCGCGCATGCTGTTTTTAGACGCCCGCTTGGCAGCCCAATGGGCCCCCCGCGTCGCGCAGATTTTGCAAGAAGAAACGGGGCTGGATCCGGCTTTGCAAAGCTTCATTCAGTTGGCGGCGCAATACCTTTTGCCCAAGGTCTGAAACCAGCCCAGGCGGGGTCCGTGGGTTGCAGGCCCTGCACTTCTTGATCCAAGTCAAGCCAAATTTGGGGGTCTGTCTTTAAGATGGTCCATGCCCCACGCTCCAACTTCCTCGCACGTTTCTGCCGCGCCACCCGCCTGGTGGACCCGCGCTTCAGACATCGTCACCGATGCCTCCCCTGCTGGCCTGACGACGGCGCAGGCCGAGCAGTCAGGCCTCCAGTTCGGCCCCAACTCGTTTCGACCGCCAGCGGCACATGCTCTGATTTGGCAATTTCTGTCGCGCTTCAAAAACCCCTTGGTGGTGGTGTTGTTGATCGCCAGTGGCGTGTCGGCCTTGACCGGTGAGGTGACCAACTTTGCCCTCATCAGTGTGATTGTGTTGCTCAGTGTGTCGCTCGATTTTGTGCAGGAATTCAGGGCCAATGCCGCTGCAGACAAATTGCGCCAATCGGTTTCTGTGCGTGCCAGCGTGTTGCGCGATGGTCAAGCCGTGTCGATTCCCTTGCATGAAGTGGTGCCTGGCGATGTGGCCTTGTTGGCCGCTGGCGATTTGGTTCCTGCGGACGCCTTGGTTTTGCAGGCCAAAGATTTTTTTGTGAATCAGTCGCTGCTGACCGGCGAAGCCTTTCCGGTCGAAAAGCATGCGGGTCGGGTCGGGCCGCAGGATTCAGAGATTCAAGATGCGAGCAACGCGGTGTTCATGGGCACGTCGGTGATTGGCGGTAGCGCCAAAATCCTTGTTGTGAAAACGGGCATGCAAACCGAAATGGGTGATATTGCGCACAGCATGGCAGAGCCCGCACAGGTCACTTCCTTTGAGCTGGGTACGCGCCGCTTTGGCATGTTGATCATGTGGTTGACCGTGGTGCTGGTGCTTTTTGTGCTCTTGGTCAACGCCTGGTTCCACAAGCCCTGGCTGGAGTCGTTTTTGTTTGCGGTGGCCTTGGCGGTGGGCTTGACCCCTGAGTTGTTGCCCATGGTGGTGTCCATCACCCTGTCGCGTGGTGCGATTCGGCTGGCCAAACTCAAAATGATCGTCAAGCGACAAACCGCCATCCAGGATTTGGGGTCCATGGATGTGTTTTGCACCGACAAAACCGGCACGCTGACCGAAGCGAAGATCCGACTGGAGAATCACCTGGATTTGAACGGCCAAGTCAGCAATCAGGTCTTGCTGCTGGCCTATCTGAACAGCTATTTCGAGACCGGGTTGAAAAACCCGCTCGATGAGGCCATCCTGAGCCACCAATTGCTCGATGTCAGTCCGTGGCAAAAGATCGATGAAATTCCATTTGATTTTGAGCGGCGCTGTGTCTCGGTGTTGATCGACGATGGTGCCAGGCGTTGGTTGGTGGCCAAAGGCGCAGCCGACGAAATCGTCAAGTTATGTACCCATGCGAGCCTGCAGCAAGACGCTGCACCGGTGGATATGGACGAGATCAACTCCGATCGCATTCATGCGCAATACCATGCCATGGAAGCGCAGGGCTTGCGTGTGCTGGGAGTTGCCTGGCGCGAGGTGCCCAGGGACCATGCGTTGGCGCTGATCAACGACGAGTCGGAGTTGGTGCTGGCAGGTTTTGCCGCCTTTCTCGATCCACCCAAGGCCAGCGCCGCCTCGGCCCTAGCGAAATTGCAGCGTGCAGGTGTGGCCATCAAAGTAATCACCGGCGACAGCGATCTGGTGACGCGCCATGTTTGTGGCCAACTGGGGATTGAAGTGCAGGGCGTTTTGCTGGGTAAAGAGATTGCTTTGTTGGACGAACCTTCTTTGCAAAGGCGTGTTGAACACGTCAATTTATTTTGCCGCGTCAACCCCAGTCAAAAACAACAGGTGATTCGCGCTTTGAAAGCCAATGGCCATGTGGTGGGCTATATGGGCGATGGCATCAATGACGCACCTTCTTTGCACGCCGCCGACGTGGGTTTGTCGGTCGACTCGGCCGTGGATGTGGCCAAGGCCGCTGCCGACATGATTTTGCTCGAGCAAGATTTGAACGTGGTGCATGCGGGCGTACTG